>DAOTNL010000036.1:0-17096 GCA_035450765.1 Kiritimatiellia bacterium | reverse complement strand
GTGGCCCACGGCGTGACCGCTCCGAGAAACTCCTGTGCAATACGCGACTGCCCCCAGGGAGTATTCCCCAGCCCCCAGTCCGTCGCCCAGTTCCTCACGCCGGCCCACGCGCCTGCGTCCTGCGCCAACGGCATGTCGCCTCGCTCGGGAGGCCCCCATTGCATGGCGTGCGCGCTGGCGGTTTCATACCCGGTTTTTCCAGTATTTGGGTCTTTCTTGTTGTAGTACGCATCTCGCTCGCTGCCGCTAGCGGTCCCCCGAATCGCGCCCTGGATGCCGGCGTTGATCACGGAGTTCTGGAGCTCGTCGCCCTCCATGCCGAGCAGCGCCCCGGCGCCGTATGCCGTGGCCATGCCGCTGCCGGCTCCATAGAGCGCGCCCATCCCCGCGCTGGTTGGACGCAAGGCGGCGTTGAATCCGGCCGAAGCCAACGAGGACAACCCGGACACCGCGCCTTGTTCGAGCGCCGCGTCCCAGTCTCCGGTAGTCAGTCCAGTTTGGAGCATCCCGGCGACGCTGCTGTTCGCCGCATTCACGAACGCAGCCCCGACGCCGCCGCCATCCACCATCAAGGCAGACGACGCCGTACCGATCCCGATATTCGTAAACGCGTCGCCCCAGGACTGCGTTCCTGCCGCGGCCCGGTTGACGTTCTGAATGGCCGACCACGTGGCCCCGATTGCCACTCCGGCCAGCCCGCCGGTAGCGATCGTGGCGACCGTCCCCACAATGCCGCGGCCGATGCCCTGCGCCAACTGGAACCGCTCCGCGTCCGTCGTGTTGAAGAAATTCATCCCGCCGGCAAGGTTGCGCTGCATGCCTTCCGTGCCCCAGTGGGTGCCGCTGGTCACGCCGAGCGGATCGGTCACGAAATAGGCTTCGTTGATGCCCAAGGCGTCGTCGACAAAAGGCGCGGCCAAGGGCGCCGTGAGAGCGCCTGCCAAGGGTCCTCCAACTATCGTGGCGACAACCGGGACCGCTGCCATGACGAAGTCCACGGCGTCGCTACCCAGCCCAATGTCCTTGAGCCCGCGGGAGACGTAGTGGCCAATCCCTTTCTTCTGCGGCGGCGACGTACTATACAGCGTGTACCCGTCGGAGTTCTGCTCGGACATCCACTTGTCCCATTGCTCGTCCGTGAAACCCTCCGGCCTCTTGCCCTTGAACACTCGCCGGTGCTCGATGACGACGCCGGAGTCCTCGGGGACCCGGATAAGCTGTCCTGCCCGGCCGTGATGAAAGACGAGGTTCTCGCCGCCATAGGTCTCGACGGCCTCGGGAGTAACCGTAATAACTCCGCTGCCATCAACCGTTATGGTACCGTCATTCATACCCCGATACACGTCCACGCTGTACAGCCCTTGCCGCCAGCTCAACTGCTCGAGGATGCCGGAGTAGAAGGTCTCCCCGGGGTGGGATTCCGCCCAGGCGTTATACCACTCCCTGTCCTTCTCGGACAGGGTCTCTGGATCGACGATCGTGTTGCCGTACGCGGTCGGATCGACCCCGCGTAGCCGGGCCTCGTCGGACAGCGACAGCTGGGCGGTCAACCCGTCGTAGCCGTGGTCATGATAGTAGTCAGCCCAGTTGTTAATGCCCGCTACTTCGGCGGACGTAGGGGCAATACCGCGACCAAGGACTTCCTGAAAGCCGGACAACGCCATGGCGTGGTCATTCGTCCACTCGCCATGCTGTTCCTCGTTCCACCAGGAAGGTTTTTCCGCCGGCTTCGGTTTGTTGGTGTCGTCGCTCATCCTACAATGCCCTTATTCCACCAAACCCGTAGCACCCGGACACCTGGATCAAATTGGGCTCGTGCGTGCGCTCGGCCGTGCGCTGGTCGTCGATCAGGCGGTACGCGTCGGCCTCGTAGGCCTTGGCGGCCTGGAAGTCGCGCTCGTTCTCGAGCTCGATCGCCATGACCATGAGCTTCAGAGCGTCCATGTTCTGGACGATCAGGACGTCGTCGGCGTGCAGGAGCGGCACGAAGCCGAGCTCGCACAGCGCGTAGATCGACGATCCGTTTTCGTAGTCGGGATAGGTGATCCGGTACCGGCGGTAGCGCGGGTTCGTCTCCTGCGGGTGGTACTTGGCCAGGAAGTGGAACGCCATGGCGTCGAGGTCGCAGGCGTACAGCGACACGAATCCGGACGTGGCCGGCTTCTGCACGCGCTCGACGTCGCGGACGGGATCGGACAACTCGACGGTCTCGCCGCCGGCGGACGCCAGATCCATGAACAGATCGCCCTCGACGCCGTCCTTCCAGCGCTGGATGGGAAGGGCCATTCCGGGGAGCGGCGAGCCAAGGACCTGGTTCTTGCCGTCGCGGCCGTAGACGACCAGCGCTTTCGCTTCGTCCGCCGCCTCGGTGGAAAAGGCGGCCAGGCCGAAGGTCGAAAAGACGGGCTCCTGGCAGTTGTCTTCGTCCGCCTCCATGCAGGGGACGTCGAACATCGTGGAGTAGTGGTTGCCCATGTCGACGAGGTACTTGCCGGACATGGTCGGGTGGTGGCACGCCACCTCGCCCCAGCCGCCGGACACGAACTCGTAGGCGCGGCCGAAAAGCGGCGCCGGAGCGCCGTCCATCGTGAAGTGGAGGATCTTCTCGACCTCGCGCGGAAGCGTGATCGTGTCCTTGCGCGTGAAGAAGCGCACGACGCGCTCGACGTGGATCGGCTTCTTCGGGCGGTTCATGATCCGCCGCGTGGCCTGGTTGATGCGCGCGGCGGCCGTCTCGAACCGGCACGTCCCGCCGTTGATGCGCGGGCTCAGCTCGGTCACGGCGTCCTGCAGGGTGTAGAAATTCATGTCCTCATTCCTCCGGGGCCGATCCTAGCTCTTCCGGAACGCCGGAGTCCAGATCAACCGTGGCGCAAAGCGCGTCTTCCCCGCCCGTGAACGCGTCGCCGCGCGAGGCGCAGAACACGGCCGACCGCAGGCGGGCGTGCCCGGTCCACTCGACCGCGAACTCGATCGAATACCCGGTGCCGGCGTTGTCGGCCTCGACGGCCACGCGAAACGGACCCGTCGGCCCGCCCAGCGAAGACCTGAACCGGCGCGGGTCGGAAGCGTGCCAGGCGCCGCCGTCCGGGCGCCAGCGGACGGAGACCTCCAGGTCGGTATGGACCCGGTCGAACGACAGGTCGGCGTACTTGACGCGCTTGAGGTCGAACGGGGCCTTGAAATCGAACGCGGCCGAGCGCACGGCCGCCGTCTGCGCCGGATCGCGGAAGGAACGGGCGAACGTCCCGATGCGCAGCGGGGCCGACGCCGACGCGCGGACGACGGCCCCGAGGACGCCCTCGCCGGCCTTCAGCACGGCGTGGAACAGGGGGCCGCGCCAGGCCCCGGCGAACACCCGCGACGGGGTCTCCCCGGAAACCTGGAAGTTCGCCAGGTCCCACGGCAGGACGTCCCGGAAGGCGACGCTGCCGTCGCCAAGCTCGACGCCGTCGGAGGTGAAGACGGCGTAGTTGTCGGAGGCCGCCAGGGAAACGAACGGCTCGTGCGCGGCCGCCGTGCGGCCGACGAGGGTGGAGATCTCCGGACTGAGCGGGTACACGGCCAGGCCGCCGGACGCCGTCTCGGACGACGCGGCGAACTTCAGGGTGCGCAGGCCCCCGTCGCCGCGGTAGACGAGATCGGAGTTCACGGCGTCGACGGCCCACGGGCTCCGGGAACCGGACGTCTGGAACAGGACCTGCCCGAACCCGGGCAGCAGCCACTGGTTGTCCTCGTCCCCGCGCTTCACGCTGACGGAGTAGACGACGGATCCGCGGCGGCACATGGCGAGCAATTCGCCCAGGCCGGTGCCGGTGGAGGCGTTGCGGAAGAAGGCGAGGAAGGTGATGAGCCCGTTCTCGGCCGGCACCGTCAGGGCGCCTCCGCCGTTGACCTCGTCGTTCTGGCGGAAAACGAGCATGCGGTCCGGGTCGTCCCAGCGCTCGTCGTCGCCGGCCACGATATGCCGGAGCCCGTCGTAGCGCCAGCCGACGATTCCGGAGGCGATGCCGTTGTCGTAGTACCGCTCGACGGCCACGAACAGGCGGCCCTGGCCGAACGCCATGGCCTTGCCGATCGGAACGCGGATCGCGTCGCAGTCGTTCTCGAGGCCGGAGTCGAAATCCGGATCGTCGCTCTCGTAACGAAAATCCTTCACCTTCAGCCGGTCGTTGCCCCAGATATATTCGGTCTCGAGGTTGTCGACGGGAGAGTCTTCGTGGAAGATGATCGGCCAGTTCTCGACGGGAGCGTAGATTCCGTTCTGGACGACGGCGTACTTGCCGGCCTGGCAGAAGTAGGCCCGGTCGAAATCGACCGTCGGGAACTCGCCGACCTTGGTCCAGGCCGCGGTCGAAAAATTGTATGTCCACACCTGCCCGGAAACGACCAGCACCCACCGCAGCGCGCCCTCGAGCTCGTAGCGGAAGGCGCCCTGGAACCGGCCCTGGACCGGGCAGTCCAGCGCCAGGAAACCGGGCCGCGACTCCGCCAGGCCGTTGCGGACCTCGACGTTGAGCAGCCGCGCCGCCTGCCCTTCCGGCAGGAAAGACGGATCGAGCAGGTCGTTGACCCCTTTCGGGAACCCCTGGATCGCGACCCTGGCCACGGAATCGTTCTGCATCACGGCACCGGGGTTATGGATTTGATCAGCCCGTTCTCGATCTCGAGCGTCTGCCCGTCGAGAACCTGCGAGCCGGTGAACGTGCCGTCGAACTTGGCGTCGACGTATTCTTCGGATGCCAGGCCGGCCACGGCGAGGCCTACGAACGCTTCGGACGCCAACCCGGCCACGGATTGGTCCACGTAGTCCTTGGTGGCCATGCCGGAAATCTCGTCCTTGGACGCGTACGGGACGAGAGCGGACTGCACGTCTTCGGGGGTTGCGGCGGCGGCGGCGACGGCCTGCGCGGCCTGCGCCTTCGCGTCGGCCTCCCGGACGGCGGCGTCCAGGGCGGCGGCCAGGCGCAGAAGCTCGGCCCCGGTGAGGGAGCTGAGGAACATCCTGCGGAGCTCCGCCAAATGGGTCGCCGAGAACGGAAGGGCCATTTGCGACCTCCTACGTCCGGATGATGGTCTTGCCGACGACCAGGGTGGTGCCGTCGTAGTACGGCGTGTTCAGGGCCTTCAGGACGAAATTCGTGCCGTCGTTGGAAAGCGCGTAGTCCGGGTTGGCGGTCAGCCAAACCACGAGATCGGCGTACGCGGCGCACGCGTAAGACGTCGTGCCGTCCATCTCCAGCCAGCCGTCCGGGATCGTCGCCCCGGAGAAGCCGATCATGGAGCCGGTCGGCAGGCTCGAGTCGTTGACGACGTTCGAGGTTCCGTCGGTCAGGGCGAAATACTTGAAGTGGATGAGGTCGCCGTCCTGCGGAACGAACGACAGATAGACCTTGTCGCCGGAGACGACGAAATCGTTGGGCTGCCGCTGGACGCCGGAGTTGAGGATCAGCGTGCACTGCGACCGGGTGTAGGCGACGTGGTCGAGCTGGATCCAGCCGACCGCCTTGTACTGCGCGCCGGTCAGGTACTTCTCCGCCCAGAACGCCCGGGTGCCGTCCATCTCGACGACGTTCTGGTACACGTTGACCGTCGGAACGGTCTCCGGGCAGCAAGTATTGATGCCTCTCATGTCCGTCTCCTATCCGCTTCTCCTGAAAAATCCCGGCCCCGGGCCCCATTGCGGGGCCCGGAGCAGGGCCAATCCCGGGGAGAAGAGCCAGGATTGCGGCAATCGGCTACTGCATCTTGATCAGATCCAGCACGACGAAGAACACGCCCTGCGTGGCCGTCGAGCCGGTCCAGGTCACGTCGAGCTGGTCGTCCGAGGTCGAGTAGACCGGGGCGGCCGGAAGCGTGCTGGTCAGGGCGCCGGACGTCCCCACCACGTTCGTGACCACCGGCACCACGTTGGTGACGCCGTTGAACACGTTCGTGATGATCTGGCGCTGCAGCGTGACGGCGGACAGCGCCGTGGACGCGCCGAGCCGCTTCAGGCCCGTCGACTGCAGGGTCGTCCCCGCGGCCAGCAGGTCGTTGGCCGACACCAGGTGGATGGCCTGCGTGGCCGTCGCGGGAAGCACGGCTTCCGCCACGTACACGTAGCCGCCCACGACGGCGACGTTGTCGGGAATCGTCGCGCCGAACTCGACCACCCCGGTGCCGCCGTCGACTTCCACGTCGTACTTGGCGATGAGGTAGCCGAACCGGTTGTCCTGGTCGGGGATCCGGCTCTGTTCCTGGAGGACGGTGGCGTCCCGCAGGGTCGCGGCGCTCTCCGACAGGACGTTCACGGTGAACGTGGTGCCGTCGGCGTTCGTCACGGTTGCGGCCTGGGCGGACAGGCAAAGCCCGAACGCGAGGACCGCGAGAATCGACTTGGTGAACTTTTTCATGTGCTTTCTCGTTTCCTTTTCAATGGTTGCCCGGGAGGGACCGGATTGGCCGGCCCCTCCCGGTACGGGTTAGGCCGAGGTCACCTTGCCGGCCGCCGTGGTCAGGTAAGCGACCTCGAGCTTCGCGTACTCCGCGTCGGTGAACCCGAGCACGTAGGTGGGCGCGCTGGCGTCGCCGACGATGGTACCGGAGACGGTCGTCGCGGACGCGCCGGTCTGGGTGACCGTCACGGCCGAGCCGATGGCGCCGCTGAGCACCTTGGTCAACTTGACCGTGAGGGTCTTGTTGACCGCGTCGAAGTCGCCTTCCGCCGCGCTGACCGCCAGGGCGATCGCGCCGGTGCCGGCCGAAGCGTCCAGCTTGCAGACCGAAGGCCAGGTCTGCGGGCAGCGCCGGTACGCGAAGGCCATCGCGCGGGTGCTGTACCGCAGGGGCTTCGGAAACGCCGCCATGCGCATCGCGTGGAACCCGACCTCGCGGTACAGGTTCTCGTCCGACTGGTAGTTGATCCACATCCAGTCGCCGCTGAAGCCGGGGGCGGGACCGAAGGAGGTGCCGCCGGACAGGCTGTCCAGCTTGGGCGGGATGCGGATGCGGTACACGTCGTTCAGGAACACGACCGCCACCGCGATTTCAGCCGCGATGTACTCGGGGTTGAACTCGGGCAGGTTGCCAATCGTGATCTTGCGGCCTTCGCGCATCGGGAGGACGCGGCGGAACCAGAGGTCGGTGCCGTCGGTCTTCCAGTACTTGAAGCGCATCTGGCGCGTGTCGTGGATGAAGCCCCAGCCGCGCAGGTCCTTGAAGGTCTGCGTGTAGTTGTCGAAGAGCATCTCCGGTTTCGCCTCGCGCAGGTCGGCGCGGGTATCCGCGTCGTCGCGGACCATCTTGTCGACGTCGACCATGTTGAGCATGAGGCCGAACGTCGGCAGGCCGCCGATCGTCTTGAGCGCGGCGCCGGGGAACTCGCCCGAGGCCCACTGGTGGTAGTAGTCCAGGAAGCTCATGTTCAGCGTCGAAACTTCGACGCCGACCGGAATCTTCAGGACCGTGATCTTCTCGGTCGCGCCGTACGGGCCGCCCGTGTATTCGTACGTCTCGAAGGGATCGTACTTGAACTTCGGGTTGCCTTCCAGCGGGGCGCCGGCCGTCAGGACGTAGAGGTTCGCGGAGTCGGACGCCATCTTCATGTACATCTCGCGCGAATACACTTCCCACGCCTGCGACGTGATCATCACGCCCATGGAGTAGATGTAGCCGACCTGGCGGCGGGCTTCCTCGGTCCACATCGTGTCCTTCACGCAAATGACGGGCGAGCGCCACTCGGTGTTCAGGCCGGTGTACTCCTTCGACTCGACCGAGAACCCGTAGGTCTGGGTGTCGCCGATGGAGCAGGCGTTGTAGCCGCCGTCCTGGCCGTTGCCGACCACGGAAACCTGGATGGGCTTCCACTCGGAAATGCCGGCCTGCGGGCCGAGGCCCGGATGCCAGATGTTGGTCTTCTGCGAAAGGCCGCTGAAGAGCGGATACACCTCGCGGGCGATCCGGTCGCGGAACACCATCGGGTGCTCGCGGTCGTATTTTTCCAGGAACTCGTCGTAACGCTCGGTGAGGTCGATGAGCCGCTGTTCGAAGTTGGAGACCTTGAATTGGTCGCCGGGTCTGAAGGACATGGGAAACTCCTGAATGATGGTTCTCGAATGCGAACGCGCACCGTGCGCCTTCGCGCCTGGTCCTGGTGCATGACCGAGTAGTCACCATTCCCCCCGTCGGGGCTTCGGAGGCGGAGCAACCTCTGGATGTCTCCTATGCTCGCGAGTGAATCACAAACGCGAGACGGCGTCAAGCCATTTCAAAACAAAAAAGCGGCGGGCGTTTCCGCCCGCCGCCTGCGCGCAGCTCCGGCCTACGGACTCAGCGCTTCGGCAACGGCATCCTCCAGCCCGAGGGACGGATTCAGCGGCTTGCGGAAAGGAGGCGGCGGAGCCCCGTCGGCCGGCAGCGTCCGGCCGAACGGCGGAGAGCTGCCGATCACCTTGGCGTGCTCCGCCTCCAGCTCCTTGAAGCGCTTGAAGAGCTCGGCGTAACGCCGGCGGGTATCGGCCGCCGTGATGCCCTCGGCCACGAACGGGGCGAGCTTCTCCGGATCCTGGGACAGGAGCAGGCCCTTCAGAGTCTGCACCCGCTCCTTGATGGCGGCGTTCCACTCGTCGTTGCCGGCGACCTCCTTGTAGTAGGGCGACCCGAGCGCGATGGCTTCGGCAACGGCCTTGTCGGCCGCCGAATCCACCTGCCCGGCCATCGCCGCGAGCCGGGCGCGGGACTCGGCTTCTCCGATGGCGGCCGCGGTCTCCTTGGCCTTCTCCAGGGCCGTCTGCCGTTCCTGGGCCACCTCGTCGAACTGCGTCAGGAACGCCAGGAGCGTCCCCTTCAACGACGGAGCGGCCTCGTCCAGCGCGGATTCGCGGGCGGACGGGCGCCGCTCGGCGACCAGGCCGCGCACGAGGCGGGAAGCCTCTTCGGCCGGGACGCCTTCGGCCGCAAGCGCATCCACCATGCGGCGACCGAGCTGGTTCATCCGGTCGTCGTAGCGCTTGCGGAACTCGGGGCTGCGGGACAGGTCGATCTTGGCGATCTCGGCCTCCAGCCGCTTGACCTCGGCGTCGCGGGCCTCGAGCTGCTTGCGGATTTCCGCCAGCTGCTCGGCGTCCTGCGCCTTGGAGGAAAGCTCGTTGACCTTCTGGGACAGCTCCTGCAGGCGCTGGCGGGCCTCCTTGTGCGCGGCGCGCTCCTTGACGAACGCTTCGCGCTGCTTGCGGTCGGAAAACCGCTCGATGTCCGCGTCCTTCAGCAGGTCCGCCGGCATGCCGCCGTCGTCCTTCTTCGGGGCCGCGGCGGCGAGCGCCTCCGGCGACAGCGGGTCGAGTTCCACCGGCTTGGCGGCGGGAGGCTTCTGCGGCTCCCGACGCGGAGGAGCGGGCGGCTCCTCGCGGCGCGGCGGAGGCGGCGGAGGGGGCGGATCGTCGCGCCTGGCCGGCGCAGGCGGCGGGGCGTCCTTGTCGAGCAGCGCGAAGGCCGCTTCTCCGATGTCGCCGGGCAAGTTGTCGATGACCGGGGGCTTATCTTCGATTTCGATGGGGTCCATGTTCTTCTCCTGTTATCCGGGTTGTCCGGGTTGTTTTCCAAAGTTGCCGGCGATCTCCTCGTCGGACAGACCGTACAGCCGGCGCAGGAGCGCCCGCTCTTCCGGACTGATCGACGGATCGGCCTGCGACAGGACGCGCGCCGTCTCGGCGCGGTTGTTGGACACGGCGATCAGGTTGCGCAGCAGCTTGGCCATCCAGGTCGCGCCGCCGACGAACGCGCCGAACGACGCCTGCACGTGCTGCGGCTGGTCGTACGGAAACATTTCGCCGCGGATCGCGTTGACGGCCAGGTCCAGCAGCTTGTCGCCGCCGGCCGCCAGCCAGGCGCCGTGCGCGTCCACGACGGACGGGCTGGCGTCCAGAAACGCGAACAATTCGTGCCGCGGAACCGCCGCGCCGGTTTTCTTCTTCGTCATGCGCCTCTCCTGTTCTTCTCCCCGGGATCGACCCTACTTCTTCGTTTCCTCTGCGAGCGCCTGCTTGCGGCGGGCGATCTCCTCCTCGAGCGCCATCCGGCGCTCGGCCATCTCGCGCTCCAGCTGCTGGCGCGCCTCCATCGATTCGCGCTTGATCTGCTCCTGGGCCTCCTTGGCCCACTGGCGGGTGGCCGCCAGGGCCTGCTGGTGCATGGCGTCGAGCTGGGCGTCCAGCTCGATCTTGCGCAGCTTGACGGCGGTCTCCCCGTTCATGCGGTTCTCCAGTTCCTTCATGACCATCTGCTGGCGCTCGAGCTCCAGCTTCTGGCGCTCGTCGTCGCTCTTCTGCGCGTCCTTCTCGACGCGGCGGTAGAACACGACCAGCTCCTTGAGCATGGCGGCGGCGCGCTTGACGTAGTCCTTTCGGCTCTCGTCCTGCGCCAGGAACCGGATGTGCTCCTCGCAGTTCGGCAAGGCGGCGGCGAACGTGCGCAGGATCGCCTGCGCGTCGGCGCCGGCGCCGGCCTGCGGAGCGTCGTACGCCTGCACCATTCCGCCAAGCAGCTCGAAATGGATGGCGATATGCGCCGTGTGCAGCTGGTCGGACCCGGCCGGAACCGGCGAGCCCTCCCGGAAATCGTTGTTCTCCAGCGTGGCGATGGACTTCTCGTTCGTCGGAATCGCGTCGCGGGAGCCGATCGGGAACACGGAATCGACTTCGCGGTAGCCGATCAGCGCCGAGACGTACTGCCGCTCGACATGCCGGCGACCGGCCTCGTCCATGGACCCGCGCAGCCCCATGAGCTTGCCCCAGGTTTCCTCGCGGGCCTGCGGGCTGCCGCCGCCGATCGCCCGGTTGGCCTCGACGACCAGGGCCTTCTCGTGCTCGTCGAACAGGACCTCCGGAACGCCGCGGGACACGCAGCGCTCGCGGAACGCCTTGGCTTCCTTGGCGCCGGGAACGGCCGAAGACATCTTCGACGCCTTGACGACCCGCCGGAAGATCTCCCGGTGCAGGTTCGTCCACATCATGTACTCGAAATTGGCCGCGTTGTTCTCGATGCGGAACTCGCGCTGGCGTTCCGTCACGACCTCCTGCGTGGAACGCGTTCCGCGGGCCGACACTTCCATCAGCTCCGGGTTCATCCGGGTCATGCCGACGTTGTTGGAGTACACGCCGCGGATGGCCATGCGGACCTCCAGCAGCTTGTCGATCGGCGGTACGAAAGCGGACTGGACGGCCTGGACGCCGGGGGACAGGACGGTGGCGGGGCCGAAGCGCGTGACCGCGGCCTCGTCGGCGTCCCACCCGGCCTGCGCCTGCAGCAGAAGCCCGCCGGCGATCATGCCGCCGTCGAGCACCGTGTTGAGCATGCGGTTGGAAATCTCGCAGTACGGAGCCAGGTCGTGCCCCAGCCCGTCGACGGAACCGATCGTGCCCTCCGCGTAGTTGTAGGGGTTCAGCCAGATCGCTTCCGACATCTTGCCGAACTGGCCGAGCTTCCTGAAAATGAAATCCGGCGGCTGGAACGCGCACATCGCCGGGTCGACGTCGACGTAGTGCGACACCGACGAATCGGACACGGACTTGATCAGGTAGCGGACGACGGGAATCGTCTCCAGCTCGAACACCGCGACGTCGGACGGCCGGCTCGCCCGCCACGCCTCGAACGCGGACCAGTGCCCGACGACGTCGTCGCGGACGGACGGCGGCTCGGCGGTCGAGTTCGACTCGGTCGCCTGGTCGTAGAAATGCAGGACGACGGAGCGAAGCGCCTCGAGATTCCACCCCATCTTCTTCGCCGCCTCGCGTCGCTCCGGCTCCAGCAGCGGCAGGACGTCCTGCAGCGCCAGCGTGTCGCGGATCACGCAGCACGGAATCGAATCCGCCAGCGGCGCGAACTTCGGGTCCGTGAAAAAACTGTACTTGGGGACGCGCGACGGCCGCCAGTCCAGGTGGTCCTTCCAGGCCGCCACGCCCAAACCGAGCTTGATGCGGTCGCGGGAAATCTGGTCGATCAGCAGGTAGTTCTCCGGCCAGTCGACGTTGAGCAAATGGGTGTATTCCTCGGCGACGATCTCGCCGTAGTCGACCAGCGGATTGGGAGACTGGTACTCGCGGAACTCGGGACGCACGGTCACCTTGATCCGGTTGCCGATCTCCATGTGCAGGTCGTAGGCCGCGTCGGCGCGGTGGTTGACGATGCCCTTCATCTCCCGAAGATTCAGGTTCGCCCGCCAGCCCTGGCCCAGGCCGCGCAGCTCGGCGTCGTCGTACGGCGCCGCGCCGCGATGCAGCGCCATCACGCGCGCGTCGGCCTTGGCCACCGCCAGCAGGGCCTGCCGGTACCGCTGGTACACGGTGCGCGCGACGTCCGGGGTGCCGAGGCGGTCCTCGACGGGACGGGCCTGCGCGTCCACCGTCAGCAGGGCTTCCTGCTCGGCGTAGGGCGGCTTGGATACGCTGACGACCTCGGCCTTTTTCATTTCAGGACTCCGTTTTCTTTTCCGGAACGTGGGCCGGGGTGCCAAACAGCCAGCAATTCGGTAAATATTCGTGCTTCGAAAGCTCGTTCAGCGTTTCCTGCCGCACCCATATCTTTGCCCGTAACAAGCACTTGCATATTGCGCAGGTATCGAGAGCCTGGTCGTACGGAGTCTTTCGTCCGGCGCGGATGAACCACCCGAACACCTCGAAGAATTCGTTGCCCGGGCACGAGGTGCATATACCGTGCAGGTTAGCGGAACAATTCGCGCAAATCTTTGCGCGTCTGTTCGCCTCGTCCTGGTCGACCAAAAATTCCTTGCGCGCAAAAATTCTCCGCAGCAACAACTTCGTGCCGTCGCGGATCATGGCGACCGAGAGGTACGGAACCGCCGGCCGATTCGGCCCGCCCTCGCAGAACCCCGGCGGGCACAGCTGGCAGATGTAGTGCTCGACGCGCGCGGTCATCTCGGCGTCGCCGGGCCACTCCAGCCCCTTGGCCGAGTACCATTGCCGCAGCTGCAGGAACAGCCCGTGGCGCATGGGCGACTGGAACCGGTACTTGACGTCCTCGTGGACGATCTCGTAGACCCAGCCGACCGGCGGCGTCGTGCCGGACATGATGAACTTCGCGCGTTTCGGGGCGTCGCTCACTTGACCACCTCGTCGACCATGGCCTCGCCGATGCTCTCGGCGTCCTTGACGGCGGCGGCCACCTCGGCCTGCGCCGGATCCGGCGGCTCGCGCACGCCGACCACCTCGACCCGCCGGTACGGGTTCTTCATTCCGGCCGGCGGCTTGCCGTCGCGGTGCGAGAAGAACCAGACCGCGTGTTCCCTGAACGGGAACAGCTTGGCCGAGACCCAGCCCGTGCCGCGGACCTGCCAGTCTCCGTTCGACAGCTGGACGATCTCCAGCGGGTTCCCGGAGAACGGGCAGGTCGGGACGGCCTGTTTGCTAGGGCTCTTCTTTGCCGGGCGCGGCATCGTCGGCCTCCGGAGCGGCTGCCTTGAACAGCTGCGGGTTCATCATCATGTTGATCGAATCGTTCACCCAGAAGCCGGTCTCGCGCATCTTCGCCATGACGTGCTCGAAGTTGCGGGCCAGACCGCCGTGCTTCTGCACGTACGGAGCAAACAGCTCGGCCAGGGCCTCGTACGCGGCCTCCTGGGCCTCGATGAACGCCTTGGCGCCCTGCGGCAGCTCGGCCTGCGCCGGCGGAACGAACTTCGGATCGGGACTTTCTTCGCTCATTTTCTTTCTTCTCCTATGCGCCGGCATGCTCGTACGCCCTGGCGTCCAGGTCGTACTTCCGGGCCGCCTGCCTGAGCCCGGAACCAAAAACCTTCGGGGCCGCGCTGCCCCACGGTCCCAGATACTTTTCGAGAATCGTGTCAGCTCCCGCGATCAAATTCAAGACAAATCTCAGCACGCCGACGGCGATCGACATGGCGTCCTGTTCGTCGGGCGACTCGCCGGATTTCATTTCCCCGCCGTCGCGGATCGACGCCTTCTTCGACAGCAGCCGGTGCGGGCGCTTGTTGGGCTCCAGCGGGCGCCGGCAGAGCTGCTCCGCCGCGACCATCGGGAACGCGCGCATCTGGCCCGCGCGGACGAATTCCGCCGTCGCCGCCCACAGCTCCGTGCTCTGGTTGTAATACTGGTCCGACGCCTTGCGCGCCAACCCGCGGACCATGGGCAAATCGGACGGCTTGGCGTTCGACACGAACCGGTGCACGGTCCAGCCGTACTTCGACTTCATGTGGTCGGCCACGGACTGCGTCGCGCTGTCGTCCACCCCGACCAGGTGGGCCGGAACCTGCAAAAGATCGGCGTAGTCCTTCAGGGCCGCGCCGACCTGGTCGGTGATCGGGACCTGCGACGACGCCTCGATCTTGGCGTATCTCGGCTCGTGGCAGAGGATCTTGAGCAGCCCGTCCTTGTCGAATCCGGCGGACAGGGCCTGCATGACGGCCCGGTTCCCGCCTTCCGAGAACGCCGGGTCGCAGCCGAGCACGGTGACGGACGGGCCAAGCCGCCAGGTCACGTCCTCCGTGGCTCCGGAGCGCATGAACTCAGCCATGGACAGCAGGGTCTGCTTGCGCCCCTGCGCCGGCGGGAAGCCGCGCACCATGGTCCAGAATTCCGGGTCGTCCTCGTTTCCGCCGACGTCCTTGCGGATGTCGTCGAGCTTCTCCTTCGTCAGCAGGAACGCCAGCTTTTTCTCGGGATGGATGATTGCCGGGCTTCTCAGGCCGTCGTGCCTCCGGATCTTTCCGTAAGGACTGAACCATTCTATCGAGGTTTCCGGGTCGAGGGCGGCAAAGCCGCCCGGCAAATCGGGTTTAGAGTATTGCGCCGCGAGATCCGTGAACGAGTCGGGGTTGCAGAGCCCCACCAATTTGAAATCCTTCGAGCCGATGGACAGGTTCGTGCGCACGCGCATGGCGGCCGGGCGCATCTGCGACAACTCGTCCAGGACCAGACGGACGTACGGCAAATGCGCGCCCTGCAGCTTTGCGCGGGCCTCCTGCTCCGTGCCCTCGGCCACGGCGACGCCGCGGATGGACGCTTTGTCGGTGGCGACGCCGAGCTCGTCGTCCTCGTCCAGGATGATCGCGCTGTCCGTCTTGCGCAGCTTGCCGGGCATGTCGAACAGCCGGTTCGCCTTGACCAGATGGAAATACCGCAACACGGATTCGTAGGAACGGATCTTCAGCATCTGCAGCGAAGTGGAGGCCAGGATCGTAACCGTCTCAGCCGGGTCCACCATCCAATCAATAAGCGCAAGCGCGCCGTAATCGTTGCTTTTTCCCGAGCTGGCGCAGCCCCACGTGATGATGAACCTCTCCGTCGTCCAGTCGTAGACGTGCTGCTCGCTCCACTCGTGGCGGATGAATTCCTTGCGCGGGATCAGCGAGTAGATCGCCCGCCAGAAGCACTCCCACGGCTCCTTCTCGGTGCAGGCCTTGTACTCCGGCTCGCGCCAGTGCTTCCAGACCTTCAAGTCGATCAACGGGTCCGGCAGCGCCTCGGGCCACAGCATGCCGTACTTTTCGCGGTAGCCGTCCATGCGCTCACGCCCGGAAATGGGCAAGGTACCCAACGCCTTCGACGGTAAGTGCGCGCAGCTCCAGCTCGAACCGGCCTTCCGCGTAGCGCTTCGTCGTGGTGCCGGGGGTGCCGTTCTTGTTGGGCCAGTACGGGTCGCAACGGCAACCGGGACTGGCGAGGGCCGCCTGGACGCCTTCGGTGCAGAAAAAGCGCGAATACAGCCCGACCTTGTACGAAATCCAGTCGCCGAGCGCGGCCTTGACGAGGAGCTGGCCAAGCGCGACCTTGTCGTATTGCTTCCCGGCGACGTTCTCGCTCCACCACCTGGCCGCGGCGGCGAGCTGTTCGTTCGTGGCGCCGGCCGGCCGGCCGACAACGATGCGGTGGCCTTCCTCGACGCAGGCGCGTTCCCACTCCTCGATGGGGGTGTAGACGCACGAGTTGACCTTCCCGCCGAGCGCGTCGCCGATCTTGAGAACGCCGTCGGACGGGTCGACGACGAACATGGCGTCGTGCGTCAGGCCGACGATCGTGGCGACGTAGGCGTCGTAGCCCATGATCGGCAGTTTCCAGATCGGCTCCGTGCGAACGCCGGTGGCCATCAGGATCCCCTTCGAGATCGGGGCCGAGGCACGGCGGCCGACGTGCAGCCCGGGGACGAGGTTGTCGCGGTCGAAGATGCGGACTTGCGCGCTCATTGCTTGTGCTCCAGAAGTTTCAGCCGCTCGTTGTGGTCGGCGAGATTGCTGCGGACGTAGTCCTCCCACCACTTCGGCGGAAGCTGCAGAGTGGCCGGGAGCGACGCCAGCTTGACGTTGATGTCGTTCATGCCCTTGATCCACTCGGTCTTCATGTTGGACATCTCGCCCCAGATCTTGGTCAGTTCGCGGGCCTGGGAAGCGGCGTAGTCGGCCTGCATCTGGCTGTTCCATCGGTTGCCGCTCGTCTCGGCCTTCCACAGCTCGAGCTGCGTCGTGCGGATGTGGAGATTCACGATGAACGCAAGCCCGGCGACGGCGATGGCGTCCATCAGCCAGCCGAGGACTTTCCACGACAGGTCGTCGAACTTGCGTCTGTTTTGAGGTTCGGAAGGGGTCACGGCCAAACAACCTTGAAAACGTTCGACCGTTCCTTGACGTTCCGGCCCGTCGAACGGGCGAGGCCGGAAACCATCACGTAGAATTGCTCGCCGGACTTCGGCGTCCACTTGTTGAGCGGCGACACCTTGAAGTGGTCGCCCCTGCCGGTCGACTTGTCTAGAACCCACATGGGCTTGGACGTCTGCCCGACGCGGAGCCATTCGAAGGTCGCGGCGTACCACCGGCCGTCCACGTTGACGATCGCCCAAGGATTGGCGTTCACGCCGTCCACCGCGGGCCAAACCTTCGTCTTGTCGTATGGGAAGCTGATCGCGCCGTTGGAGACGGAAGCGGTCATTTTCGCCGTCTGCGGCCAGTCGCGGACGTTGGCGTGCAGCCAGACGACGTCTTTCAGCTCCGCGGGCCAGTCGCCGGCGGAGGGCGCCGGCGGAGCCACCGGCTTCGCGACGCCCTTCAGGGCGGCGAGCGCGTTGGCGTCGATCTTGGCGTTCTGGTCGAA
>DAOTNL010000035.1:0-17244 GCA_035450765.1 Kiritimatiellia bacterium | reverse complement strand
CAGCCCATGACGACGTCGTTGAGGGCCCGGGCGATCCGGCGGCGCTTCGCGCCGCGGACAAGGCGGGCTTCGAGCAGGGGATAGCGGGCGACCTCGAACTCGCCGGCGACGAGCGCGCGCAGGGCGTCCACGGCGTGGACGTCGGGCACGCAGGTGAGGAAGCCGAGATTGCCGAGGTTGATGCCCAGAATGGGCGCTTCGGCGCCGCCGAGGGCGCGGACGGCCTGCAAGACGGTGCCGTCGCCGCCGAGCGACAGCAGCCGGTCCACGGACTTGCCGAAGCGGGCGGGCGCGACGAGCTTGGCGCCGGGCAGCTGGCGGGCGGTCTCGCGGTCGCAGGCGACGAGCTGGACCTGGAGGTCGCGTGCGGCGGCGGCGAGGTCGGCGAGGGTGGCTTCGGCGGCCGGCTTGGCTAGGTTGGCGAAAATTCCGACGTTCATGGATTTTTTCTCCAGTAACTCAGGAACTCTACATTACCAGCCGGGCCTTGGATTGGCGATGGGCAAAAATCGAGCCATTGCCAGCCGAGGGTCTGGACGCCAAAGTCGCGGATCTGTTCGACGATCCGCAGGCGCAGGGCGGGATCGCGGACGACGCCGCCGTGGCCGACTTCTTCCCGGCCGGCCTCGAACTGGGGCTTGATGAGGGCGACGGTCTCGCCGCCGGGCCGCAGCAGGCGGTCGATGGCCGGCAGGATCAGGCGCAGGGAGATGAAGGACACGTCGGTGACCGCCAGCTCGGGGGCTTCGGGCAGGTCGCCGGGCTGGAGATGGCGGGCGTTGCAGCCGTCGAGGACGACGACGCGCGGATCGGCGGCCAGCCGCGAGTGGAGCTGGGATTTGCCGACGTCGACGGCGTAGACCTTGGCGGCGCCGTGCTGGAGCAGGCAGTCGGTGAAGCCGCCGGTGGAGGCGCCCACGTCCACGCAAATCTTGTTTTCGGCGGTGAGCACCGGAAACCGCGCGAAGGCTTCTTCGAGCTTGAGGCCGCCGCGGCCGACGAAGCGCTCGGGCTTGCGGACGCGGACGGCGCAGTCGTCGGGATACTCGTGGCCGGGCTTGGCGGCCGGCGCGTCGTCGACCAGGACTTCGCCGGCCAGGATCAGGCGCTGGGCTTTTTCGCGGCTTTCGGCGAGGCCGCGCGCGACCAGCAGGACGTCGAGACGGGTGCGCTTCACGGTCCCTTGGCTTTGCGTTCCTGCACGCCGCGCCAGAGCGAGGAGGCGACGACGACGAGGGCGAGGCCGCCCATGACGCCCCAGATGATGGTGTCGTAGCGCTGGTTCTGGCGGGAACGGCCGGCGCCGACGGGGCCGCCTTCGCTGGCCGGATCGATGCCGACGCCGGAGAACACGGAGAGGGTCGGCAATTCGTCGGGCGGGGCGGGGATGGCGGGTTTGCCGGCGTTCACCCACGCGGTGTACCACAGGGAGGACAGATGCGCGGCGGCGGCGGAAATCTGCGCGGTGATCTGGTCGCCCGTGAGTTCCCAGAGCCGCAGGTAATAGGTTTCGGAGTCGATGCGGCCGTTGGCGGCCCGTTTGGCGATGAGATCGGCGCGGAGCAGCACAGGCGCGAGGGCGGCGGATTGCTCGACCCAGCCCATGATTTCGCGGAAGGGGTTTTCCAGATAGGCGGCGGGCGCAGGCCGGATGGCGTCGGGGCGGAGGAACGCCTTGATCATGTCGGTTTCGATGCGGGCATGGACGCCGGCCTGCCAGGTTTCCTGGCCGTTGAAGTTGCGGGTGCAGTGCAGCGGCATGTGGAGGTCGGCCGCGTAGTGGCTGAGGGCGGCGCCGCATTGGGCGGCCCACGTCCAGTTGTTCGTGCGCATGGCGTCGGTCATCCGGCCGAGGAGTTCGACGATGGCCCACGGGGCGATGCCGACATCGGCCGGAGCAAGGTCCATCTGCAGGAAAGCCTCGATCTGCACGGGGCTCAGGGCGCGGATGTCGGTGTCCGGCGGCAGGCGGTCGGGCTCGAAGTAGTGGCGCGGGCCTTCGTCGGGATCGCTTTCCTTCCAGAGGTCGGGATAGATGCCCGGCAGCGCCATGGGTCGGGAGAATTCGCGGAAGGCGGCCATTTCGTCGGGCACGTTGCGGCCGGCGGCCCGGTTGATCTGGACGTGCTGCTGGCCGGACCAGGCCCCGGCCGCGAGCGGCAGGGCGAGGAGCCCTGGCAGCGCAATCCGCGCGCAGCGGAGAAAAAGCGCGGCCCTCACGGAGTTTTTCCCGTCTTGAGCTGGCGCGGATCGAACGCCATGGCGACTTCGGGGCAGGTCAGGGGGTTGTCGTACTTCGAGCAGTTCATGCAGCCCTTGTAGAGCTTGTAGAGCAGCTTTTCCTTGGAGACGGGCACGAAGCCGAGGCTGGCGAAGAACGGCGGGGTGAAGGTCAGCACGATGATCTGGTCGGGCTGGAATTCGGCCACGCGGGCCATGGCGGCCTCGACGAGTTGCCGGCCGAGGCCTTGTTTCTGGAAATCTTCCCGCACGGAAACGGACTGGATTTCGATGGAGGGCGCCCGGCCCGGTTCGAGTTCGGGCAGCACGGCCCACGAGGCGGTGCCGACGATTTCGCCGTCGAGATCGGCCACGAGGAAGCGGTCGATGTGCAGCAGGATGTCGCTGAGCGGCCGGGGCACGAGCTCGTTGGGATGGGATTTGATGCGCTGGAAAATGGCGGGGCCGTCGCGAAACGAGGCTTTGCGGATGACGGGGGCGTTCATGATGATTCGGTTTTCCTGTGGCGATCGAAGGGGGAACATATCACGGTCCGGTCGCGGCGGCAACGGACGGCTTCAGCCGAGGCGCGCGCCGAGGGCGTCGGCCTTGGCCAGCGCGCGGCCGGCGCGGGAGACGGCGTCGGGGCTTTCGAGGCCGCCGACGAGCACTTCGCCGAGCCGCTTCCAGCCCATGTAGTCCGCGACGAGTCGGTAGGTGGCCTTCAGGCCGGCGAAAGCGGCGGGGCGGTCGTCGGCCGCGGCGGCCAGCAGGACGGACCGCTTGCCCTTGAGGTTGCGCTTGAACTGGGGGCTCAGGCAATAGAGGCGGTCGGTCAGCTTCTTGAGCGGCGTGGACCAGGCGTAGAAGTGCAGGGGCGTGGCGAAGACGAGGACGTCGGCTTTGCGCAGCAGGGGATAGACGGAATCCAGATCGTCCCGCAGGACGCACGGGCGGGACGCGGCGGGCCAGCAGTCGCCGCAGCCGTCGCAGGGCGCGAACTCGAGCGCGGAGAGGCGGATCGTTTGCACGGCGTGGCCGTTGCGGCTGGCGGCGTCGGCGAAGGCGAAGGCCAGCCGGGTGGAATTGCCGTCCTCGCGGGGACTGCCGAGCAGGATCAAGACGTTCAAGGGGCGTTTGCGCATGGGCGGAGTACCTTTCGACTTCCAGCCTAGCGCAGCCGCCGGCCGGTTTGAAGCCCAAAGAACGGGTCCGCCCGGGCGCCTTTTGCTTGAACCGCGCGCCGGGACGTGGACAATGTCCGCCCATGAACAAGGAAACGCAACGCAAGAGCGCGCCGGCGGAGATTTCCGGCGCCGAGGAATTCCGGAAATGGCTGGCGGCGCCGGCGACGGGCCAGACGCTGGCCGTGCTGTTCGGCTTGCTGTTCCTGTTCCAATGCATGATCCTGCCGCTGGTGGGCAAGGCGGCGGTCGGCGGGTCGGGGTCGCCCGGCGCGGGGCCGGCGGCCACGCTGTGGAAAAACCAGCTGTTCTTCGGCGCGATGCTGCTGCTGACGATCGCGGCCGGCGCGGCGGCGTTCTATTCCAAGCAGCTGCGGCGCCGGGCCGACGGCAGCGCCTTCCCGAAATTCACCGCGGGCCTCTTGGCGTGCGCGCTGGCCATGCTGCTGGCGTTCGCGACGGGCCTGCTGGGGATCTGATCCGGGGGAAGCGCGCCATGCCGTTCCGGTTTTTCAATCTCGCCGAAGCCGCGGAATTCCTGCATTTGCCGGAAGACCGCGTGGCGGAACTGGCGCGCCGCGGGGAAATCCCCTGCGAACGCCAGGGCGGGCGATTGACGTTCCGGCACCATGCGCTCGACGAATGGGCCTCGCGGAACCTGCTGGAATCCAGCGCCGAGAAGCTGGCGGATTTCCACCGCCGCAGCACGGCGAAATACCACGATCTGTCGGCCGAGGCGGCCATCGTGCCCGCCCTGCTGAAACCGGAGTGGATCCGCGCGGGCATGACCTGCCGCTCCAAATCCTCGGTGCTGCGCGAAATGGTGGACCTGGCCGACGCCACGGGCCTGCTGTGCTACCGCGACGAGCTGCTGGAAAGCCTCGTCGAGCGCGAAAAACTCTGTTCCACGGCGCTCACCGGCGGCCTGGCCCTGCTGCATCCGCGCAACCACGAGCCCTACATGTTCGAGGATTCGTTCGTGGTCGTGGGCAAGACCGTCGCGCAGGTGCCGTTCGGGTCGCCCGACGGAACGACCACGGACGTGTTTTTCCTGATCTGCAGCCAGGACGACCGCATCCACCTGCACGTGCTGGCGCGCCTGTGCATGATGTGCCACCAGACGAGCCTGCTGCTGGAAATGCGCGGCACGGACGACCCGCAGGAACTCTACCGCCTGCTGGCGGAGAGCGAGCAGCAAGTCATCCGCCAGACGCCGTCGGCCTGACGGCGGGATCCCAGCGCCCGGGCGGATGATCGAATTCCGGCAAGTCAGCAAACGCTACGGCGGGCAGATCGTGCTCGACCGCGTGGATTTCCGTTTGCTCGCGGGCGAACGCATCGGCATCGTCGGCCCCAACGGCGCGGGCAAATCCACGATCTTCGAGCTGATCGCCGGGGAATCCGACGCGGATGCGGGGGCGGTGATCCGGGCCAAGGACATCCGCATCGGCTATCTGCGGCAGCAGGTGAAGCCGGGCGAGGAGCTCACGCCCCTGCGGAAATACGTGGAACGGGCCGCGCCGGACCTGGAGACGATCCGCGCGGAAATCCACCGCATCGAAGAGCATCTGGCGGGCGATGAAGCCGAGGAATCGCGCACGCTGTTGCGCCGCTTGGGCGAATTGCAGACGCAATTCGAGGCGCAAGGGGGCTATGATTTGCATGCGCGCGCGGCGGCAGCGCTGACGGGATTGGGCTTTCGCGTGGAGGATCTGCAGAAGCCGCTGGGCGAATTCTCCGGCGGCTGGCAGATGCGGGCGGAATTGAGCCGCGCGCTGATCGCGGAGCCGGATCTGCTGCTGCTCGACGAGCCGAGCAATTACCTGGATCTGCCCGCGGTGGAATGGCTGCGGCGGCGGCTGGAGGGCTTCCGCGGCACGCTGGCGATGATTTCCCACGACCGCTATCTGCTGGAAAGCCTCTGCGCGACGACGGTCGAGGTTGCGTCCGGCCGCGTGACGCGCTATCCGGGGCGCTATTCGTGGTACGCGGAGGAACGTGAAAAGCGACGGGAAATCTCGCTGTCGCGGCAGGCCAACGAAGACCGCAAGCGCGAGCAGATCGAGCGGTTCGTGGAGCGGTTCCGGGCCAAGAACACGATGTCGTCGCGCGTGCAGAGCCGGATCAAGATGCTCGAGAAGATGGAACGCACCGAGGAAGTCGTCGTGGCGCGGGGACATAGCCACTTCCGGCTGGCGCCGCCGCCGCATTGCGGCCAGGAGGTACTGCGCTGCGAGGACGTGGGGTTTGCCTACGAAACGGGAAAATGGATTTTCCGCGGCGTGGATCTGGCCGTGCAGAAAGGCGAGAAGCTGGCGGTGGTGGGGCCCAACGGCGCGGGCAAGACGACGTTGCTGCGCGTGATGGCGGGCCAGCTGGTGCCGCGGGAGGGCAAGCGCACGGCGGGGCATCTGGTCGTGCCGGGCTACCAAAGCCAGGAAACGGCCGACACGATGGACCGGACGCGGAGCTGTCTCGAAACCCTGAAAGCCGTCGCGCCGGACGCCAACGAAAAAGAGATCCGCACCCTGCTCGGCGGGTTTGGATTTTCCGGCGAGGCGGCCGAGAAACGCGTGGAGGTGCTCTCGGGCGGCGAGCGCATCCGGCTGGCCTTCGCGCGGATCCTGATCCGGCCGCCGAATCTGCTGCTGCTGGACGAGCCGACGACGCATCTGGACGTGGAGAGCCGCGAGGCGCTCCAGGAAGCGATCGCGGCGTACACCGGCACGGTCGTGCTGGTGTCGCACGACGTCGCGTTCGTGCGGGCGGTGGCCGGCGGCATCGTGGCGGTCGCGCCCGACGGGGGCGGCGTGCGGCGGTTCTCCGGGGGGTACGACTACTACCGCGAGAAAATCGCGCAGGAAGCGGCCGGAGCCGGTGGCGACGCCGAGCCCGAGAAAAACGTCGATGAGGCGAAGGCGGCGCGCGTGGAAGCGTTCCGCGATCGCAAAGTGCTGAAGAACGAACTCCGGCGCGTGGAGCGGGAAGTCGCGGCGCTGGAGGAGGAGATTCCCGCCCTGGAGAGAGAGCAATCCGCTCTTTATGAACAACTTGCCGCGGTGGACACCCCGGCGGAAGACCGGGCGGCGGCGGGTCGGCGAGTCACGGACGTCGAGGCCGCCCTGCGCGCAAAACTGGCGGCCTGGGAGGCGGCGGGTAGTCGGCGGGATGAATTGGCCGCCCAGATCTGAAGACAAGTCATCAAAAATATTAAGATTCTGTTTGATTCCCCTTGGGCGGGAAAGTAGCCTACTCCTCAATCCCTATACACCGTAGGGAGATTTTGTCGTGATTTCGAGGAGTGCAGGATCGATGAAAAAACGCTTGGTTCGCCCGGGGCTGTGGGCGTTGGCGCTGCTGGCCTGCGGGGCGCTGTCCGCGCAGGCCCTTCCGGTCCGGATCGCTTCCTACAACGTGCTTTTCGGCATCGACACGGGGGCGGACCGCACGAACGCCTTGCCCGACGACGATTACGCGGCGGTCTTGGCGACGTTCCAGCGCGTGCAGCCCGACATCGTCTGCTTCCAGGAACTGTCTTTCAGCGACAAGGCGGCCTGGCTCCAGATGGCCGCGACGCTGGGCTACCAGTACTATGCGTTCGCCTCCACGACCGGCGGCACGTTCGCGGGGGAGGCGCGGCTGGGCATCTGGAGCAAGTATCCGATCCTGTCTTCGGACGAGGTGAAGGAAACGGTCGTGGATCCGGCCGCGAAGGAAATGACGCGCTGGCCGCTGCACGCGGTGATCCAGGTCCCGGGCGCCCTCCAGCCCTTCCACGTGTTTTCCGTCCACAACAAGTCGGGCACGACGGACAAGACCAGCCGGCTGCGCCGGGCGTTCGAAATGCACCGGCTGCTGAACTACGTCACCAACCTGATCGCCCAATATCCGCTGGACTCGGAGTACGCGATCATGGGCGATTTCAACGACACCATCGAAGGCAGCGAGGGGCTGGGGCAGACCACCAACTTCCCGAAATCGTACTACGAAGACCGCCTGGCGGCCGGCGCGCTGGGCAGCACCTACAACGACGGCTTCGACATTCCGTGGAACAACGCGACGAATGCCGGCTGGCTGATGCCGTACCGCTATTATCCCACCGACCGGCTGGGCGAACTGGGCATGGTGGCGGTGCCGGCCGTCCACACGGGCGGGACCAACAATTGGACCCACGACAACGGCGACGGCATCAGCGGATACCGCCTGGATTACATCCTGTTCAGCGACGAAATCGCCAACAACGCCTATGGTCCGCCGGCGGCGGAAGTGTACTTCTCCCCCGGCGACGGGGTGGGGGTGGGGCTGACGAAATACGGTTCGCCGCTGCCGGCGAATACCAGCGCCTACGCTTCCGACCACCGCCTGGTCTTTGCCGACTTCAACCTGATCGACGAAGTGGGCGGCATCACGCCCGTCGGCATCATCAGCGAAATCGTGGACCATCCGACGTCGACCAACGGCAACTACGTCGAAATCTGCAACACCGGGCTCGGCACGCTGGACCTGTCCGCCTACAAGGTGGCGGTCTATCTCGACAAGAACAAGACCGCGGTCACGAACGTCGCGCTGAGCGGCACGCTGGATTCCGGCCAGGTCTATACCCTGGCGACCTCGACCAATTACTTCGCCCAGATCTATCCCGGCAAGACGGCGAACAAGCAAAGCGCCATCGTCGGCCAGCTCAACGGCAACGACGTGGTCGCGCTGGTGCGCTCCAACGCGATCTCGGACATCTACGGCAAGATCCGGGTGGATCCCGTGGGCTGGGGCTACACGAACTCGACCGCGGTCCGCAAGCAGGGCGTGAGCGACCCGGCGACGACCTGGACCAACGTCGAGTGGACCATTACGGCGGGCACCAACGCGGCCACGCCCGGCGTCCACCAGTCGCTGCCGCCGGCGGACGTGTCCGTCGCCGGCGCCGGGCTGGATCCCTTCGCGCCGAAGACGACGAACGCGTTCGCCATCCGGGCCAGCGTGTTCCGCAACCGGGCGGCCACGAACCTCGCCGTGACGGCCAAATTCCGCATCAACGGCGGCAACTGGATCACGAACGCCATGACGAATTCCAGCGGCTACCTCTGGCAGACGCCGGCGCTGGACGTGGCCAAAAACGGCGGCGACGTCATGGAATACGCCGTCCAGGTGTCCTTCTACGACTACTACGGCGTCAGTTCCAACAGCCCGAAATCGTCGGCGACCAACGTCTACACCTTCCCGGCGGGCACGGGCACGGTGGCGCGCATCATGCCGTTGTTCAACGAAATCCAGGCCAACGGCGCCGGCGCGGACACGAACGAATTCGTGGAGCTGATCGCGCCGGCCGGCACCAACCTCGTCGGCTACTTCATGCGCCAGTACAACGGAGCGACCAACCTCGACGGCGTGATCTGGACCTATACGTTCCCGTCCTTCGTCGTGCCCGACGACGGCATCGTCAACCAGGCCGGCAACCCGCTGGGCCTGGTCGTCGTGGCGCAGAATTCCAACGCCGTGGCGAACGCCGACCTGATCCTGGGCAACACGCTCAACAACGGGCCCAACGCCCTGATCCTGTACGATCCGTCGAGCAACATCGTGGATGCCGTGGTTTGGCTGGCGGCCGCGACCAACGTTTTCGACACGGACGTCGACGATCCCGGCACCGTCTCGCGGCTCGTCCCCGGCGGCAGTCCGAGCTACCTGCACGTCGTCGGCGTCGATCAGGACACCGACTTCTGCCCGCAGGCGCCCAACAACGTGCTGATGTCCACGGGCACCTGGGTGTCCGCCCTGGCGACGCCGGGAGCGCTGAACGCCACCCAGACCAACGGGGTCCTCGTCGTTTCGCGCCTCGATCTCGACCAGGACGGCGTGCTGGACGACGAAGACAACTGCCTCGGCACCTTCAATCCCACCCAGCTGGACATGGACGGCGACGGCCAGGGCGACGAGTGCGACGCGGACATCGACGGCGACGGCCTCGCCAATGAATTCGACAACTGCCCGTACGCCCCCAATCCGGGCCAGGAGGACATGGATCTCGACGGCATCGGCGATGCCTGCGACGGCGACGTCGACGGCGACGGGCTCCTGAACGAAGACGATCCCGATCCCTTCGTGCCGAGCACCTTGATCGTGGATTTCGAGTCGCCGACCAACCTCTCCAAGACCGTCTATTCCACGCTGACCCCCGAACTGATCGAAGGGCGCTACTGGGTGCTGTCCAACGCGGTGGTGGGGACGCTGGCCGGCGACCTGCGCAACGGCACGAAATCCCTGCGCCTGATGGCTCCCGCCGAATTCATCCTGCAGGGCGCGCTGACCAACGGCATCGGCGCGTTTTCCTTCGCCTACGGGCGCTACGGGACGGACGCCGGCGCCACGGTGAAAGCGGAATACGACGCCGGGGCGGGGTGGGTGGAGATCGCCTCGGTCTCCTCCGCGGGCGTGACCGCCCTGACGACCAACTCCGCGACCGTGAACGTGCTGGGTCCCGTGAACCTGCGCTTCACCTGCACCGGCACGGCCGGCGCGCGGGTGAACGTGGACGAGATCGCCATCGCGGAATTCACGCTTCCCAACGAAGAACTGGACGCCCTGTGCGCGCTGGTCGCCACCAACGAGGCGACCTACGACGGCCAGGCCCACACCAACGATTTCATCGTTTATCCCGAAGGCATCCGCTATTCCGTAGCCTACGCGCCGACCAATCCGGTGGGCGTCGGCACCTATACGGCCACGGTGACGATTCCCGACACCAACCTCATCGTCGGCGGCACGTTCGTTTTCACCGATTCCGTGGTCATCGCCCGCGGCGCGGCCACCTGCGGGCTGGCGGCGCCCATCGAAACGCCGTTCGACGGCCAGCCGCACACGAACGTCTTTTCCGTGACGCCGGGCATGGCCTGGACCGTGGCCTACGCGCCGACCAATCCGGTGGAACCGGGCAGCTACGACGCGACGGTGACCGTCGCGGACGACGCGAACGCCGCCGGCGGCATCTTCACGTTCACCAACGCGGTCGTGATCACCCGCGCGCCGGCCAGCTGCGAAATGGGCCCGCGGATCGTCGTGAACCACGACGGGCTGGTCCACACCAACGTCTTCACGGTCACCACCGGCCTGGCCTGGTCGGTGACCTACGCCCCGGAAAATCCGCCCCGGAACGCCGGCGTGTACAGCGCGACCGTGGCGATCACCGGCGACGTCCGCTGGGCGGGGGCCACCAGCGTCTACGCCGGCGCCGTGGCCATCCAGACCACCTCCACGGCCGCGCGGACCGTGGCGGCCGGTCCGTTCGTCATGGATTTCGAAAATCCCTACCAGCCGAACGGCACCTACGCGCCGTACGTCAAGACGCTCGCCGCCTCCAGCCCGTCCGACTGGTACGTCGAAAACGCCTACCTGGGCACGCTCAGCAACGACGTGAAGAACGGCGCGGCGTCCCTGCGCATGCGGTATATCGGCGCCTCCGCGACGAGCAACGGCGTGCTGCAAAGCACCGCGCCGTTCGCCGGCATCCATTCCGTGGCGTTCAACTACGCGATGTACGGGTCGGATTCCGCCGCGACGTTGTCGCTCCAGACCAGCCTCAACGGCTACGACTGGACGAACCACACGAACCTGGTCGTCACCGGCATCCGCACGAATTTCGCGGCGTTCTCCAACACGCTGGCCTTGACGAAGGCCCGGTTCCTGCGCTTCCAGCTCGTGGCGGGCAACGCGCTGCAAAAGGTGAACCTCGACGACGTGTCCGTCATGGCCTACGAGCCGCTTCCGGCGACCGTGACCCTGGGCAGCCTGGCCCAGACCTACGACGCGCGGCCCAAGAGCGCGACGGCCACGACGGTGCCGGCCGGGCTGGCCGTGACGTTCACCTACAACGGTTCGACCAACTTGCCGGTCGCCATCGGCAACTATACCGTCGTCGGGACGGTGGCGGCGCCGGAATACGCCGGTTCCGCGACGGGCACGCTGGTCGTTACCCAAGGCGCTTTCGCGCCGTGGTTCAATCCGCTGGAGGACCAAGCGGCCTACGTCGGTTTGGCGACCTCTTTCGTCGTTTCCGCCAACGGCGATCCGGCGCCGACGCTGGCGCTCCAAGGCACGACGGCATCGACGGGCTACGTGTTCACGGCGGGGACGGGCCAGCTGACCTACGTTGCGCCGCAAGCGGATCTGGGCACCCGGACCTTCACCTTCACCGCCAGCAACGGTTCCGGCGTGGCGACCCAGACGGTGTCCGTCGCCGTGAACCTGGGCCCGCCCGCCGCGCCGGCTTCGCTCTGGGCCAGCGCCACCAACAATTCCGGTTTCACCGCCGCCTGGAGCGCCGTGGCCAACGCGACCGGCTACCGGCTCGACGTGGCCACGTCCGCGTTGTTCGACGGCAGCGTCGCGGGCCAGTTCGTGCGGGCGAGCAACCCCGCCGTCAGCGCCACGCCGCCGGCGGATTGGTCGTACAATATTTCCGGATCGAGCAGCACCTATCTGATCCTCGGCTCCGCCACGAACTACGTCGTCTCCTCGGCTTTCTCCACGCTGGGCTACACGAACCTGACGATCGATTTCCGGGCGCGCACCTACGGCGGCACCACGAAGTCGAATATCGCCGTTTCCATTTCGACCAACGACGGCGCCACCTGGACCGCCATCGCCACGGTCAATCCGTCGCTCGGCGCGACCTGGGTCTCGATCCCGACGATCACCCACGCGGCGAACCTGGGCTTTGCCCGGACCCGGATCCGCTGGCAGGCGCCGGATGCCGGTTCCAATATCGGCGTAGGCATCTCGAACCTGGTCGTGCAGGGCTGGAGCGTCGCGGCGGATCCCGCCTACGTGCCGGGATACTCGAACCGGACGGTGGCCGGCACGAGCGAAGCCGTCGCCGGTTTGACGGCCGGCGCGACCTATTATTTCCGCGCCCGGGCGGTCTCCGCCGGCGGCACGGGTCCGGATTCCGCGACGGCTTCCGTGACGACCAAGTCCGGCACGCCGCCGCTGTTGGATCCCATCGATGCCCAGACGGCCACCGTGGCCCAGGATTTCGAGTATACCGTCGCGGCGTTGCCGACGGAAGCCGATCCGGTGACCTATGCCTGCACGAGCGCGGTCAGCGCCGCGGTGTGGCTCTTCGACGAAAACGACGGCTATTTCTATTTCCTGCCCGGCACGAACCAGATCGGCCAGAACGTGTTCGTCTTCACGGCGCTGGACAAGGACGGCGCCAGCGCGCCGGCGACCATGACGGTGACCGTGGGCACGACGCCCTTCGTGGATTGGGTGATGGGGAAGGGCAAGGATCCCGGCAGTTCCAACTACTCGACGAACGCGGATTACGACGGCGACGGCATGAACACCTGGCAGGAATATCTGGCCGACACCGATCCGGCCGTATCCGCTAGCGTGCTGCGCCTGACGGGCACCTACGTGCGCGCGAGCGCCAGCAACGCCACGGGCCAGATCCTGTTCTCGTTCCCGGCCAGCACCGCGCGATATTACCAGTTGATCTACGCGACGAACCTGATGACGCCCACCATCACCAGCAACCTGGGGTGGGGCGTGCCCGGCATGGTCGTCACCAACGACTCGCTCGGCGCCTGGTACGGCGACGTCCGCGTCCTGCTGACGGAACCCTAGCCGTCCCAATCGGATCCGATCCGAAAGCACGTTTTTGTCGCGCCGCCGATAAAACGCTTCGACAAACCGCGCGCGTTCTGCCATATTCTCGGTTCGACCCATTGGTCAGAGGAGTGATTCGCACATGAAATTTCCAAGAGCTTCCGGCGTCCTGCTGCATCCCACGTCGTTGCCCGGCCCCTACGGCATCGGCGAGATCGGTCCCGAAGCGGAGCGCTTCGCCGATTTCCTGCAGGCCACCGGCCAGCATCTCTGGCAAATCCTGCCGCTCGGTCCCACCAGCTTCGGCGACAGCCCGTACCAGTCGCCCTCGACCTTCGCCGGCAATCCGCTTTGGATCAGCTTCGACCTGCTCATCCAGGACAAGCTGCTGACGCGCGCGCAGCTCAAGAATTTCCCGGCGTTCCCGGCGGACAAGGTGGACTTCGGTCCGGTCATTTCCGCCCGCTTCGCCGTGCTCAAGAAAGTCTGCGCCTCCTTCGGCGCGAAGGCCTCGCCCGAGATGCAGGCGGAATTCGCCGATTTCTGCGCGCGCAGCGCGGACTGGCTCGACGACTACGCGCTCTTTTCCGCGCTGAAAGACGTCCACGGCGGCGTGCCGTGGACGCAGTGGGAGCCGGAACTCGGCCGGCGCGATCCCGCCGCGCTCCAGGCCGCGCGCGAGAAATTCGCCGCGGAAATCCGCGCCGTCAAGATCGTCCAGTACCTCTTCGAGCGCCAATGGAAGCGGCTGCGGGCCTATGCCGCCGCCCGTCGCATCCAGTTCGTCGGCGACATCCCCATCTTCGTCGCGCACGACAGCGCCGATGTCTGGGCGCATCCGCACCTGTTCTTCCTCAAGCCCGACGGCCAGCCCAGCGTCGTCGCCGGCGTCCCGCCGGACTACTTCAGCGCCACCGGCCAGCTCTGGGGCAACCCGCTCTACAACTGGGAAGCCCACAAGGCCCAAAACTACGACTGGTGGATGGCCCGCCTGCGCCGCATCTTCGAATTGGTGGACATCGTCCGCATCGACCACTTCCGCGGTTTCGAAGCCTATTGGGAAATCCCCGGCGGCGAAACCACCGCCATCAACGGCAAGTGGGTCAAGGGGCCCGACCAGCATCTGTTCGAGGTGTTGCTGCAGCGCATGGGCCCGCTGCCGATCATCGCCGAAGACCTCGGCGTCATCACGCCGCCGGTCGAAGCCCTGCGCGACCGGTTCGAATTCCCCGGCATGCGCATCCTGCAGTTCGCCTTCGGCAACGACGACCGCGCCGCCGAGTTCCGGCCCGAGAGCTATCCCGCCCATTGCTGCGTCTACACCGGTACCCACGACAACGACACCACGGTCGGCTGGTTCCGCAGCGAAGCCGGCCCGGGCAGCACCCGCACCGCCGAGGAAATCGCCGCCGAACGCAAGATGATCCTCGATTACCTCCACACCGACGGCCGCGAGATCCATTGGGACCTGATCGGTCTCGGCGCGCGCTCCAACGCCAACACCTTTGTCGTGCCGCTGCAGGACCTGCTGGGGCTCGGTTCCGAAGCCCGCATGAACACCCCCGGCGTCGCCGGCGGCAACTGGCAGTGGCGCTTCAAATGGGAACAGCTCACGGACGAAATCCGCGACCGCTTCGCCCACGTGACCCGGTCCACCGGCCGGATGCACTGAGCCGCGTCCCCCAAAAAACGCGCAAGCCCCGGCCGATTCCGGCCGGGGCTTTTTCGTTGCGATGCCGAACGCGCCGGACTCAATACCAGCCGGGACGCGGCCCGGGGCGGCGGCGGTGGCAGGGCGGGGGCGGCGGCGGAGCATAATAGCCGTAATACGGCGTCGGGACCGGTACGGGCACCGGTTGATAGTAATAATAGACCGGCGGCGGCGGGGGCGGCGGGGGTGGCGGCGGAGCCACGTAGACGGTTTCGGCCTGGGCCGCCCCGGCGATCACGGCCCCGGCGATCACGCCGATGACGGCGCCGGCGAACACATCGCTGGACCGGTGGTGGCGCGCCGAAGCGGTCAGGGGCAGCGCCAGGGCGGCGGCGGTCCCGACGGCGACGAGCTTGGTGGTTACACGCGGTTTCATGGTTTTTCTCCTGTGGATCGTTCTTTCTGCCATCCACCAGAGTCGTCCTCCGGTTGCCGGAAGTTACCGCCAGGTCCGCTGCGCCGGCTTTTGCGGCCTCGATCCGAAGTCGCCTCAATCGCTGCGGCGCCCCCCAAGCAATCCGGAGCGCATGAGGTAGTAGAGGAACGTGAGCAGCGAACTGACGGCGGCGGCGACGTAGGTCAGGAAGGCGGCGGTTAAAACCTGGCCGGCGGCCTCCTGTTCGTCGGTGCCGACGATTCCCGCGGAGACCATCAGGCGGCGGGCGCGGGCGCTGGCGTCCCATTCGACGGGCAGCGTGGCCAGCGACAACAGCACTCCCAGCGCAAAGAGGCCGAGGCCCAAAGCGATGAACCGGGGATGTTGCAGCATGAAGCCGAGCATCAGCACGGCGTAGGAGAGGTAGCTGCCGATCTGCGTGACGGGCACCAGGGCGTTGCGGAAGCCCAGCCAGACGTAGCCGGAAGCATGCTGCAGCGCATGCCCCGCCTCGTGGCAGGCCACGCCGACGGCCGAGAGGGAGGAAGTGCCGTACACGTCGGGCGAGAGCCGGAGAACCCGGCCGGAGGGGTCGTAATGGTCGGACAGGAATCCGCCGGTCCGTACCACCTCCACGTCGTGCAGCCCTTCCCGGGCGAGCAGGGCCCGTGCGGCCTCGGCGCCTGTCATGCCGGAAGTCGGCTGGATTTGCGAGAACCGGAGAAAACGGGATTGGGTCAGGGCCGTTGCGTACAGCGACAGCAGCAGCGCCGGCAAGGCGAACAAGAAATAAACCGGATCAAACGTCATCGGACAGCCTTTCTGGGAACCCCGCGGAACGGACGGGGGCGGCGGCTCCCGTCCGTTGTCGGGGCAGGCGGCTAGGAACTCGCTTTCGGCACGGAGATGGTCACGACCCCTTTCTCGACCTGGGTGGCGATCTTGTCCCCTTGGACGGGGCCCGGCAGCGAGACGGCCCGCAGGAACTGGCCGCTGCGCCTTTCCTGCCGCAAGATCCGGCCCGGGTCCCTCTCCGTCGTTTCCGAGCGCACCGTGCCCGATATGGTAAGCAGCGGGTCTTCATACTTCACGCTGATTTGCGAGTTCTCGGCACCGGGCAAATCCACCGTCACCACGTAGCGGTCGCCCCGATCTTCGACGTTGAGGTCGGGCGCGAAAGGATAGTCGCGCAGGAGCAAGCCGAAATCGTCGCTGCTCCGGAAGCGGTTGAAGGCATCCAGGAACATCTGGTTCATCCGGTCCTGCATCCGGCGCATCTCGACGAATGGATCCCAGCGGTCCAGATCCCAGGCAAGCAGATCGTCATCCCGGCCAGCGGGCTGGTTGGGTGCGTGCGCCGAGGTCCGGGGCTGCCGGCGGGCGGCCGGATCAGCCTGTGCCGGCGCAGCCGCGCCCGGCGAAGGATCGCCGCCATCCGCAGGCAATGCGGCCGGCGGTGTTGCCGGAGCGTGCGTCGGAATCAACGAAGCCATTGCCGGAACGGACGGCGACTGGCCGGGGATTGCTGCGGGCACCGTGGCCGGCAATGCCGGCGCTGTCGCGGTCAACTGGGCCAGTTTCTTTTGCATTCCAAATAGCGCCAGGCTCTGGGCGAAGAAAGCAACCAGAAGCCCGGCCGCCAGAATGGTCAGGAGCGTGTGCTTCTTGCTTGTTTGATCTGTCATGGTGTTAACCTCCAAAACATGTTCCGCATTCGCACAAGCATGAGCGGTGCCAAACCGAGCGAGCCCTTTCAAGCGGCCGGCTATTCAATTGGAAGACATAGAGATAGGCAGGCGCGACTCAAGGCGTGCAGACATTCTCTCGCCGCGGAAGTGCAACAAATGGTGCCACCGGGCGCGTCAAACTGTCGCAGCCGGCCGTTTTGCGTGGCAACCGGATACGGGAGGCGCATGTGCGCGCGTCCCCCCGCGGAAGTGGCGTCAGCGGTTGTCCGAGCCAGCCGTCAGCCCGGCCGGAAACGAAAAACCCGCGAAACCCTCGGTGAACGTTGGGGATTTCGCGGATTGTCCGCTCGTGTCGCAAAACGACGGCTCTCCATCAAAAGAGGGGGCAGGGCTGCTTCTGAGGCCATACAACCATTAAGCCCCCGGTAGTACAAGGGCAAAAAGATTCCTGAGACGGCTTTT
>DAOTNL010000034.1:0-17566 GCA_035450765.1 Kiritimatiellia bacterium | reverse complement strand
TCTGCATACTGCACGCAATTGGTGACGGACGCCTGGCGCACCGGTTGCACCGCGCTGTAGGCGCTGGCGACGTTCAGCAGTTGGGTCACGGAGGAGGGCGAATCGACAACGGCTTGGAACGTGAGGGTGACCGTGGCGCCGGTGCCGAGCGTCCCGCCGGTCCACAGGTTGGGCGGCGCGCCGAGCGTGCCGGAAGTCGCCGCGCTCGTGTCGTAGGCCACGATCACGCGGCCGGCGGCGCCGGCGCCGCCCGTCTGGTTGTTGGCGGTGCGCAACGATCCACCGCCGCCGCCGCCCGGCGCGCTGCCGGCGGTGCCGGCGCCCTGGGTGCCGCTGCGGCCGTTGCCGCCGTTGCCGCCGCCGGCCGGCGCCGTCGCGCCCGTCGCGTTGACGGCGTTCACTCCCGCCGCGTTCGTTCCCGCCGAAGAGCCGCCGCCGCCGCCGTAGGATCCGGCCACGCCGTTGGCTCCGTTGCCGCCGGCATAGAGCACGTCGCCGATGCCCGTCGCATCCGATCCGCCGGCGCCGCCCGTCGCCACGTTCACCGCGACGCCGGCGCCGCCGCGCGCCAGTACGCCGGTCGATGCGCCCAGCGCGAACCACGAATCGCCGCCGGCCACCCCGGCCGCGCCGCCGCCGCCCACGTTCACGGTATAGTTGCTGCCCGGCTCCACGGCCACGGCCGCGCGGCTATAGGCGCCGCCGCCGCCGCCGCCGCCCGCGCCGTTCGACGTGCGCGACGCGCCGCCCCCGCCGCCGCCCCACGCCTGGACCGTCGCCGACGTGATGCCCGCCGGCGCGGTGAACGCGGACGACGAGTTGTAGGTCGTCGAGACGACCGCGCCCGTCGGGTTGTAGAACGACGCACCGACGCTGCCGGGCACGTAGGTCGCGCCCGGCGGCAGCACGTCTTCCACCGCGATGCCGGATTGCGCCACCGTCCCGGTGTTCTGGACCACGATCGTGTAGGTCACCACGTTGCCCGCCGCCAGGCAGGAGCCGGCGTCGGACGTCTTGGACACGGTCAAGCCGTACACGATGGCCGAAAGTCCCGCGTCGCGGGAATCGTCCGCCGTTCCCGGCGGCAGATAGAACGGCGCCGTGCGGCCGGTGACGGGCGAGACGTCGCTGTCCACCGCGTCGTTGCCGCCTTGGTCCTGCAGCGTGAAGGTGAAGCCGGCCGGAGGCGCGAATTGCAGGAAATAGGTTCCGGTGGGCAGGTTGGTGAAGGCATAGGCGCCGGCCGCCGAGGACGTCGTCACGCCCACCACGTTGGAGGACGCGTCGTAGAGCGTCACCACCACGCCCGGCATGCCGGTTTCGGCGCCGCCGGACTGCAGGCCGTCGCCGTCGACGTCGCGCCAGACGAAATTGCCGATGGAGGAGGCCGGCTGGTAGTAGCCGGCGTCGCGCGTCGCATCGTTCGTGCCGCCGGAAAGCGCGAAGACGGCCGTGCGGCCGGTGTTCGTGGACATGTCGCTGTCGAGCGCGTCGTCGCCGCCTTGGTCCTGCGCGGTGGGCAGGTAATTCGTCGGAGTGACGAACTCGAGGAAATAGGAGCCGCTCGGAATATTGGTGAAGGCATAGGCCCCGTTCACGCCGGAGGTCGTCGCCAGCAGCAGGTTGGAACCGCTGCCGTAGAGCCGCACGACCACGCCGGTCAGGCCCGGCTCCCCGCCGTCCTGGATGCCGTTGCCGTTGGCGTCGAACCAAGTGAAATCCCCCACCCGGTTGGCCACGGAGAAGTTGGTGACGGCAGCGGACTGCGGCGGGGTCTGGTTGTTCGTGGCCGTGGCCGTATTGACGAACTGCGTCGCAACCAGCGGCACGTTCAAGGTCGCCTGCAGCCGCACGCTCACGCTCGTGCCCGCCGGCAAGACGTAGTTGACCAGCAGGTTCGTCGGCGGTCCCGGCAGGTTCGACACCACCGTGACCACCACGGTATCGGAATAGTCCGACACGGCGTTGGTCGTCACGTCGTAGCCGCGGTTGGTGAAGGTGATGAAATCGAAGTTGACCCGATCGCCGGCCCCGAAATTCGCCCCCGCCGTCAGCCGCAGCCCCATGTCGGCGCCCATCCAGGTGGTGACGTTGGTGGTGATCGGCGTGAAGCCCGCATCGGTCCCGGCCGTGGTGGGAACGCCGTACACCTGGGACGACGCGACAAACCCGTTCGTCGAGATCGTGAAGTTCAGGGTATCTCCATTGTCCCAGTTTTCCCGCTTGTAGGCGAGGCTCAGCGTCACGTTGGTGTAGACTCGCCCTGGCTGGCTCCACGCCAGCCGGTTGGTGCGCGTGACGGAGTCGTTGTCGGCGTTGGTGTTTTCGAAGACGAGGGCGTTGGTGCCGCCGGCCGTGCGGATCAGAACCGCTCCCGCGGCGGGATTGCCGTCGTCGCCGGTTTCGAGCCAGTTGCCGAACCAGTTGGTCGTGCCGTCGTTGTTATTGTAGGCCGCCACGCTGAATTCGTCCGACACCGTCTCGACGAACTCGTTGGTTTCCACGACGAGGAACCGCACCATCTGCGCGCTGCCCGCCACGTAGGAAACGCCGGCGGGCAGGAAATCCCGCAGCCGGATGCCGGTCAGCGCGACCGACCCGGTGTTCTCGATGGTGACGTAGTAGTCGTTGGTCGCGCCGTAGTTCCAATTGGTCGCCAGCGCGGTCCATTTGGAGACTTTCATGCCGATATCGCCCGCCGCCGCGTTCGTCACGCGCGAGGTCAGCCAGGTCGTCTGCTGGTCGCTGAGCAGCCGGGCCGTGTTGATGAACTCCGTCGCCGTCAGAGGGTCGTCGACCGTCGCCGTCAGCCGCACGGCCATGCTCGTGCCCGGCGGCAGGCTGTAGCCCGCCAGCAGCGCCGGCGGCGCCCCCAGCGCGTTGGTGGCGCTGGCGGCCGAGGCATCGATGCGCACGTTGTCCAGCCACACGATGTCGGTGGCGTCGCGCCCCGCGCTGCCGGCGAACCGGATCACCGTGCCGGTCGAGGCATAGGCCGAAATGTCGAACGAGGCCGTGAAATACGAGCCGTCGTTCGTGGCGCCGCCGATCTGGCCGATCTGGGTGAACGCGGCGCCGTTGTTGGCGGATGCGCTGACGTTGACGAATTCGCCCGCTTCCAGGCCGACGCGGCGATAGTCGAACGACAGCGTGGCGGCCGGATAGCCGCCGAGATTCGCCGGACGCTGGATCCCCGAGGTGGACAGCGTCCGGATGGCATAGGTCTGGCCGGGAATCGACCCGCCGTCCACCATGATCCGGACGTTGCCGTTGGTCGGGTCGCCGTCGTCGCCGATCTCCGTCCACGGCCCGGCCCAGGCCACGTTGCCGTCGCTGTTCGTGTAGGTCCGCGCGTTGAAGACGTCCAGAAACGCGTTGGTGTGCGGAAACGTCCGGATCAATTCCGCCGTGGCGTTGGAATACGTCATGCCGAACGGCAGCAGGTCCTCCAGCCGGAGGCCGGTTTGCCAGATCGTGCCGGTATTCGAGATCAGGATGGAATACGTCACGTTGCTCCCGGCCCCCACCAGATTGGTGGTGCTCGACGTCTTCAGCAGCGCGACGCCTTCCGTGGCGTCGATGCGGTTCGTCACGGGATTGGAATCGATCCAGTCCTGTTGCTGGTCGGCGCGGACCCGCGCGACGTTGACGGCCTGCGTCGCCACGGGCGGATCGTCCACCCGCACCTGGACCGTGGCCGTCAGCGTGCCGCCGGGCGGCAAAGTCACGTTCTGCGCCAGAGTCGGCGGCGGAGTGCCGGCGAAGGCCGCGTTCGTCCCAACCAGCGTGAACGCCACGTTGTCGAACCAGACGAAATCGTCCGCCCCCATGGTGGCCGAACTGGAAAACCGGATGCCGACGTTGGTGGAGATATAGGCCGACACGTTGAAGTTCGTCGGCGTGCGGCTCGTTTCGTCGGCCGCCCCTTGCAGGCGCACCAGCAGGTTGGACGAAACCCAGCCGTTGCTCGAAATGAACACGTCCACGAAGTCGGTCGCGCCGTCGAGTCCCGACCGGCGGTAGTTGAACGACAGCGTCGCGCTCGCATGCCCCGACAAGTCGGCCTGCCGGGTGGCGGCGCGGGTGGCGTTGCCGATCTGCAGGGCGTAGGCCTCCAGCGGCACCGTGTTGGTGCCGTCCGCCTTGACCTGCACGCCGCCGGCGGCCACGCCGTCCGCTTCCCCGAATTCCTGCCAGCCCGACAGCCAGGGGATCGTCCCGTTGCTGTTGGTGAAGGAACGCCCGTCGAACCGGTCGCTCACCGTATTCGTGATGGCGCCGGAAAGCTGGATCGTCGCGCCGTTGGACGCGGCCGACACGCCCAGCGGCAGGACGTCTTCGAGATTGACGCCGGTGAAGGTCACCTGGCCGGTGTTGGCCACCGTGATCGTATAGGTGAAGTTGCTGCCGGGCGCGAGCAGGTTGGTCGTGCTCGTCTGCTTCTGGATGGAAAGACCGGTTTGGCGGACCGGGATCGTCCAGCCGCCCGTCCAGTTGCCGTTGGTGCCGCCCACCGTCGCGTTGTTGTGGACGTAGCCGCCGAAATCCGACGGCAGGTTCGTGAGCACCTGGGTGACGTAGCGCACGGTCGTCGTCTGGCCCAGGCCGATGGTGCCGACGTTGTAGCCGCCCTCGTCGAAGGGGAACCGCGTCAGCTTCGGCGGCAGGCTGTCGGGAATCGCGTTGGTGGCGCCGCCGGCCGCCAGCACCGCGCTGTTGGTGACGTAGGCCGTCAGGTTCGTCGGCAGGTCGTCCTGGAAGACCACGTTGTTGGCCGTGGCGAAGCCCACGTTGACCACGTCCACGAAATACTCGATCGTGTCGCCGCTGTCGGCGAAGCCGTTGCCGTTCAAGTCCGTCAGCAGCGAGGCGAACTTCTTCGACAGGATCGTCGGGAACGCCGGGATGGCGTAGCCCATGTCGAGATAGGGGTTGCCGGTGCCCGCCCGGGAGGGATCCTGGCCCCAGGCCGCCATCAGCACCGCGCCGTCGAGCGTGTAGTAGCGCATGCCGGTTTGGTCGTCGTCCGTCGGATCGATCAACTGCACCAGCTCAAGCGCCGTCAGGTTGGTGGCCACGTCGTAGCGGTTGCCGATCGGATCGACGAACGCCCCGGTGTCCGGATCGCTGTCGTAGTCCACGTAGACCGTCGTGTTGCTCATCGCGGAAATCCAGATCGGATTGCCGTTGGCGCCCGTGCCGGTCGTGCCGTAGCCCGGGCCCCAGCCCACCACGCCCATGGTGGACATCATGTTGACCGGCATCAGCCCGATGCCCCAGTCGTAGGTCTGACAGTGCTGCACGTAGCCGTAGAGGGTGCCGCCGCCCACCGTCGTGTCGAACGGATTGACGCCGATGAACTTGGCGCCGTTGGTGGTGAAGAAGCGCGCCCCGCCGTTCAGCGGCATCTGGAACACGTCGTAGACGCTGCCGGGCGCCACCGCGAACGACCCCGCGTTGGTCTGCGTGACGAAGTGCACGGTGATCGTTTCGGCGTTGGGGTTGAACAGATAGACCAGCGAGGGCACGACGCCCCCCGCGCCGTTCGTTCGCGTGCCCACCGGGGTGAAGTAGTCCGTGCCCCATTGCGACTCCGGCCACAGCTCGAACCAGCGCATCTCGTAGGTCGAGCCCACGTCGCCGGTGACCAGATGGCACTGGAACGGCTGGCTGCCCTTGACCGTCGCCCCGGCGACGATGCCGCCGTTGACGAAGAACGCCTCGCCCTGGTCCAAATAGCGCGTTTCCTCGAAAACGCCGTCGTTGTCCTTGTCCAGATCGATGCGCGTGAAATCGACGTCCGCCATGACGTAGAAGGCCGTGTAGCTGAACATGCTGTTCGTGCCGAAGCCCGTGCCCGTGCCCACGCCCACCGGCGCGCGGTAGAGCGTGCCGTGCGTGCCGACGTCGAACACGCCCATGGCTTCCGCGAGCACTTCGCCGGGGTTGACCGCGTACATGCCGCGCGTCATGGCGATCGGATAGGTCGTCGCCACCTTGTCGCGGCCGTCGTATTCGATCGTCACGCTGTTGCGCGTGACGTCGATCGTGCTTTCCAGCCGGATCACCGATCCGGCGCTGAGCACGTCGCCGGGAAATCCCGGCGGATAGCCGTTGTCGGGGTCGCCGTCGCCCCAGATCTGCGACGTCAACTGCGTCGGCTCCGTGATTTCCGCCTCGTAGCCGTCCTCCCACTGGTCGTAGTAGAGGATCGTGCCGTCCGTTCCCACCACCAGCGAGATGGCCGACCGCATTTCGTCGCCGATGTTTCCCCGGTACGCGTCGATCGCGTTCAGCGAAATCTGCATCTCGTCTTCCGGCAACGGCACGAAAAACGTCTGCAGCACGTTCGCCGCCTGCGCCGCCATCAGCCCGCCCGCTCCCAGCGCCAGCAGCGCCGTCAACGCCCCTGTTTTGATCGTTCGGATGTTCATGGCCATGAAAACCGTTCTTTTCCGCGAATTCAAACACTCCACCGGCATGTGGACAGGACGCTAACCCTCTAATGTTTGGAAAATATTAGGAATTCCTGAAATTTTTCGGTTTTCTTCCGAAACAGGCCGTTTTCCTTCCGAAATCGGCTTAATAATGTGAATTATTGTCCATGACTGCGCAATAAGATGCCCATAACCGCGCCGAAATACCGACGAGCGCTTGCTTCCCCCCCCTTGGTCAGACGAGTGAAACCCGTTCGAAGTCTATTTTCCTGTGACGTCGCGGAGCGTTTTCATGGCGACCTCGCCCAGGCGAATCCGGTGATGGCTGCCCCGAAAGGCGATTTCTTGGCCCGCTTCATCCACGCCTTCGCGGACAACCTGGATTTCCGCCAGATTCACGATCGTGGAGCGGTCCAGCGCCTTGAACGTCTTGTCCGGCAGAACGTCGCGCCACTCGCGCAGGGGCCGGTTGTGCAGGAATTCCCGGCCGTCGCGGACCAGCACGCGCGTGTAGATGCGCTCGCCCACGATGGCCTGGATCTGGCCGATCGGCACCAAATGCCGCTCGTCGCCCACCTTGAAGGACTGCACGTCCTCCGGGGAAAGACGGTTGGCCGCGGGTTTCGCCGCCACCGCCGCCAATCGCGCCCGCAACCGTCCCAGCGCGCGCGCCAGCGTGTCGTCCATCACCGGCTTGAGCAGATAATCCGCCGCGTCGATCTCGAATCCCTTGACCGCGTAGTGCGGATGGGACGTCGTGATGACGACCTGCGGGCGCCATTTTGCCGTTTCGAGGACCCTGAAGCCCTTGTGGCGCCCCAGATGGATGTCGAGGAAAACCGCGTCCGGCTTGTCCCGCTCGATCAGGTCCACGGCGGACTCCAGCGAATCCGCCTCGCCGGCGATTTCCACGTCCGCATGGTCTTCCAGCAGGGTTTTCAGGTTCAGCCGATCGATTTCCTCGTCGTCAACGATGATCGCTCTCATCCCGCTCTCCCGTTCCGTCCAACCCGTCCCACTCCACCCGGAAGCGCGCCCCGCCCTCCGGACGGTTTTCCGCGCGCACCCGCCCGCCCAGCAGCTGCGCGTTCGTCTGCACCACGTACAACCCCAGGCCGACGCCGTGCTCGAGATCGGCCACGGCCGGCGCGCCCTGGCCGTAGGCCTCGAACGTGACCGCCACGTCGTCCGGCAACCCCGGCCCCTCGTCCGCCACCTCCAGCGCGAACCGGCCCGGGTCCCGCTCGAACCGCACGTCCACGGCTTTCCCCGCCGGCGTGAATTTCACCGCGTTGTGCACGAGATTGATCAGGATCTGCGCCAGCCGCACCGGATCGCTCCGCAGGGTCTGGCCCTCCAATTCCTCCGCCTGCCAGCGCAGCGCCACCTGGCGCGAATCCGCGATGGGCTGCAGGATGTCGCGCACGCTTTGGGCCCAGTCGGCCAGCGCCACGGTGCGCCAATGCACGCGCGGGCGGCCGCCTTCCGTCGCCGACAGGTCCAGCAGGTTGGTCAGCATCAGGTTCAGATGCCGGCCGCCCGAGCGGATCTGTTCCAGCAACCGGAGGAAATCCTCCGGCAGCCCGCGGCGTTCGCCCAGGCGCACCATCGCCTGCGACAACCCCACCAGCGCGCTCAGCGGCGTGCGGATCTCGTGGCTCATGTTCGCCAGGAAGAGCCCCTTCGCGCGGTTGGCCCGCTCGGCCTCTTCCTTGGCCTGCTCCAGTTCGGCCTGGCGCGCCCGCAACGCCTCTTCGCTGCGCCGCAGTTCGGTCACGTCCGCGAACGTGCCCCGCAGCCGCGGCGGCGGGCCGGCCACGAGTTCGCCGCGCGCGATCGCATGGCGCCACTCCCCGTCCGCGCGGCGGAACTCGACGGGCACGGCGTAGGGCGCGCCGGTCGCGCGGCAATGATCCATGGCCGCTTGCAGGCGGGCGGCGGATTCGGGCGCCAAGAACCGCATCTGCGCCGCGGCCGACGGCGTCGCCCCGCCCGGATCCAGGCCGTAGATCCGCAGGAGCTCCGCGGAACATTCCACGACGTCCGCGGCCGGATCCCACTGCCAGCTGCCCACGTGGGCGATGCGCTGGGCTTCGGCGAGTTCCAGCTGCCGCGCCCGCTCTTCCGCCTCCGAACGCTTGCGCGCGGTCAAATCCACGAACGTGGTCAGCAACAGGTCGTCCACGGCGGCGACGGCGGCGAGGACGTCGCGCGCCGTTCCGTCCTTGCAGACGATCCGCACCTCGCGGCTGGCCGACTCGCGCCGGCCCGGATCGGCCGCCACGGCGTTCCACCACTCCCGCGTCCGCGCGCGATAGGCCGCGTCCGGATAGGCCTTCTCGAACCAGTCGTCCAGCGACCGGATTTCGGCCGGACCGTAGCCGAACAGCCGGATGAACTGCTCGTTGACGAAAACCTCCCCCGCTCCGGAGCGCGGCGCGAACACGCGCACGGCCGTCGGCATCTGGTCCAGGATGCGACGCAAGCCGATTTCGGCCTCCCGGCGGATTTCCGCCTCGCGCGCGTCGCGCGCGGCCTGCGCCTGCGCCGCGTCCTTGTCCAGCCGCAGCTGCCGCACGCGGTCGGCCATCGCCGCCTGGAAGAGCGTGAACGCCAGCAGCAGCCCGCCCATGGTCAACACGTTCGGCTCGGTCAACGGGGGCAGCACGTCTCGTTGCTGGGCGATTTCGGCGGCCACCAACAGCCAGAACGCGCTCCAGGCCAGCAGATAGAAGCGCGCGGTCCGGTTGCCCTTGCGCCACGCCGCGATCGCCACCGAAACCGCCAGCGCGCCAACGGCGAGATCCATCGCCTGCACCGCCGCCAGCCGGGGCCGATACGGCCCGAACGACGTCCAGACCAGCAGCGCCGCGCAGGCGTACGTCAACCAGCGGATGCCGCGGTCCGTCCGCGGCATGGTCGCCGGCAGGTCGAAGAACCAGCGCATGTAGACCAGCAGCGCCGCGATGCCCAGGCCATTGAAGACCAGCGTGCCGTTGGTCGTGCCGAACCGCCAGCCCGGCCAGCCCAGGTGCCGCCAGTAGCCCGTCAGCCCCGCGAAAAACAGGATCATGCAGGCGATGCTGCCCGCGTAGACCAGATAGCCCCGGTCCCGCGCGAACAGCGCGAACACGACGCCCATCGCGAACAGCATCGCGAACGCGCCGAAGCAAAACAGGAAGAACAACCCGTTGCCGTCCACCAGCGCGGCATAGGCTTCGGGCGCGTAGACCGCCAGCGGAATCCGCACCTGCATCGGGGTCCGCAAGCGGAGAAAGATTTCCGCGGTTTCGTCCGGCGCCAGTTCGACGGCCAAGGCCGGATACAGCTCGGGAACCGTGCCCCGCCCGCGCTGGAAACGATTGCCGTCGGCGGCATGTTCCGCCGGCCGCCCCGCGCGCACCACGTGCCAGTCGATTTCCTCGAAGCGCACGTGCCGCAGCCCGACGAACCATTTCGCCGGCGCGGGCCGCGCCGAGCGCAGCGCGAACCGCACCCAGACGGCGTCGTCGGTGAACCCCAGGTGGATGCGCTCCGTCCGGTTCGGCGCGAAGCGTCCCGCGGCGGCGGCGGCTTGCGCGTCGGCCAGCGTCATTTGTCCGGTCGGATCGCGCAGCAGCGCCAGATGCGGCTCCAGTTGCGCTTGATCCGTCTCCGGTCCCAACACGACGGGCGCTTGCCCCCGCGCCGCGCACGCCGCGCCCAACCCGATCAACAGGATCGCGACATGGACGAGCCTCTTCACCCGCACCATGGTGCCCCATCCCCGCCTTCCGCGCAAGCGCAACGCCGCCCCGGACGCGCCCCCGCTCCCGGAAAACATACGATCATTAATTAATGATCGTACGATCGAAGGCTCTTTTGAATCCATTATGTGCATATTTATTGGATTATCCGCGAATATCGGCCTTTGGCGGATCGTATGATCATTAATTAACCATGATATGTTTCCATGATCCTCCGCACGGGAAAACCGGGCTGCACACGTCGCGCCGAGAAGCGCCGTCCCGCGCGAAGTCCGTTTACTTTTCCCCGTCCTTGCGCTACCAATGGCGGGCAATCCGCACCATGCTTGCCGCCGTCCAGATCGCCGCCGATTGGTTCCCGCGCGCCGCCGCCGCGCGCCAAGTCCAGCCGTTCCCCTGCGGCGTCTGCGAACCGCCGCCCTTGCCCGCCGCGCCCTTCGCCGAACGCCATCTGCAATGCGTCTGGGCCGACGACCGCCTGCGGCCGGCGCACCTCGCCACCGCCGCCGGCGAACGCGTGCAGGTCGAACACCCCGGCGAATGGAACGTCGGCCCCGGGCCCGATTTCCTCAACGCCGCGCTGCGCGTTGGCCCCGAACTGCGCCGCATCGTCGGCGACGTGGAAATCCACGTCCGCCCCGCCGATTGGCAGCGCCACCGCCACGCCGGCGACCCGCGCTACCGCCGCGTCTGCGCCCACGTGTCGTATTTTCCCGGCACGCTGCCCGCCGCGGAACTCCCGCCCGGCGCCCTCCAGATCGCCCTGCGCCCCGCGCTCGACGCCACGCCCGATTTCTCGTTCGACAACATCGATCTGCTGGCTTATCCCGTCGCCGCCCGCGCCACGCCCCCGCCCTGCCGCGCCGCCATGGCGCGCTTGACTCCGCCACAGCGCGGCGCCGTCCTCGACGCCGCCGGCGAATCCCGCCTGCGCCGCCGCGCCGAGCTCCTGCAAGCCGCCATGCTCGACCGCGGCCCTGCGCAGGTCGTCTACGAAGAAACCCTGGCCGCCTTGGGTTACCGCCCCAACAAAGCCCCCTTCCGCCGCCTCGCGCGCCTGCTGCCGCTCGACCGCCTGCGCGAAAAATCCGGCGGCGATCCCGTCCGCGCCTACGCCTTGCTCATGGGCCTCGCCGGCTTGCTGCCCGATCCCACGACGCGCCGCGCCGCGGATGCCGAAACCAAGGCGTTCCTGCGCCGCTGCTGGGACGCCTGGTGGCCGCTGTCCGGCGAATTCCTCGCGCGGCGCCTCGCGCGCGGCGACTGGACCATGGCCGGCCTCCGCCCCGCCAATCGCCCCGAACGCCGGCTCATGGCCGCCGCCCTGCTCTTCGCCCCCGCCTCCAGCCTGCCCGAACGCCTCGCGGAAATCGCCCGCGATCCGCGCGGCGTGCCTGCCGAGCGCCTGCTCGCGCTCTTCGACCTGCCCGATGCGCCGTATTGGTCCCGCCGCCTGTCGTTCGCGACCGCGCCGGTCAACGAGCCCGTCGCGCTGGTCGGCAAATCCCGCGCGCAGGCGATTCTCGTGAATCTGCTGCTGCCGGCCTTCGCCGCCCTCGGCGCGCCCGCCGCCGCGTGGCAGGCGCTGCTGGCCGACCTGCCTGCCGAAGAACCCAACGAACTCATCCGGCAGACCGCCCTGCGCCTGTTCGGACATGACCATTCTCCCCACCTCTACCGCTCCGGCCTGCGCCGCCAAGGCCTCGTCCAAATCCACCACGATTATTGCCTCGGCGACCGCTCGCAATGCGCGGCCTGCCCGTTCCCGTCCTCCCTGGAAGCCTCCGTCCCGTGAAAAAAGAGCCCGTCCCCGTCTACGTCCACCGGTTCGCGTTCCCGCCCGAGGCGGAAGACCCCAACCACCACGTCAACAACGTGGAATACGTCCGCATGCTGCAGGAGTCCGCCATCGCCCACACGCGCCAAAACGGCTGGGCGCCGGAAGAATTGCACGAGCGCGGCTGGACCTGGGTCGTGCGCTCGCACTTCATCGAATACCTCCAGCCCTGCCGCGCCGGCGAGGAAATCGAAATCCACACCTGGGTCGCGAACTTCAAGAAAATCCGTTCGCTGCGCAAATACCGCTTCGTGCGCGCGGCCGACGGCGCGGTTTTGGCGGAAGCGCAGACGGACTGGGTCTTCCTGGATTTCCGGCGGAATCGCCCCATGGCCATCCCGCCGGAAGTGCTTGCCGCCTACGTCGTCGTTCCTGAAGAAGAGGAAATGAATATCCAATATCCAACACCCAACATCCAACCGATCAAGTAATCAGTCGGCTGCTTCCTTGGAAATTGGTCATTGGACATTGGTTATTGGATATTGAGTTCCTAGGATCGGTCCTTCTGCCGTATCTCGACCCGCCGGATTTTCCCGCTGATGGTCTTGGGCAGTTCCGGCACGAACTCGACCACGCGCGGATACTTGTAGGGTGCCGTGACCTTCTTCACGTGGGCCTGCAGTTCGTGCTTCAACTCTTCGGACGCCGCGAATCCCTTGGCCAGCACGACGGTCGCCTTGACGATCTGCCCGCGCTCGTCGTCGGGCACGCCCGTCACCGCGCATTCCATCACGGCCGGATGTTCCATCAGCGCGCTTTCGACCTCGAACGGCCCGATCCGGTAGCCGCTGCTCTTGATCAGGTCGTCGTCGCGCCCCACGTACCAGAAATAGCCGTCCTCGTCCTGCCACGCGACGTCGCCCGTGTGGTAGACCCCGCCGCGCATGCAGCGCGCGTTGCCCTCCGGATCGCGGTGGTAGCCCAGGAACATCCCCAGCGGCCGGCCGCGATCCAGCGGAATCACGATTTCGCCCTGCTCGCCCGCGTCGCACGGCGTGCCGTCGGGCCGCGCCAAATACATGCGGTAGAGCGGCGATGGCCGGCCCATCGAGCCCGGCTTGGGCTCCATTCCCGTGAAATTGCCAACGCCCACCGTCATTTCGGTCTGGCCGTAGGCTTCCATCAGCTTCAATCCCGTCGCCTTCCGGAACCGCTCGTAGACTTCCGGATTCAGCGGCTCGCCCGCCACCACGGCGTATTCCAGCCGGGAAAAATCGACCTTCGACAGGTCCTCCTTGATGAGGAACCGGTAGACCGTCGGCGGCGCGCAGAACGTCGTCACGCCGTATTTCGCGCAGACCTCGAGCGTCTTGGTGGCCGTGAACTTGTCGTAGTCGTGCACGAACACGGCGCTGCCGGCGATCCACTGGCCGTAGAGCTTGCCCCACATGGATTTCGCCCAGCCGGTGTCGGCCACGGTGTAGTGCAGCCCGCCGTCGCGCACGTTCTGCCAGAACGTGGCCGTCACGATATGCCCCAGCGGATAGGTGAAATCGTGCGCCACCATCTTCGGCTGGCCCGTCGTGCCCGACGAGAAGTAGATCAGCATCGTGTCGCCATTCCGCGTCGCATCCGCGCCCGTCGGCCGTTCCCAGCGCCCGTCCGCGGCCGCCGTTTCGGCGGCGAAATCGAGCCAGCCAGCCCGCGCGCCGGAGAGCTTCATCTTCACGATGGGCGCGCCCGGCGTCTGGGCCGCCGCCGCGTCGATGGCCGCCTCCAGCGCCGCGTCGGGCACCGTGACCACCAGGCGGATGCCCGCCCGCTCGAAACGGTACGCCAGATCGTGTTCCTTGAGCATGTGCGTCGCCGGCACGCCGACCGCGCCGAGCTTGTGCAACCCCATCAGGCAGTGCCAAAATTCGAGCCGCCCCTTCAGGATCAGCAGCACCGCGTCGCCCTTGCGGATGCCGTGCCGTTGGAAAACCTGCGCCGCGCGGTCGCTGCCCGCTTTCAGATCCGCGAAGGTCACGATCTTTTCCGCGCCTTCGTCGTTGCACCAGACCATCGCCCGCCGTGCCGGTTCGGCTGCCGCATAGGCGTCCACCACGTCGTAGGCGAAATTGAAGTTCTCCGGCACGCGGATCTCCAGGTGGTCGCGGAAATCCTCGTAGGACGCGAAATCCGTCCGGTTCACGAAGCGCTCGAGCATCGACATGGCGCGTCCTCCCGACTCAGACGATCATGGCCAGGAACCGCGCCGGCTTGCCGTCGAGCGCTTCCATCGCATGGCCGTGGTTGGAATCGAAGTACACGCAGTCGCCCGTTTCCAGCGTCAGCTCGTTGCCGTGGATGCGCACGCGCAGGCGGCCCTCCAGCACGTAGTCGAACTCCTGCCCCGGATGGGCGTTCGCGTGCGCGCCCGACGCGCCCGCGTCCGGCGGCACCGTCACTTCGAACACGTCCACCTTCCGGCCCGCGAAATTCGCCGCGAGGCTCCGGTACCGGTAGTCCTTGCGGCGCTCGACCGCCACCCCGCCGCCCTTGCGCGTCACGCTGAAGATCCGCATGCGCGGGGCTTCGCCCGTCAGCAGTTCGGTGAGGTCGGCCTTCAAGACGCGCGCCGCGTCGTGCAGCGCGCTGGCCGGCACGTCGGCCTGCCCCGCCTCCCAGGCGGCGTATTCCGCGGGCGACACCCCCAGCGCCTGCGCGACGGCCTCCGCGGAAAGCCCTTCGATCTCCCGCAACTCCTTCAGCCGCGCCGCGATGTCCTGCCGCCGTTCCGCCATGGTCCCGCTCCTTCCGGAAAATTCCGCGAGACATGATGCTCCCAAAAAACCGCCCGCGCCAGCGTTTTTCGCGCGGGCGCGGGCAGGTGCGAGCCAATGGATCCGCCGCTCAGGTCTCGCGTTCGCCGCGGGCCATGATCACCTTGCCGGTGCGGACCAGCTCGATGATCTTGTACTTGCGCAGCAGGTCGACCATGGCGTCGAGCTTCTCGGAGCTGCCCGTCGCCTCCAGCACGATGGATTTCTCGGAGAGATCCACCGTCTTGGCCCGGAAGTGGTCCGCGATCTGCAGCACTTCGCCGCGCTGCGCGCTGTCCACCGCCACCTTGACCAGCGCCAGTTCGCGCGCGACCACTTCCTCGTCGGTGTGCTCGCGGCAGGCCAGCACGTCGACCAGCTTGGAGCACTGCATGATGATCTGCTCCAGGCCGGCCTCGTCGCCCTTGGCCGTGATGGTCATGCGCGAGAAGTCGCCCGTGGCGCCCGCGGACACGACGAGGCTTTCGATGTTGAAGCCGCGCCGCGAGAAGGTCTGCGCGATGCGCGCCAGCGCCCCGGGGCGGTTGGCCACGTAGATGCTCAGGTTGTGGGTCGGGATTTCCTTGCTCATGTTCGTCTCCTCAGCCATTTTTCGCGCCGGACTTCGCCGGATCGTTCTTGCGGCCCGCCGGCCGGCCCGGCTTGCGCCGCGGATGGCACAGCACGGTCTCTTCCAGCGGCTTGCCGGGGGGTACCATCGGGAACACTTCCTCGTGGTGCACCACCTCCACGTTCACCAGCGCGGGGCCGGGATGCTCCAGGGCTTTCTTCAGCACCTTCGGGATGTCCGCCGCCCGCTTCAGGTTCAGGCCGAGGACGCCGTAGGCCTTCGCCAGCTCGACGAAGTCCGGATTGCCCTCCAGATCCACGCCGCTGTAGCGCTCGTCGTAGAACATGTCCTGCCACTGGCGCACCATGCCCAGGTAGTGGTTGTTCATCAGGATGATCTTCACCGGCAATTTGTGGATCACGGCGGTCGCCAGATCGCTCATGGTCATCTGGAAGCCGCCGTCGCCCACGATGGCGATCACGGTCTCGCCCGGCCGGCCGAACTGCGCGCCGATGGCCGCCGGCAGGCCGAAGCCCATCGTGCCGGCGCCTCCGGACGAAATGAACTGCCACGGCTTGTCGCAGCGGTAGAACTGCCAGGCCCACATCTGGTGCTGGCCCACGTCGGTGGTCATGACCGCCTTGCCGCCCGTCAGCTTGTTCAGCGCGTCGATGACCTGCGGCGGATGCAGCCCGCCCTTCTTGGCGTAGGTCATCGGCCACTTCTTCTTGAAGCCGTCGATGCGCTTGATCCAGTCGGCCGTGTCGCCCTTCTTCAGCAGCGGCAGCAGGTCCTGCAGCACGGTTTTCGCGTCGCCGCGGCAGCGGATGTCCGGCTTCACCAGCTTGCCGAATTCGGCCGCATCGACGTCGATGTGGATCTTCACGGCGTTCTTGCAGAACTGGCTCGGCACGCCCAGAATGCGGTCGTCGAGCCGCGCGCCCACGGAAATCATCAGGTCGCACTCCACCACCGCGCGGTTGGCGTAGGCCGTCCCGTGCATGCCCAGCCCCTGCAGGCTCAGCTTGTGGGAATCCGGGAACACGCCCTTGCCCAGCAGCGTCGTCGCCACCGGCGCCTGGAGCGTCTCCGCGAACTGGCGCAGCTCCTTTTCCGCGCGCGAGAGCACCGCGCCGTGGCCCGCGATGATCACCGGCCGCTGGCTCTTGGCCAGCGCGTCGGCGATCTGCCGGATCGTTTCGGGGGAATAGCCTTTCGGTTCCGGCTTGTAGCCGGGCAGGTTCATTTCCGCGTCGAGCCCCGCGGTGCAGGCCTCCGTGCCCACGTCCTTGGGCACGTCGATCAGCACCGGGCCCGGCCGGCCCGTCGTCGCGATGTGGTAGGCCTCCTTGATCACGCGCGGGATCTCGTTGGCGTTTTTCAGCAGATAGCTGTGCTTCACGATCGGCATCGTCAGGTTGAAGATGTCCGCTTCCTGGAACGCGTCCTTGCCCAGCATGCCGCGCACGCTCTGGCCGGTGATCACGATCATCGGCACCGAATCCATGTAGGCCGTCATGATGCCCGTCACCGTGTTCGCCGCGCCCGGCCCGCTGGTCACCAGCACCGCCGCCGGCTTGCCCGTCGCCCGCGCGTAGCCATCCGCCTCGTGCGCCGCGTTCTGCTCGTGCCGCACCAGCACGAACTTCATCTTCCGCCGCACCTTGTACAGCGCGTCGAACAGCGGAATCGCCGAGCCGCCCGGCAGCCCGAACATGATCTCGATGCCGATCTTTTCCAGGCCCTGGATCAGCGCCTCGGCGCCATTCATCTGATTTTCGCTCATTTTTAGCCTCCAAATCGGAAATTGTCCGAATTTCGCCGCCAAAATATCGCTTTTAGACGACAATGCAAGATAAATGTCGCATTTTTGATCATTTTTTCATTCTTTTTGACAACCAAAGCGGAAAATGGCATCTTTTTGGCCATGAAACCGACTCTTCGGGACATCTACGACGAATTCGCCGCCACCTACGAGGCCAACCGGGGCCTTTTCGACATGAACCCCGTCCTGGAGCCCTTTTTCGCGGGCCTGGGCCGCGAAAAAGGCCGTCTGCTGGACCTCGGCTGCGGCGCCGGCGAGCCTTTCCCCCGCTTTTTCCTCGAACGCGGCTGGGAGGTCGTCGGCGTGGATTTCTCGAAGAAAATGCTCCATCTCGCCGCCCAGTACGCCCCCGGCATGCACACGATCTGCGACGACATGGCCGAAGTGGACTTCGCACCCGCCCAGT
>DAOTNL010000033.1:0-17983 GCA_035450765.1 Kiritimatiellia bacterium | reverse complement strand
CAAGGGCACGAAGGCGATGCCGCCCAGGTGCAGGACGGCGTCGGGCTTCACCTCGGCCAGGACGGACGCGATGGAATCGGGGTCGCGGACGTCCAGCGGCAAATAGCGGGTCGTGCCCCCGGCGGGGCTGCCGACGTCGCTGCCGACGGCTTCGTGGCCGGCCGCGCGCAGGGCGTCCATGACGTGCCGCCCCGCGAATCCATTGCAACCGGTGACGAGGACTTTCATGGGGAAGAATTCAGAATTCAGGAGTCAGGATTCAGAATAGGGATCAGGACCGTTTTTTTCATTCTGGATGCTGAATTCTGATTTCCGGGTACTTTATTCTCAGGCCGTTACCGTTTTCCCCATCTGCCGATCCAGGTCGGCATCGACCATCATGGTGACGAGCTGCTCGAAGCTGACGGCCGGCTTCCAGCCGAGCTGGGCCTTGGCCTTGGCGGGATTGCCGAGCAGGAGTTCCACTTCCGCGGGGCGGATGAATTCCGGATCGATGACGACGTAGTCCTCGTAGTTGAGGCCGACGTGCGCGAAGGCGATTTCCAGGAACTTGCGGACGGAATGGGTTTCGCCGGTGGCGACGACGTAGTCGTCGGCCTTGTCCTGCTGGAGCATCATCCACATCGCGCGGACGTAGTCGCCGGCGAAGCCCCAGTCGCGCTTGGCGTCCAGGTTCCCCATGCGCAGTTCCTTCTGGGTGCCCAGCTTGATGCGGGCGACGGCGTCGGTGATCTTGCGGGTGACGAACTCCTTGCCGCGGCGCGGGGACTCGTGGTTGAAGAGAATGCCCGAGCAGGCGAAGAGGTTGTAGGATTCGCGGTAGTTGACCGTGATGAAATGGCCGTAGACCTTGGCGACCCCGTAGGGACTGCGCGGATAGAACGGGGTTTTTTCGGTCTGGGGGGTTTCGAGGACCTTGCCGAACATCTCGGAAGACGAGGCCTGGTAGAAATGGGCCTTGGGGCAGACCATGCGCATGGCTTCGAGGACCTTGGTGACGCCCAGGGCGGTGAATTCGCCCGTGAGCACCGGCTGGCTCCACGAGGTGGGCACGAACGACATGGCCGCGAGGTTGTAGATTTCGTCGGGCTGGACTTCGTCGAGCAGCTTCACCAGCGAGAACTGGTCGAGCAGGTCGGCCTGGCGCAGGACGATCCGGTCCTTGAAATGGGCGATGCGATCGAAGGTTTCGGTGCTGGCGCGGCGCACCATGCCGGTGACCTGGTAGCCTTTGGACAGGAGCAATTCGGCCAGATACGAGCCGTCTTGGCCCGTGATGCCGGTAATCAGCGCTTTCTTCATTTCTTTTCTCCGCTCGGGGTCTTCGGTTCGGTCAAAGTCCACGTCGCGCGCAGATACTCGATCGCGCGGACGATCTGGTCGGTCGCCGTGTCCGGCGCCGGTTCCAACACGCGCACCATATCCATTCGGGCGATTTCCGCCAAGGCCGGAAAATCGACTTTTCCGGTCGGGGGCATGACGTGGTCCTGGCCGGGGGGGATGACGTCGTGGACGTGCATGCCGGCGATGAAAGGGGCCAGGCGCCGCAGCCAGCGCGAGGCGTTGATGAAACCGAGGTTTTCGCGGATCTGCGCGTGGCCGACGTCCCACCACAGGCGGATGCCGGCGGCGTGGAAGCGCTTCATGAGCTTCTCGGCTTCCAGTTCGGTGGGGATGGCCTCCCAGGTGGGCAGGTTTTCGAGCGCGAGCTGCACGCCGGTTTCCTTGACGACGGGTACGAGCTTTTCGAGGCTCTCGGCCAGGTAGTCGATCTGCTTGGGCGCCTTCTTGTCGCGGACGATCTGGGCCTTGAGCTTGAGGTTTTCGTAGGCTTCGGAGAACTGTTCGCCGCGCGCGGCCATGCGCACGAGGTCGAAGGAATGCTTCGGCACGTCCACGTTGCCGGAGTGGCAGACGGCGACCCGGGCGCCGACTTCGGCGGCGAAGCGCAGGGTGCGGGAAATGTGGGTCACGGCGTACTCGCGTTCGCGGCGGTCCACGGACGCGGGCGTGTAGAGCTCGGGATGGGGGCGGGGGGCGCCGACGGGCACGGGGCAGAAATTGTGGACGCTGTCGATGCGGATGGCCTTGGCCGCCACCATGGCTTTCACGCCGGGAACGAGCTCGGCGCGCAGGTCGTAGCCCAGTTCCGCGCGGTCGAGCCCCAGCGCGAGGATCTCCTCGAGCATGGCTTCGCCGGAGGCGTGGCGGCCGGCGTTCCAGCGCGTGCTGATCGCCAGCGGAATCATTTCTCCGCCTGCGCCTGGATGGCGGTGATGGCCACGGTGTTGACGATGTCCACGACCGTGCAGCCGCGCGAGAGGTCGTTGACGGGCTTGCGCAGGCCCTGGATGACCGGGCCGATGGCCACGGCGCCGGCGGAGCGCTGCACGGCCTTGTAGGTGTTGTTGCCCGTGTTGAGATCGGGGAAAATGAAGACCGTGGCGCGGCCGGCCACCTTGGAATCGGGCATCTTCGTGCGGGCGACGCCCGCGTCGACCGCGGCGTCGTACTGGATCGGCCCTTCGATCGGCAGCTCGGGCGCCATCCGCCGCGCGAGCTCGGTGGCTTCGCGCACGCGCTCGACGTCCGCGCCGCCGCCCGAGGCGCCGGTGGAGTAGGACAGCATCGCCACGCGCGGCTCGACTCCGAACGTCTGCGCCGTGCGCGCGGAGGTCACGGCGATTTCGGCGAGCTGCTGGGCCGTGGGGTTGGGGTTGATCGCGCAGTCGCCGTAGACCAGCACGCGGTCCTTCAGGCACATCAGGAACACGGACGACACGATCGAAAAGCCCGGCTTGGTGCGGATGAACTGGAGGGCCGGGCGCACGGTGTGGGCCGTGGTGTTGACGGAGCCGGACACCATGCCGTCGGCCAGCCCCTTGTAGACCATCATCGTGCCGAAGTAGGACGCGTCGGCCATGATCGTTTCCGCCATGTCCGGCGTCATGCCCTTTTCCTTGCGGAGCTCGTAGTAGGTCGCCACGAAATCGCGGAAATGCGGCGACTGGACCGGCTGGACGACGTCGACGCCGGGCAGGTTGAGGCCCAAATGCGAGATCTTGTTGCGGATCTTCTGCTCGTTGCCGAGCAGGACGACGTCGGCGATGCCGCGCAGCAGCACCTGTTCCGCCGCGTAGAGGATGCGGTCTTCCTCGCCCTCGGGCAGGACGATGCGCTGGCGGGGCGATTGCGCGCGCTGGATGAGGCCGAACTCGAACATCTTGGGCGTGACCACGCCCGTCTTGGCCGTCTTGAGGAGATCGACGAGCTTCTGCGTGTCCACGTGCGACTCGAACAGCGCCAGCGCGGAGGTGATCTTGCGGGTCGCCCCGGGATAGATGCGCGAATGCAGCCGGGATACGGCCGTGACCGCCTCGAAGGTCGTGGCCGGCACGGACAGGACCGGCACCATGTTCTTGACCTCCTTGAGCAGCGCGCCGACCGCGCCGGAAGGCTTGAAGCCGTTCGTCAGCACGATGCCGGCGATGTTGACCGGCTTGGCGGAGTTGAGCTTGAGCATCACGCCCAGCAGGTTCCCGAAGCGGTCGCCCGAAATGAACAGCAGCGCGCCGTCGCGCAGCTGCGAGAGGAAGATTTCCGGCGAGGAATCCGCCACGCTGTAGGACGTGGCCTGGAGGGAGTCGAGCAGGTCGGGCCGGTAGAACGTCTCGGCGCCGAGAGCCTGGGCGACTTCGGACATCATCGGCGCGGCGAGGAGCGGATCCTCCGGAATCGCGAACACGGGCAGGTCCGGATAGCGCGCCGTCCGCAGGAACGCCGGCAGCTCGTCGATGCGGTCGGCCGGGAAGCGGTTCAGGATGGCCGCCAGCACCTTGCAGTCGCCGTCCTGGAAGCTCTGCACGGCGAAATCGAGGTTGGCCATCTGGCCGTGCTTGCCGATCTTGTGGCCGTCCACCACCAGCAGCACCGGCGCGTCGATGTTGCGCGCGATCTCGGCGTTGATGTTGAACTCGAAGGCGGACGTGTCGCCTTCGAAGTCGGAGCCTTCGCAGACGACGAAATCGAACCGGGCCGCCACGGCGTTGTACTTCGCCAGGATGCCGTCGAGCAGGGCGGACGTCTTGCCGGCGCGGATCAGTTCGGCCGCCTCGCGGCTGGTGTAGGCGAACGCCTGCTCGTAGGGCAGGTCGAGCCGGAAATGGCTCGTGATCAGCGTCACGTCGTTGTCCGGCTCCGCGCCGCGCCGGTCGCCCGCGATGATCGGCCGGAAGAAGCCGACGTGGCCGACCTTCTTGACCATCATTTCCATCACGCCCAGCGCGATGGCGGACTTGCCGCTGCTGGCATCCGTTGCGGAAACATACACGTTGCGGGACATGGCTCGACCTTTCCAAACTGGCGTCCGGAGACGCGGGGCTGAATTGAGCGGCATCCTAGCGGCTCGCGCCCGCGGATGCAAGGAAACCCGACGCGGCGAATCGGTTCCGCAAAAGGGATTGCCCGGGGCCGGGGCGTCTGGTAGAACGACCGATCGGATGAAAATTGTGCTGACAGGCGGTTCCGGGTACATCGGCAGCGTCACGACCGAGCTGCTCTGCGACGACGGCCACGACGTCGTCGTGTTCGACAACCTCGAACGCGGCCACCGCGAAGCCGTCGACCCCCGCGCGCGCCTCGTCGTCGGCGATTTGCGCGAGCCGCTGGCCATCCGGGAACTCCTGGCCGCGGTCAAGCCCGACGCCGTGGTGCATTTCGCCGCCTACGCCCTCGTGGGCGAGTCCATGCAGGAGCCCCACCGGTACTTCGAGAACAATGTCGGCGGCGGGCTGAACCTGCTCGACGCCATGCTCCGGGCCGGGGTGAAGAAGATCATCTTTTCCTCCACCTGCGCCACCTACGGCCAGCCCGACGTCATGCCCATGACCGAGGCGCTGCCCCAGCGCCCGACCAACCCCTACGGCGAATCGAAGCTGATGTTCGAGACCGCCCTGCGCTGGGAGCAGGAACGCCGCGGCCTCCAGCCCGTCTTCCTGCGCTATTTCAACGCCTGCGGCGCCACCGAGAAATACGGCGAGGACCACGAGCCCGAAACGCACCTCATTCCCAACGTCCTGAAGGTGGCCCTCGGCCAGGCGCCGGCCGTGCCCGTTTTCGGCGCCGACTATCCCACGCCCGACGGCACCTGCATCCGCGACTACATCCACATCGCCGATCTCGCCCGCGCCCACATCCTGGCCCTCGAAAAGGACGTGGCCGGCCCGTTCAACCTCGGCACCGGCACCGGTTTTTCCGTCCAGCAGGTCGTCGAGACCTGCCGGGAAGTGACGGGCCACCCGATTCCCGTCGCTCTGTCGCCCCGCCGCCCCGGCGATCCCGCCTGCCTCGTGGCCGGCGCCGAGAAGGCCAAGAGCGTCCTCGGCTGGAAGCCGCGGTATCCCGACCTGCGGACGATCGTCGAACATGCGTGGAGCTGGCATCGCGCCCATCCGCGCGGATACGGAAAGTAGCCCCATGAGCATCGCCCCGGTACAATCCGACCGTTTCAAAGTGGACACCAGCCGCCCCCGCAGCCGCGCCAAGGCGCGCGCCAAGGTCCGGCACGTCCTGGCCGTGGCCGCCGGCATGTTCCCGCTCATGGCGCTGTTCGTCTACGCCATGTCGCTGTTCCGGCTCTCCGCCCAGCGGGCGCCCTACTACAAGCTGATCGTCGTGTTCGTCGCCTGCGGCATGGTCTCCCTGATGCTCTACGCCTGGGCTCGCGCCGAAAAGCAGCGCCGCCGCGAAGTGTCCGCCCGCAACCGCGAGCGCAAATACCGCGAGCGGGAAGAGGAACTCCGCCGGGAGCGCGAAAAGATCCAGGCGCGCCGGGCCGCGGCCGCCGCCGCCGCTTCCGCGCCGGCGCCCGCCAAGGAGGGCTGATGATCCGCCGTTCCGCCGCCCGATCGGGCATGGCGCTGATCCTCGCGCTCGCGGCGATCGCGCTCGGCGGCGGGCTGGCCCTCTATCTGCAGGCCCGGGCCGCGACCTTGGCCCGGACGGAACGCTCGGAACTGCTGCGCGAACGGTTGCGGATCGCCGCCGCCGAGGCCGCGCGCGAAGCCCTCTGGGTGCTGGCCGCGGACGAGGACCTCGCCGTGGACCATCTCGGCGAAGACTGGGCCCGGCCCCGCGAAACCAACCGCGCCGACGGCGTCTCCACCTGGGCCGTCGTCGAAGACGCCGGCCGCTTCGTCAACTGGAACAACCTCGCCGCGTCCAACCGCACCGCCCGCGATGCCCGCGACATCCTCCTCGACCTCATGATGTTCTGCGGCGATTTCGACGCCGCCGGCCGCGTCGATGCCTTGCAGGACTACGTCGATGCCGACGAAGAGGGCACCTACGAGGCCGATTTCTACCGGACCGGCGCCGCGCCCCAGGCGCCGCCCAACCGCGCGCTGTGGGCTCCTTCCGAACTGCTGCGCGTGCACGGGTTCACCGCCGAGCTGTTCCGGCCGCGGCCCCGGACCGATCCCGACGACCCCACCGGCGGCGATCTCTCCGCCGCGACCGTCCTCGTGCCGGGACCGTTGGCGGAGCCGATCCCCGTCAACGTCAACACCGCCGGCCGCGACGTCCTCATGGGCGTGAGCGGCCTGCGCCAGGAAGACGCCGTGCGGCAGATCCTCGCGCTGCGCCAGGTGCAGCCCTTCGAATCCCTCGCGACGATGTTCACGGCCTATCCGGAAGTGGCCGCCCTGCTGGAGGGCAGCGTCGGCGTCGCCAGTTCCTGTTTCCGCGTGCGCGCCCGCGCCGCCGCGGACGGCCAGCATCGGACCGTCATGGCCTGGGTCGAGCGCGATCCGCGCACCGGCGACGTCCGCATCCTCCAGTGGCTGGAAGGGGAGGGCTGAGCCGTGGCGGGTGGCTGCAAGACGGCCTACGGCCTGGACGTTTCCGCCGGCCGGCTGGTGTTGGCCCGCTGCGGCCGCCGCGGCGCGCCGCAGGTCGCGCTGGCAGCCGCCGCCGATTCCGACGAAGCGCGCCGCGCCGTGCAGGCCGCGGCCGCCGAAGCCGCCAAAGGCACCGCGGCGCTGGCCGTCGCCGCGCCGGCCGCGCTGACCGCCGTGCGCCGCCTGCGCGCGCCGTTCGCGTCCGTCCGCAAGGCCGCCAAGGTCTGGCCTGCGCTGCTCGACGTCGATTTGCCGTTTCCCGTGGAAAGCGCCGCCTGCTTCTACGCCGCGCCCCGCGTCGAAAACGGCGGCACCGTGGCCTTGGCCGCGGCCCTGCGCCGGAGCGATCTCGAAGCCTTCCTCGAAACCTGCCGCGCCGCCGGCGCCGATCCCACCCATTGCGACGCCGAGGCGCTCGCCCTGTGGGACCTGCACGTCGCCGAGGCGCCCCCGGCGCGCGCCGACGGCGTCCACGCGCTGGTCTGGCTGGGCGCCGACCACGTCGTGGTCGCCCGCGGCCGCGGCGCCGAATTCATGGCTGCCCACGTGCTGCGCGCCTCGCCGCTGGCCGGCGATCCGCAAGCCTTCGCCGCGCTGTGGGCCGGCCGCGCGCGCCAGATCCTGGCCGTCCATCTCGCCGAAACGGCCGCGACGGAACTGGACCTCTGGTGGACCGGACCCGGCGCCGAAGACGAGGCGCGGCTGGCGGACTTGCGCCGCGCGCTGCCGGCGGAAATCGCCTGCCGCCACGAAACCCATCGCCAGCCCGCATCGTTCCTGGCGCGGGCGCTGGCCCGCCGCGCCGCGGACGGCTCCGGCGTCAATTTCCGTTCCGGAACCGACGCCCATCCGGCCGTGGTTCGCGCCGAATCCCGGGACCGGCGCCGGACCTACCTCGGCGTGGCCGCCGCCGCTTTGCTCGTGCTGGCGCTCAATCTCGGCGAGGCCGTCGCGCGCCGCGGCCGCCTCGCCGCCGTCCAGCGGGAACTCGCCGCGCTTGCGCGGTCCGTCGCCGGCGAAGCCGTGCCCCGCGGCCAGGAAATCCTCATGGTCGAACGCGCGATTTCCCGCCGCGACGAGGAAACCAAGCCCTTCCGCGTCGCGCGCGATCCCGCCGGCATGGAAGCCCAGCTCGCGCGCGTCATCGAGGAAGCCGCCGCCCTCGGCGTCGAGATCTCCCAGCTGGGCCTTTCGCCCGCGGCCATCTCCCTGCGGGGCGCCGCGCCGAACCAACCGGTTTTCGAAACCTTCGCGGAGCGCCTGGAAGCGGGCGGCTGGAGCGTCCAGTCGGAAGCCTCCGGCACCGCGCCCGACGGCCGCCCGCAATTCATCCTGAAAGGCATGGTGCGCCATGGCGGCTGAGCGCGTCTGGAAGGGGCTGGCCGTGGCGCTGGCCGCGCTTGCCGCGGCCGCCACGCTGCAGACGACGCTCTCCGCGCCGCGCCAGCGGGATTTGCTCGCGCGCAAGGAAGCGGATCTGGCCAAGATCCGGACCTTCGCCGGCCGCTGGGCCGCCGAAGACGCCCTGCGCGCCGACTGGGACCGGCGGCAAATCGCGCAACCCGCCGATCTGGCGGAACTGGCCGTCGGCGCGCTCGGGACCGGCGCGGCGAAGATTTCGCCGCGCTCGCCGGTGCCCGTCGCCGGCGGCTGGCAGCGGCGCGAGGCCGCCGTCGAGCTGCCGTCCGTCGCCTATGCCGAAGCGGCGACCTTCCTGGCCGCCGCGGCCGCCGCCGAGCCGCCGTGGCGGTTGCGCGAGATCGACGTGAGGCCCGCCGCCGAAGCGGGGCGGGGCGCCCTGTCGCTCGTGCTCGAAACGCTGGAAAAGAAGCGCCCGTGACGCTAGGATGCGCCCGATGAACGTGATCCGGACCATCGTCGCGCGCCGCGAGCTGCTGTGGAACCTCGTAGCCCGCGAATTGAAGCAGCGCTACAAGGGCTCCGTGCTCGGCTTTCTCTGGACCGTCCTGACGCCGCTGTTCATGTCGGCCATCTACGTCTTCTTCCTGCGCCTGTTGGCCCGCGGCGTGCCGATGGCCGACATCCTCATCGGCGTGTTCGCGTGGCAATACACCACGCAATGCGTGCAGGGCGGCCTGACCTGCGTGACCGGCAGCGCCAACCTCGTCAAGAAAGTCGCCTTCCCGCGCGAGATCCTGCCCGTGAGCCAGGTGGCCGCCAACGGCATCGGCTATCTGCTCTCCCTCCTCGTCCAGTTCCCGATCCTGGCTTTCCTGCTTTGGCAGGGCGGTTCGGGCTTTTCGTCGCACTGGCCGCTGTTCGTCTTCTGGATGGCGTGGCAGACCGTTTTCAACCTCGGCCTGGCCCTGCTGGTCGGGGCGCTCAACGTGAACTTCCGCGACACCCAGCATCTCGTCGGCGTCGGCCTCAGCGCGTGGTTCTTCCTGAGCCCGGTCATGTACAACATGGAATTCGCGCGGAATCTCGCCGCGAGCTGGCCCTGGGCCGTGAACCTGCTCTACGCCAACCCGCTGGCGCCCATCCTCAACGGCTACCGCGCCGCGCTGCTGCCTGGCTCCGCCGCCGGCTTCCCGCCCGCCGCGTGGGTCGGGTTCGCCCTCGCGCCCCTGACCCTGTTCGCCGGCGCCCTCGTTTTCCGCCGCCTCCAGAAGAATTTCGCGGATCTGCTGTGACATGAGCAACGCCATCGAAGCCGTCAACCTCGGAAAGTGCTACGTCAAGCGCGGCACGGGCCTGCCCACGCTCTTCAGCGCCGTCACCGGCGGCTTCCGCGGCAAGAACGAGCCGTTCTGGTGCCTGCGCGGCGCGAATTTCGAGATTCCCGCCGGGCGCACCATCGGCGTCATCGGCCCCAACGGCTCCGGCAAGAGCTCCCTGCTCGGCCTGACCGCCGGCACGATCCATCCCACCGAGGGTTGCGTGCGCACCCACGGCCGCATCTCCTCGCTGCTCGAGCTCGGCGCCGGCTTCCATTCCGAGCTCAGCGGCCGCGAGAACGTCTATCTCAACGCCGCCCTGCTGGGCATTCCCCGCGAGACCGTGAAGAAGAAATTCGACCGCATCGTCGATTTCGCCGAACTGCGCGATTTCATCGACATGCCCGTCAAGCACTACTCCAGCGGCATGTACGTCCGCCTCGGGTTCGCCGTCGCCGTCGAAGTCGATCCCGACATCCTCCTCATCGACGAAGTCCTCGCCGTCGGCGACATTTCCTTCCAGCTCAAGTGCCTCGACCGCATCCGCGACTTCCAGAAGCGCGGCAAAACCATCTTGTTCGTGAGCCACGCCCTGCAGACCGTCGAGGAATTCTGCCACGAGGCGTTCCTGATCCACCGCGGCCGGCTGGTTGCGCGCGGCGACCCCGGCGACGTCATCCTCAAGTACGTCCGCTCCTACATGGGCGAGGGCGGCGGCGTCTTCACCCAGGAATACGGCACGCGGGAGGTCGAACTGGGCGCCGTCCGCCTGCTCGACGCCGCCGGCCGGGACGCGGCCACCTTCGCCTCCGGCGAAACCCTGACCGTCGAGATCCCCTACGAAGCCCGCCGGCGCATCGAAAAACCCGTGTTCGGGTTTTCCGTCAAGACCGCCAACGGCATGTACGTCTACGGTTCCAACACCCAGACCGCGGGCGTCGCGCTCCCGTTCGTCGAAGGCGCGGGCGTCCTGAAGCTCCAGTTCGCGCCGTTGCGGCTCATGCACGGCAACTACTTCCTCTCGCTTTCCGTCCACTCGTGGGACCACCTCGTCCAGTACCATCGCCGCGAGGATTGGGTGCCCTTCGCCGTCCGCAACGCCGTCGGCGACCTCGGCCTCTGCCGGCTCGACGCGCGGTGGCTGCCCGATGCCTGATGGCTGTTCCAACCCCGGGAACGCCAAGCGTCCGCTTGGCTGGTATTCCCGCGGTTATCTTCCCCACGCCGATCAAGCGGGCATCGTTCAATTCATTACCTACCATCTGGCCGACAGTCAGCCGGCAGACGTCGTCGAGAGGCTGTCGCTGGAGCTGGCAACGCTGCCGTCCAGCCAGCAAGATCTCCATCGCCGCAAACGGATCGAGGAGTGGATGGATGCCGGATATGGCAGCTGCCTGTTGCGGCAGCCGGAGATGGCCGCAATGCTCGTCGAAAATTGGCGGAAATACGAAGGCGTCCGCTACGAACTTCTGGCATGGGTCGTCATGCCCAACCACGCTCACGTGATGATCCGGCTGCAGGAAGGGATGTCCTTGCCGAAGATCGTCCAGGCGTGGAAAGGTTATTCCGGCAGAAAAATCGCTGAATTTTTGCGGGCGAGCGGAACGGCATGGAACGCGCCGCGCATCTGGCACCGGGAATACTGGGATCGCTTCATCCGCGATGCCCGGCATTTCCAAAACGCCATGGACTACATTCACCTGAATCCCGTGAAGGCGGGTTTGGTTGCTTCGCCCGAAGATTGGCCGTGGAGTAGCGCTTCCTCCCGGAAACGCCCGGCGTTCGCCGGGCAATGATGGCTGGTTTAATCTGCCAAGCGGACGCTTGGCGTTCCCGGGAAAAAATCTACGCCTTGCGCGCCGCGGCGAGGAGTTCGGCGGCGTGGCGCAGGGCCACGCTGGTGGATTCGCGGCCGCCGAGCATGCGCGCGAGCTCGTCCACCCGCGCCGCTTCGTCCAGCGGCGCCACGGTCGTGTGCGTGCGGCCGTCCCGCACGGTCTTGCGCACGGCGAAATGGTGCGCCCCGCAGGCCGCCACCGGCGGCAGGTGGGTGATGGCCACCACCTGGCGCTTGCGCGCCGCCTGCGCCAGCTTCCGGCCCACCGCGTGCGCCGTTTCGCCGCCCACGTTCGCGTCGATTTCGTCGAACACCAGCAGCGGGATCTTGTCCGCCTCCGCCAGCACGACCTTGAGCGCCAGCATCACGCGCGAAATTTCGCCCGACGACGCGATGGCCCGCAGCGGGCGCATCGGCTCGCCGACGTTGGGCGCGAAGCCGAATTCGGCACGGTCCAGGCCCGTCGCCGCCGGCGTCTCGGCGGGCACCAGCTCGATGCCGAAGGCCCCGTGCGCGAAGCCCAGCGCCTGCAGTTCGGCGGTGATGGCCGGGGCCAGCTTCTCCGCCGCGGCCGCCCGCCGCTTGCGCAGCGCCGCGCCCAGCGTCCGGAGTTCCTTTTCGACGGCCGCGATTTCCTTGGCCACGGCCGCCTTCTGCTCGTCGCGGCTGCGCAGATCCTTCAGGCGCGCGCGGGAGGTTTCCAGCGTGGCGAGGACGTCTGCGACGGATCCGCCGTACTTGCGCTTGAGCTTGTCGTAGGTCGCCAGCCGCTGGTCCAGCCATTCGAGGCGCGCCGGATCGGCGTCGATGGCCGACAGTTCGCGCTGGATGGAAACGGAGAGCGCGGCGAGGGCATCCGTGTGGGCCCGCAGCGTTTCCGGCCAATCCTGCGCGGCCGGCATCAGCCGCGCCAATTCGTCCAAAGCCTTGCGCGCGGGGGCCAGCACGGACAGCGCGGCGTTCTCGTCCTCCGAGATCGCCTGCACGACCTGCTGGCCCAGCTCCAGGATGCGCTGCGCGTGGCCGGCGGTCTGCTGTTCGGCGCGGACTTTCTCTTCTTCGCCCTCGACGAGCTCGGCCTCTTCGATTTCCTTCACGCGGTAGGCGAGCAGGTCGATCTGCGCGGCGAGGTCGCCGACGTCGCGCGACAGCTCTTCGCGCCGCGCCAGCAGGGCTTCCCACTTCGCGAAGGCGGCGCCGTAGGCCGCGCGCTCCTTGTCGGCCTTGGCGAAGGCGTCCAGGATGTCGAGCTGGGCGGCCGGCTGGAACAGCGATTGGTGGTCGTGCGGGCCGTGCAGGTCCACCAGGCGCGCGCCGAGGCGCTTGAGCAGGGGCAGGGTGACCGGCGCGTCGTTGACGTAGGCCTGGCCGCCGCCGGCGGCCTTCACCGTGCGGCGCAGGATGAGCTGGCCGTGGTCGCACGGCTCCAGGCCGGCTTCCGCCAGATCGGCGTCCACCGCGCGCGGATCCGCGAGCTGGAACGTGGCTTCGACGACGCATTGCGTTTCGCCCGCGCGCACGGCGGACGTGTCCGCGCGCTCGCCGAGCAGGAGGTAGAGCGCGCCGATCAAGATGGATTTTCCCGCGCCGGTCTCGCCGGTCACCACGTTCAGTCCCGGCTGGAACGCGACGCTCGCTTCTTCCACGAGGGCGAGGTTTTTCACTCTCAACAGCGTCAGCATGCGGGGCAGGATAGCCGAAGCCCGCGGGGCGGGAAAGCGCGGAATTGGAAACGGTTTGACCGCGGCCGGGCCGGCTACTTGTCCCGGCCGAGGACCGCGATGAGTTCGTTCCGCGCGCCGCCGGCGGCGTCCGGGACGGGGACCGTCGCGACGGACACGACGTGCCACCCCTGCGCGGCGCAGGCGTTCAGGATTTGTTCCAGTTTTTCTGGGCTGAATGCGCCGCCGAACCGCTCGTCCCGCTGCGTCAGGACCTTGTATTCCTTGAGCCGGACGGGCTTCTTGGCCGTGCCGGGCGGCACCGGCATTTTCAGCTTGGGCATGGGCCGGGGGGGCAGGTGCGGCGCCGGCGGCGGGGACGGCAGGACGACGGGCGCCTTCTGCACTTCGACGGTCTCGCCGCATTCCGGGCAATCCATCAACTGGCCCAGCATGTCGCCCGGGGCTTCGAGCGCTTCCCCGCAATGGAGGCATTTGAAACGGACGTTCGGCGTTGTCATGGCAATGGCACTCCTGAGGGGGACGGCAGCAATCAAATCCACTTTTTCCTGCGGACGAAGACCACGAACGTGGCGACGAAGATCGCGACGACGGCCCAGAAGACGAGGTAGGAATAGCGCCATCGGAGTTCGGGCAGGACCTCGAAATTCATGCCGTAGACGCCGGCCAGGAAGCTCAGCGGCAGGAAGATCATGCTGAAGACGGTCAGGCGGCTCACGACCCGGTTCGTGCGGTGGCTGACCATGCCCATGTAGAGGTTCAGCGTTTCGTTGAGCACGCTGCGGACGCCGGCGACGTCGCCGCCGAGGCGGTCCAGCCGGTCGGAGAGGATGTCCAGCGCGGGCTGCGTGGATTCGGGCACGAACGCCGACTTGCGCGCGGCGAGATCGTTGAAGAGATCGCGCGCGGCCAGCACCGTGCGGCGGAACGCCAGGATGTCGCCCGTCAGCTCGGCCACTTCGGAAAAAATCCCGTCGGTGACGTCGCCGAACAGGCGCAGCTGGAGGCGCTCGGCTTCGGCGACGTGGTGCTGGAAGACGCGGCGGTAGGATTCCAGCAGGTGCGAGCCCAGCTCGTAGAGCAGGAAGCCCGAGGAACGCGCGAACTTGCGGAAATCGTCGCGGTAGATGCGCCGGATCTTGTCGAGGACGGGCGAGGCGGCCGGCGCGACCACGGCCAGGAAATTCTCACCGAGCAGCAGGCCCAGCACGTCGGTCTTCAGCGCGCCGCCCTCGACGCGGACTTCGCCGAGCGTGAAGTGGATGGCTTCCTCGTAGAGCTCGACGTGCGCTTCGGGCTGGGGCCCTTGCAACAGCGGCGCCAGCGCGGGCGGCACGCCGACGGCGGCGAGCCAGTCCTGCAGCGGCGCCGGTTCCTCCGGCGCGGCGACGATCCAATAGAAGATCCCCGGTTCCGGCCGCGCGGGCTTGTCCCGCTCGTCCAAAGTCCGTTCCCGCTTGGCGGCAAAATCGAACGCGACGATCTGCATTCCGTCCTCCGTGTTTGCGGTCCGTTCCGCGACGGTCGGAGTCTAGCAGGCCCCCCGGCGGCGGCGGAAGGCGATTCGCGCAAAAATTCTGGAGAATTGACGGGGCGAAGCGGGCGTATTAAGTATCACGGAGTCAAAGGGGTTGCACGGAACAACGGGAGCGGTCATGGCTGAGAAGAAGAAGCGGAAACCGCTGGATGCGGCGGCTGGTTTGCGCCAGATGGAGCGGCTCTTGGGTGGCGCGGCCAGGGGCAAGAAGAAGCAGGAACAGGAGGCCCAGCAACTCGTTTACGACGCGTGGGAATCGCCAGCCGACCAAGCGGTGGAGTTGTTGCAACAAGCGCTGGAACTGGATCCCGCCAACGTGGATGCATGGTTGGGCTTGCTGGAGTTGGGCGGTCCGCCTCCGGATGAGCAGATCGGCCTCTTGCGCCGTTTGGTCGCCATGGCCCAGGAGAACCTCGGAGCGGATTTCAACGAGTACAAAGGAGCTTTCTGGGGGTTCCACGAAACGCGGCCCTACATGCGGGCGCGAGGCAAGCTGGCGCATATGCTGACGGAGACCGGGCAATGGGAGGAAGCCGCTGCAGAATACGAGGCGATGCTGGAACTGAATCCGAACGACAATCAGGGCGTCCGCTATGAGCTGATGACGGCCTATCTGACGCTGGAGCGGATGGAGGGGGCGCGCAAGCTGTTCAAGACGTTTGCCGGCGAAAGGAAACACTCGACGATATGGGCGTGGGCCTATGTGCTGGAACGCCGGTTGTCCGGTGCATTGGACGAGGCCCGGCAAGCTCTCGCCGTTGCGAGGAAGCAGAATCCCCATGCGCCGCCTTATTTCCTCGGGCACCGGAAACTGCCGAAAAACATGCCCGGAAGCTATGGCATTGGAACGCGTGAAGAGGCGATGATCGCCTGGGAGATCTTGCGGCCCGCGTGGGAAAAGCATCCGGAGATCATCCAGTGGCTGGCCGGCGAATGCGGCGAGTCCCAAACGGGTCCGAATCCCGCCGATTTCCGGATCGTGCCGTAGGGGCGATCGCCGACGTCCTGCGGATAGAGCCGCAACGGTTTCAGCGCGGCTCGCCTTCCAGAAACGGCAGGTGGAAATCCCGGGCGCCGGGCAGGGCCAGATGGATGCCGGCGCGCAAGCGGTCCAGCGTGACCAGCATCTTCAAAATCGCGTCTTCCTGGGCCGGAACGAGTTCTCGCAACCGCACCCAGGCGGCGATGGATCGCTCGATGGCCAGCAACGCGACCCGGCCGGAACCGTTGGCGTCAGCCATGCGGATTTCACCGAGTTCTTCCGGTTCGCCATCATCCGGTTCCATCGCCTCGAGCCGGCTGTCCAGCGCCCGCGAGAGTTTTGGGGGAATCAGAGTGTGATACCAGGTCAAGACTTCCAGCATCTCGCCGATTTCAAGCGCTTCGGCTTCGATGTCGCCTGAGATCGGTCGGCGGGCGGTTTCCACCATTTCGTCGGCGACGGCCTTCAGGTCGGCCTGAGCGCCTTCCAGCCATTGGGCGACGGCCTGCATGTAATCCATGGCCATTCGCGCGAGCGGATGCTGTCGCACGGCTTCGCGGCGGGATTTTTCGCGCTCGTTCCAGTCCGGATCGGGTTCGAGAACGAAGTCGTCCGCACCGTCGCTAATCCAGTCGCCCGCTGGCCGGTTCAGTTGCTCGGCCAGAGCGGTCCAGAATGAGGCATTGGCGGCGTCGCGTTTGGCGGGAGCGTCGTTTTCGTCGCGGTCCGCGCGGGCGAGTTCTGCGCCCATCTGGAAGTTTCGGCACCGCAGCGTGAAGGCGCAGCGCTCGCACCAATAGTCGCAGTAATTGAAAATGCCCGGGATGAAGCGCTGGGACGGCATGGCCCAAAGGTATCAGGTCGGGACGGGGCGTCAATGGGTGTCAACATAAAGAAAGAAAGCCCGGACCGCTGGGCGAATGGTCCCGGCCTTCGAACCGAAAACGCCAACGACCACTCGATAAAGCCTCGGACATGAAAAGGCGCCGCCCGTTGCCGGGCGGCGCGGAGAGGCGCGGCGGAATTACTTCCGCTTGGCCTGGGCCTTCTTGGCGACCTTCTTGACCGCCTTCTTCACGGCTTTGACGGCCTTCTTGTCTTTGCCCTTGGCCTTCTGGACGACCTTCTTCACGGCCTTCTTGGCCTTGGCGGCCTTCTTCGCCGGGGCAGGACCGCCGGCGGAGACGTCCATGACGCGCTCCATCGGGTACTGCATCAGGTCGGCGATGGTGCCGACGACGTCCTTCATGCGGTTGGTCAGCATCATGGCCGCGATGACGTAGGGCTTGTAGCCGGCTTCCTTGTAGGTCGGGATGCGGTATTTCTCGAAGACGCTGGCGGAGACTTCGCCGGCCTTGCAGGAGACGTCGGTGATGTCCGCCGGCAGGCAGTGCATGTACAGCGCCTCGCCGTTCTTCGTGAGCTTCATCTTGGCTTCGTCGCATTCCCAGTTCTTGAACTCGGCGTTGTGGGCGAGGCACTGCTTCTCCAGCTCCTTGAGGCCTTCCTTGTCGTTGGCGTTGAGCAGGTCGGTGCGCTTCTGCATGACGTGGTACGGCGCCCAGGACTTGGGATAGACGATGTCGGCGCCGGCGAAGGCTTCTTCCATCGAGGCGACCTGCTTGAACGAGCCGCCGTTTTCCTGCGCCTGCTTGCCGGCGAGCGCGACGACGTCGGGGATCAGGTCGTAGCCTTGCGGATGGGCCAGCGTCACGTCCATGCCGAAGCGCGTCATCAGGCCGATGATGCCTTGCGGAACGGACAGGGGCTTGCCGTAGGACGGGCTGTAGGCCCAGGTCATGGCGATCTTCTTGCCGCGGAGGGCTTCGAGGGAACCGAAGTGTTCTTTCAGCCAGCACAGGTCGGCCATGGACTGCGTGGGGTGGTCGATGTCGCACTGGAGGTTGACGATGCCGGGCCGCTGGGGCAGCACGCCCTGCGCGTAGCCGTCGTCGAGGGCTTCGCCGACTTCCTTCATGTAGGTGTGGCCGGCGCCGAGGAACATGTCGTCGCGGATGCCGATGATCTGGGTGAGGAACGAGATCATGTTGGCGGTTTCGCGGACGGTTTCGCCGTGGGCGATCTGCGACTTGCCTTCGTCGAGGTCCTGGACGGCCAAGCCCAGCAGGTTGCTGGCGGAGGCGAAGGAGAAGCGCGTGCGGGTGGAGTTGTCGCGGAAGTTGGAGATGGCCAGGCCCGTGTCGAAGACGCGCAGCGAGACGTTCGCTTCGTAGAGCTTCTTCAGCAGTTCGGCGGTCTGGAGGATGAGTTTGAGCTCGGGCACCGACTTGTCCCACGTCAGCAGGAAGTCCTTGCCGGTCAAGCTGGCGTTCAGCTTTTCGATGGCCTTGAGCATTTCAATGGCGTTCAT
>DAOTNL010000032.1:0-18203 GCA_035450765.1 Kiritimatiellia bacterium | reverse complement strand
CGGAAATCCGTTGACAAAATATTGACAGACTTTCTGGCGATAATGGGCAGTTGTGGGCAGTTTTGGCGTTTTGGTTGTGTACACAAGAAAAACCCTGCAAAATGGCCTTATCGCCTTTGTTTGCAGGGGTTTTAGAATGGTGAGACGGGCGGGGCTCGAACCCGCGACCACAAGCTTAAAAGGCTCGTGCTCTACCGACTGAGCTACCGTCCCACGATCTTCGGCCAAACGGCGAAAATCTGCCGGCGGTTCTACGCCATTTGCCCCGCGCCCACAAGCCTAAAACCCCGCCCGGCCGGAAAAGGCGCGGCGCGGCTGGACGCGCGCCCCGCGATCTGGAATGCTGGGGTTCGCCATGAGCGACAAGTCCCCAGCCGCCGCGTCCGGCGCGGCCGCCCGGTTCGGCACCTTCGGCGGCGTGTTCACGCCGAGCCTGCTGACGATCCTCGGCGTGATCATGTTCCTGCGGTTCAACACCGTCGTGGGCTATGCCGGACTGTGATGGGGCCTGGCGATTTTGGCGGGCGCGAAAGCCATCACGCTGATCACGGGGCTGTCGATCGCCTCGATCGCGACGAACATGCGGGTCAAGGGCGGCGGCGCCTACTACCTCATCAGCCGCAGCCTCGGGCCGGAGTTCGGCGGCGTCATCGCCGTGTTCTTCTTCATCGCGCAGGCGGTCGCGGTCACGCTCTACGTGTTCGGGTTCACCGAGGCGCTGTTCTCCGCGTTCCCCGGCCTGCCGCTGTCGTTCCGCGACGCGGCGACGGTGACGAACCTGCTCGTCTTCCTGTGCGTCTACGTCGGCGCGGGCTGGACGATCCGCCTGCAGTACGCGATCCTGGCCGTGCTGCTGCTGTCCGTGGCGTCGTTTTTCCTGGGGGCGGGTCTGGCGTTTTCGCCGGAAACGCTGCGCGCGAACCTCGCGCCGGCGTGGACGCCCGGCCACACGCTGTTTCCGGTCTTCGCCCTGTTCTTCCCGGCCGTCACGGGCATCATGGCCGGCGTCAACATGTCGGGCGACCTGAAAGAGCCCAGCCGGTCCATTCCCGGCGGCACGTTCGCGGCCATCGGCTTTTCCGCGGCCATCTACGCCGCCATCACGTTTCTGCTGGCGGCCAGCGTGCCGCGCACGGAACTGCTGGGCGCCGGGTTCGTGATGAAGGACCGCGCGCTGTGGGGGGCGCTGATCTACGCGGGGGTGATCTGCGCCACGCTGTCTTCCGCGCTGGGCAGCATGATGGGCGCCCCCCGCATCCTGCAAGCCTTCGCGCGCGACGGCATCTTCCGCCGCCTGAAGTTCTTCGGCCGCGGCAGCGGCCGCGCCGGCGAGCCGCGCCGGGCGATCGTCGTCACGTTCCTGATCGCGCAGGCCGGGATATTCGCGGGCGACCTGGATCTCATCGCGCCCGTCATCACGATGTTCTTCCTGATGACCTACGGCGCCGTCAATCTCGCTTGCTTCTACGAAAGCATCTCGCACAATCCCAGTTTCCGGCCCACGTTCCGCCGCAACCATTGGTCGCTGGCCCTGCTGGGGACGCTGGGTTGCCTGGGCGTCATGTTTCTCATCAACGCCCTGTGGGCATCCGTCGCCATCGCCATCGCCGCCCTCCTCTATTTCCTGATCGCCCGCGCGGAAATCCTCGTCAAGTGGGGCGACATCGGCAGCGGCCTGGCCTACCAGCGCGCCCGCACGGCCCTGCTGCGCCTGGAAAGCGAACGCTACCACCCCAAGAACTGGCGGCCCTCCATCCTCGCCCTCAGCGGCGGCGCCTACAACCGGCTCCATCTGGCCGAATATGCGGGCTGGCTCACCACCGACAACGGCATCGTGTCCATCGGACAAATCATCCGCGGCGACTTCGACGACCTGCTCGATCGCCAGCGCGAAGCCGAAATCCTCCTGCGCAAGTTCATCCGCGAGGAAGAGCTCGACGCCTTTCCCGCCGTCGTCGTCGACGACCACGTCCAAGCCGCCGTCCAAGCGCTCCTCCAGTGCCACGGATTGGGCGGCCTGCGCCCCAACACCCTCCTGCTGGGCTGGAGCCAAGACCCCGAGAAAACGGGCGTGTTCGCCGGCATTCTCGGCATCGCCAAGCGGATGCGCCGCAGCATCGTCGTCGTCGCCAACAAGCAGAAGGACAAGGAAGCGCGCACCGTCGTTCCCGACGGCGCGATCAACCTCTGGTGGTCCAAGGAAAGCAACGGCGCGCTCATGCTCCTGCTGGCCTACCTGCTCAAGAAGAACCCCGCATGGCGCAACCGTCCCATCCGCATCTTGCGCCCCGTGCCGCCCAAGGCCGACATCCACAACGTCGCCCGGGAAATGCAGGATTTGCTCGCCGGCGCGCGCATCGAAGCGGATCTCGTCGTCATGCCCGCCGAATCGCCCCTCGAGGCCATCCGCAAGGCCATGCAACCCTCCGCGGTGCTGTTCGCGGGGTTCGAGCCGCCCGACGAAGATCCGGCCGGGGCCCTCATCCCCTTTCTCCAGCAAACCGTCGATCTGCCGGGCGACGTGCTGCTCGTCTACAACGCCGGCGACGTGTCCCTGCAAGCCTAGTGTCCGGCCGCTACACGTCGGCGCCGAGCTCGTAGAGCACGGCGGAGGCGAGATAGAGCGAGCCGGCGGCGACGACGATGCCGTTGTTTTTCTTGGCCCAGATCTTGGCGTTGCGCACGGCGGTGGACAACGTGCCTTCCGCGGCGGGCAACTGGGCGGCCCGGGCGGCGGCCAGCAGCTTTTCCGGCGGCATGCTGCGCTCGCTGTCCAGCGGCACCAGCACGCACGCATCCACCACCGGCCGCAGCAGGCGGAAAAAGCCCTCGGCGTCCTTGTCCGCCAGCATCCCGCAGATGAGCGCCACTTTCCGGTCGCCGCGGAACTTCTCGAGGAACGCGGCCAGCGCCTGCGCGGCGTCGGGATTGTGGGCCACGTCGACGAGAATGACCGGATCGCGCGAGACGACCTGGCACCGCCCCGGCCAGCGGGTTTGTTCGAGCCCGGCGCGGACGACGTCTTCCGCGAGCGGCCAGCCCAGCTCGTCGCGCAGCCACTCGAGGGCGGTGATCGCCAGCGCGCAGTTGGCCAACTGGAAATCGCCCAGCAGCGGCAGGCGCAGCGGCTGCCAGGCGCCGGCGCCGGTTTCGATCGCCAGCGTCTGGCCGTCCAGGTCCTGGGAAAGGCGCCGGACGGAGATCCTTTCGTCCGCGCGCAGCAGCGGCGCCTGGGCCGCGCGGGCCTTTTCCTCGATGACCCGCGCGACGGCCGGGCGCTGCGGGCCCGTCACGACGGGCCGGCCGGGCTTGACGATGCCGGCCTTCTCGCCGGCGACCTGCGCGAGCGTGTCGCCGAGGAACGCCTGGTGCTCGAGGCCGATTTCGGTGATGACCGACAGCAGCGGCGTCACGACGTTGGTGCTGTCGAGGCGCCCGCCCATGCCGGTTTCCAGCACGGCGACCTGGACGCCCTGCTCGAGGAACCACTTGAACGCGACGACGGTGGTCAGTTCGAAGAACGTGCCCAGCCGTCCGCCGGGTTCGGCGGCCTGCGCCTGGTCGGCGCGCTCGACTTCGTCCAGCAGGCGCAGCAGGTCTTCGTCGGGGATCGGCTGGCCCGCAACGCGGATGCGCTCGTTGAAGCGGATGAGATGGGGGCTGGTGTAGAGCGCGGTGCGCAGGCCGGCGGCGCGCAGGACCGATTCGAGCATGGCGGAGACGGAGCCCTTGCCGTTGGTCCCGGCCACGTGCAGGCACGGCAGGCGCTGCGGATCGACGCCGACGGCCTTCAGCAGCGCGCGCGTGGTTTCTAGGCCGAGCTTGACGGCGCTGCCGCCGGTGCGGCTGTACAGATAGGTCAGCTTGGCGTCCAGGATGGGAGCGGCTTTGCTCATGGAGTCCGATCGGATGGAAAAGCGGGCCGAAGAATCCGCGCTCAGGCGGGCACTTCGGGCGGTTCGGACGCCTGCAGCGGGCCGCAGAAGGCGTCGAGCAGGCGGGCCAACGTGGCCTTGAGTTCGCCGCGGGGCACGATCTGGTCGAGCAGACCGTGCTTGAGCAGGAAATCGGGCCGCTGGAAACCGGGCGGCAGGTCCTGGTGGATGGTTTCCTTGATGACGCGCGCGCCGGCGAAGCCGATGAGCGCGCCGGGCTCGGCGAGGATCACGTCGCCCAGCGTGGCGAAGCTGGCCATGACGCCGGCGGTGGTCGGATGGGTCAGCACGGGAATGTAGGGCAACCCGGCGTCGGCGTGGCGCGCGAGAGCGCCGCTGGTCTTGGCCATCTGCATGAGGCTCATCATGCCTTCGTACATGCGCGCGCCGCCCGAGGCGCAGATCACGATCACGGGCAGCTTTTCGGCCGTGCCGCGTTCGATGAGGCGGGTGATTTTTTCACCGACCACGGAGCCCATGCTGGCGCCGAGGAATTCGAAATCCATGACGCCGAGCGCAATGGCCCGGCCGGACAGGCGGGCGCGGCCGCAGGTCACCGCATCCACCTCGCCGGTCTTGCGGCGGTTGGATTCGAGTTTTTCCTGGTAGGACGCGGCGCCGACGAAACCGAGGAAATCGATGCTGTAGACGTCGCGGTCCCATTCGACGAAGGAGCCCGGATCGGCGATCATCGCCAGGCGCTCGGCGCGGCTCATCGGAAAATGGTGGCCGCACAGGGGGCACACGCGCAGGGCTTTTTCCTGCTCTTCGCCGAAAATCATCTCGTTGCAAGAAGGGCACTTGAGCCACAGGCCGTCGGGCATGTCCCGTTTGCGGGCCTTCTTGATCACTCTTTTTTTTCCGAACAAGGTCATGTCTGCAAATCCGTTTTTCAGGCCGGGCCGAACCGCCCGGCTAACCGCCGCGGGCCACCGTCAACACCATCACCGCCGCCGCGCCGGCCGCCTTGAGGGCCCGCGCGCACTCGTTCACCGTGGCGCCGGTGGTCATCACGTCGTCCACCAGCGCGATCCGCGCCCCGCGCACGTCGCGGGGCCGGAGAACCGAGAAAACGCCCTTTACATTATGGACCCGTTGGACGGCTGTCAAATGCGTTTGGGTCGCGGTGGGCTTCATTCGGCCTAAGGCGCGGGGGCGGAAGGGAATGCCGATCCGTTCCGCGAGGCCGGCGGCCAGCAGCGCGGACTGGTTGTAGCCCCGTTCGCGTTCGCGGCGCGGATACAGCGGGACGGCCGCCAGGAAATCCGCGGCGCGCGCGTCGGCCGGGCAGGTGCGCCAGAGGGCGGCGAGCCAGCCGACCAATTCCTCCTGCAGCCAGATGCCGGCCTGGTACTTGAACCGGCGGAGGCAGGTTTTGGCCGCGCCGTCGTAGTGCACGGCCGAGCGGGCCCAGTCGAAGGCCGGCTGCAGACCGCGGCAGCCGGCGCACTCGAACGGGCCGCCGATGGTGCCCGGCACGGGATCTCCGCAGCGCTCGCAGAACGGCACCTGCACGAAGCGCACGCCGGCGCGGCAATCCCAGCACAGGAAGCCGGTCTCGTCCTCGCCCAAGGCCGCGCCGCAGGCTTCGCAGGCGCGGGAAAACAGCATGTCCAGCCAAGCCCAGCTCACGGGGCCAGCGTGCCTGCCCGGCCGTCGCTTGTCGAGACTTCTCCCTGCCGGCGGCGGCGCGTCCCGCGCGGATCCCGTTCCCCGTCCCGCCGGAAAACGTATGATCATTAATTAATGATCATACGAACCGGATTTCAAGGAAACCCGCGGATTCCGGCGATTTTCCGCGGCCGCGCCGCGGCCGCCTACGGCGCCGCGAGGAGGGCGCGCACGGCGCCGAACCAGGTGCCGGCGCTGTCGTTCGTGACCGTCATTCCGACCTGGCCCCACCCCAGATTGACCACGTTGGACGGGCCGAACAGGTTGGTGGAATACACCAGCTGGTAGTAGCGGCCGGTGCTGGCCGGGAAGCTGAAGCGCATCTGGCCGGTGACGTTGGTGACCTTGGCGGCGTTCCAGTAGGTGCCCGTCAGGCCGAGCACGCTGCCGGCGCTGGTCGGGTCGGTGTCGGCCAGATATTCCTCGTAGGTCGTCGCGCCGTCGTGGTCGTCGTCCGCGGCTTCGTCGTAGCGGCTGTCCTGGGGATCCAGCGACCGCCCTTGCAGCCACTGCGCGAAGGGATCCGCGGTTTCGGCGATGGTCAGCGTGCCGGTCGCGCCGCCCGCATAGAGGGCTTCGGCGATCAGGGCCACGACTTCGTAGGAGCCCACGGCGCTCGGCGCGGCGGCGGAGCCGTCGTAGGTCAGCGTCACCGCGAGCCCGGCGGGCACCGTGGTGGCCGTCGCGCTCTTGGGCGTGCCGTCGTAAGTCTGGGACAAGCCGCCCAGCGTCACGCCGGCCGCGGCCTTGGAAACGGCAAAGGTGTTCGTGACGGCGGGCGCCGGATTCCACGCCGCGTCGCCCGCTTGCGAAGCGACGATGCTGACCGTGCCCGCGCCGGTGAACGACAGCGCGGTGCCGCCCGTGATCGTCGCGGGGCCGGAGCCCACCGCGAAGCTCACCGGCAGCCCGCTCGACGCCGTCGCGGAGAGCGCCAGCACGTTGGTGGCGATTTGCGCGCCGAGGGACGCGAACGAAATCGTCTGGTTCCCCTTGGCGAGCGTCGCGACGCTGGCCGTGGGCGAATTCCCGCTGGTGCCCGCGGCGTTTTCCGCGCGCACGCGGAAGTAGTAGGTCGTCGCGGCGTCCAGCCCCGCCACCGCCTGGCTCGTGCCGGCGACGGCGACGTTCGACCAGCCGGCCGCGAAGGCCGGCGCGTAGGCGGGCGCCCAGCCGTTGACGGCCAGGTAGCGCACGCCGACGCCGATGGTGCCGTTGGCGTCCAGCGACTGCCAGCGGATGCGGGTCTGGGCGTGGCCGAGATGCGCCGCGGCCGACAGCGTGGGCATGGCCGCCCAGCTGGAACCGTTGGGCGGATTCACGACGCCCAGCGCGGTCCAGGTGGCGCCGCCGTTGGTGGAAACGGACACGGTGATATTGGAAGCCGTGGTGCCGTTGTAGGTCCGCGCCCAGAAGTCCACCGTCAGGTTGGTGAAGCCCACCGTCGAGAACGCCGGCGAAACGATGGCCGAGGAGGACTGGGTCATCTGGACGTAGCCGTTGGTGCCGGCCAGATCGGTGCCGGACCAGTCGCCCGCGATCAGGGAAACGTCGGTGGCCTCGTTGGTGGCGAGGACCGTGGCGGCGCTGCCGCCGGTCAAGGTCTGGAAGGTCGGTTCCGGGCTGACGTCGAGCCGATAGCCTGTCGCCAGCGTCGAGGCGCTCCAAACGGCCGTGAAGCCCGTCGCGTTCGTCGCGCCGGCCCAGAGGGAGCCGACGGCGGACGGCACGCCGGCGGCCACCGCGACCGTCACGGTCTGCTGGACCGCGCCGTAGACGTTGGTGGCGCGGAACGTGAACGTGCGCGAACCGACGTCCGCTTCCGGCGGCGTGTAGGTCAGCGTGCCCGAACCGGCGTCGAAGCTCTGGCCGCCGGAAGCCGTCGTGGCTTGCAGCGACAAGACCGGCTGCGGATAGCCCGCGGCCGTCACGGCGAAGGTCCGCGCCACGCCCGTCGTCGCGCCGAAGGAAGCGGCGCTGGTGAAGGACGGCGGCGTCGCGGTGGCCGTCGGCGTCGCGGTGGCCGTCGCCGACCGGAGGCTCTCGCAACTGCCGCCCGCGGCGGACACGCGGAAATAATAGGTCGCGGCGCCGGTCAAGCCGGTCACGGCCAGGCTCGTCGTGCCGGAAACGAGCCGGTTCGAGTAGCCCGCCGCGAACTCCGCCGAAGCCGCGGAACCTTGCAGCAGGACGTCGTCGATGCGGCCGGGGACGGAGCCCGCCAGGCGCGTCCAGCGCAAGCTCAGGTTGGTCGAGCCGAGCGCGGCGGACGCGACCGCCACGTTGGACACCGCGTACCAGCGGCTCGTCGCGTTGGCGGCCGGCAGCGCGTTGGAAATCGCGACGGCATTCCACGTCTCGCCGTCCGTGGACCAATCCAGCGCGAAGTTCATGTTCGTCGCGGAGGATTCCTTGTAGTAGCCGAAGCTGAGCGAAAGCGCTTCGTAGCCGCGGGTATCGATGCCCGCGATGGCGAAGCCGGCCGAGCCGACCAGGCCGTTCGTGGGGAAATAGACGTTCGCGCCGCCGGAAGCCGCGTTGCCCGCGGAATCGACGTAGTTGGACGAAGCGATGCTCGTGCGGACGTCGGCCGGGTTGTCCGCGCCGCCGGACGTCATGTCGTAGGCGTCGTTGTCGAAGCCGTTGTTCGCTTCGTGGTCGGCCAGCGTCGTCGTGCCGGCCGTGGGCGCGCCCATGGTTTCGCGGAAGATCGGACCCCAGCCGGCGCCGGCGCCGGAGAAGCTGGGAACCCGGCACACGTCGAGGCGATAGCCGGCGGCGCCCGCGACGGCGCTCCAGTTCGCGGTGAAGGCTTCGTTGGTGACGGCGCTGGCCCAGACCGAGGCGGGGGCGGCCGGCTCCGTCGTCGACGCGTCGGCCGTCAGGCCGTTGGTGGAATAAACCGTGCCGGCGTACGACCAGCACTTGTAGTAGTAGGTCGCGCAGGCGGTCAGTCCCGTGTGGCTGAACGCGCCGGCCGGACCCTTGTAGAGGACGGTGCCGCCCGCGAACGCGGCGCCGGCCGCCGGCGGGGTGCCGGAAGGCGTCGTGAAGGTGTTGTCGGCGTCCCACGCCACGATCACTTCGTCGCCCAGCGCGTTGGCCGTGGCGGACAGGTCGTTCCGGGCCGGGCCGGCCGGCGCGGCCGAGAACGCCGTCGGCGCGCCGACTTCGTCGTCCTTTTCGAGTTCGAAGATCTTCATGGCCCCCATGTGCTGCATGTTGGCCGCGGCGGAATCGGCGGACAGCGACGGCGACGGCAGGCCGCTGGCCCAGGTGATGCGCGTGTCGTACACGATGCCGTTGGCGTAGCTATAGCCGCCAAAGTAGTAGGTGCGGTGGCGGGCATCGAGGTTCGGGCTGGGCAGGACGAGGTCGTACGGCTTGTCGCGCCCGCTGTTGGTGTTCTTGTTGCCGACCTGGTCGGCGGACTGGTGGGCGTCCGACGTCACCTTGGCGGTCAGCACGGACAGCGCGGTTTCCGTCCGCGTCTGGAGGTTGAAGTCGCCGCCGATCGCGAGGTAGTCGTTGGTGCTCCAGCCGGCCTGCGCGATGTAGTTGGTCAGCGCGCGGGTTTCCGTCGTGCGCTGCGATTCATAGCCCGAACTGGCCTTGATGTGCAGGCTGACCGCGTACAGGTACTTGTCGCCGGGCAGATCGATCTTGGCCCAGACGAAGTCGCGGTCGCTGAGCGTCGTGTCGTCCCACTCGCCGTATTCGACGATGGGCCAGCGGCTGACGATGCCGTTGGGGATGTTCGCGCTGGCCAGCGGCTCGTGGCAATACGAGAAGTTCGTGCCGAAGGTCTGGTCCACCCAGGCGCGATAGACGGTTTCGGAGGTGCCGTTGGTCATGTTGAATTCCTGCACCAGCGCCACGTCGGGGCACAGCGCCTGGAAAATGCGGTTGCCGGGACCTTCGTATTCCTGGTTCGACCCGCTGGTGATGTTGGCGGCCATCACGGCCACCGCATCGTCATCGCGCAGGTGCACGACCGTCTGCGTGACGGCGCCCGCCGTGGCGGGCGACACCGGCACCAGCGTGATCTTGACCGACTCCGGCCCTTCGGGCAGGACGTCGTCGACCAGGTCCAGCACCAGGTTGCCCGACGCCGAACCGGATACGGTCAGGGTCGTCGCGCAGTTGAAATCCGCGCCGCGCAGCGCGGTGCCGTTGGTCGGCCCGGAGAACCGGAACTGCATCGAGGCCGTGCCGGAATAGGCCAGGTTCACGGGAATCAGCAGCGTGCCGGCATCCTCTTCGCCCACGATCCGGGCGCTGCCGAAGGAGACCGAGACCGGATCGCCCGCGGCGCTCACCACGACGACCAGGTTGGACCACGGGCTCGCCAGCGACGTCGGGTGGTCGGTGGCCTGGAACGAGAACACGTTCGCGCCGATCTGGTTCGTCGTGGGGATGAAGACGAAGTAGCCGCTGTTCGTGTCGAACGCCCAGGTGGCCGAGGCCACCGCGCTGGTGCAGGCGAAGGTCAGGTTGGAGGCGGCGGTGTCCGGATCGGTCGCCGTTACCGTGTAGTCGAATTCCAATCCCACCATCGTGGTCTGTTGCGGCAGCGCGTCGATCCGCGGCGCCACGGCGGGCATGTTGCTGACCGCGACGACGACGGTCTGCGTGGCGACGCCCGCGAGGTTGCTGGCCGTGAAAGTGAACGTGCGCGTGCCGACGTCGTTCGTGGGCGGCGTGTAGCTCAGGCGGCCCAGTTCCGGCGAGAACGAATAGGCGTTCGTCGTCGCCGTGGAACCCGTCAGCGCCAGAACCGGCGCCGGCGAACCGGAGGCTTCCACGACGATCACGCGGGTTACCAGCGTCGTCGCGCCGTAGGCCGTGCCGCTGGTGAAGGCCGGAGCCGTCGCGGCCGCCACCGCGACTTCGACGGTTTGCGTCGCCACGCCGGTGGCGTTGCTGGCCGTGAAGGTGAACGTCTGCGCGCCCACGTCGCCCAGCGGCGGCGCGTAGATCAAATATCCGGTTTCCGGCGTGAAGGCGTAGCTGCCGGGAGCGGCGGTGGTGCCGGCCAGCGCCAGCGCGGGATCGGGCACGCCCAGCGCCGTTTCCGTGAACGCGACGGCCACGCCCGCCGTGGTGGCGTAGGGCCCCGCCCCGCCCGTGAACCACGGCGCCAGCGGTTCGTTGCCGAGCGTGGCGGTCGAAACGACCGCGGACCAAGTGCCGGTCGGCGCGGCGCGAACGCGCACGTGGTAGGGCGTCGAATTCGACAGCCCGGTCGCGCCGTAGGTCAGCGCCGCCACCGTTTCGTCCCGCACCAGCGAACCGGCCACGGTCGCGCCTTGCACGACGACGTCGTCCAGATACACGGTGACGATCCGGGTGAAGGAAAACTTGATCTGCGTGGTCTGCGGATCCAGCGGCACGCTGTAGGTGGCGCCGTTGCGGGCGATGCTCACCGTGGCGATCGGCGTCCAGACGCCGGACACCAAGCCCGAAATCGCGAAGGTGCTGCCGGCGCCGTTGCGGCCGTAGGCCCAGAACTGCAGATTCGTGCCGCCCGCCGCGAAGACGGGACTTTGCAGCCATTGGCCGGTGAGGTTGAACTTGAACGACGGCGGAGCCGCGCCGTAGTAGACGGTGGAATCCAGATCGCTGGAAAGACTGCTGGTCCAGCCGCTGGGCGGCGTCGTGTCCGTCAGGGTGGCGAAGGTCTGGGAAAGCACGTTCGAGCCGGCGACGGACGTGGAGAAGTTGGTGTCCGTGCCGATCTGGATCTGGTAGGTCGCGGCGTCCGTCACTTCGTTCCAGTTGGCGGTGAAGAACGTCGGTCCGACGTTGGTCACGGTCACCGTCGGCACGTAGACCGGCGCGGCGGCCACGGTCACCGTGACGGTCTGCATCGCGACGCCGGCGACGTTGCTGGCGGCGAAGGTGAACGTCCGCGTGCCGACGTCGCTTTCCGGCGGGGTATAGTCCAGCGTGCCCGTGCCGGCCGTGAACGCATAGCCGCCCGAAGCGGTCGTGCCCTGCAGCGAGAGCGTCGGCGCCGGAAAACCGGTGGCGCCGACGGAAAAGGCCTTGGCCAGCGTGGCCGTGGCCGCGATCGGTCCCGGATTCGCGTTGAACGCCGGCACCGTCGGCGCGGGATCGGCCGTCGCGGCCGAAACGATCTCCGACCACTCGCCGCCTTCCCGGCGCGCGCGGACGTAGTAGGTCGTCGAGGAATCCAGTCCCGTCGCGTCGGTCGTCAGCGCCGCCACCGTCCGGTCCAGCACGAGCGAGGCCGACGCCGAAACCGCCTGCACCACCACGTCGTCGAATCCGCAATTGTAAACCTTCGTGAACGAAAACTTGAGCTGGGTGGTCTGCGGGTTCAGCGCCACGTTGTAGGTGCCGTCGTTGGCGGCGACGACGACCGTATCCATCAGCGTCCAGACGCCGCTCACCAGGGCCGACACGGCGATCGTGCTGCCGGCGCCGCCGTTGCCGTAGGCGAAGAACTGCAAATTGGTCGCCCCCGGCGCGAACGCCGGGCTCTGCAGCCATTGGCCGGAGGTGCCGAACTTATAGGCTGGCGCGGCCGCGCCGACGTAGGGCTCGCCGGTGTAGTCCAGATCGGAGGATTTATCCGTGCTCCAGCCCGACGGCACGGCCGTGTCCGTCAGCGTCGCGAAGGCTTCGCTCAAGGCCTCGCTGGCGCTTCCGGCCGCGAAATTCGTGTCCGTCGCCACCTGGACCTGGTAGTTCGTGGCATCGGTGCAGGCCGTCCAGTTGATCGTGAAGCCATTGGTCGCGACGTTGGTCACGCTGACCGTCGGGATCGTGGTCGGCGCGGCGGCGACGGCCACGGTCACCGTCTGGGTCGCCGTGCCGGCCACGTTGCTGGCCGTGAAGACGAAGCTGCGGTTGCCGACGTCGTTCGTGGCGGGCGTGTAGTCCAGCGCGCCCGTCGCCGGCGTGAAGACGACGCTTCCGGCGGCGTCTTCGCTCTGCAGGGCCAGGGTCGGCGCGGGATTGCCGCTGGCGGCCACGGTGAACGCCACGGCGACCAGCGCGGTCGCGCCGTACGACGTGCCGCTCGTGAACGAGGGCGCGACGGGCTGGTCGACGACGACCACGCTCACGTTCTGCGTCGCCGTTCCGGCGACGTTGGCGGCCGTGAACGTGAAGGTCCGGGTGCCGACGTCGCCGGCGGCCGGGGTGTAGTTCAGCACGCCGGTGCCGGGCGTGAAGCTCACGGAGCCCGCCGCATCTTCGCCCAGCAAGGCCAGCGTCGGCGCCGGCGTGCCCGAAGCGGTCACCGTAAACGCCATGGCGACCAGCGAGGTCGCGCCGTACGACGTGCCGCTCGTGAACGCAGGCGCGGTGCCGGCCGTCACCGCCACGCCGACGGTCTGCGTCGCCACGCCGGCGGAGTTGCTGGCCGTGAACGTGAACGTCTGGGTGGCGCCGCCGTCCGCCTGCGGCGGGGTATAGCTGAGCTGGCCCGTGCCGGGCGTGAAGCTGAATCCCGCGGAGGCGGTTTGCGACTGCAGCGCCAGCGCCGGCGCCGGACTGCCCGACGCCGTCACCGTGAAGGCCATCGCCACGCCCGAGGTGGCGCCCAGCGGCCCCGGATTGGCGCCGAAGGACGGAGGCACGTCCGCCGCCGCCGCCATCTTGTACAGCGCCAGTTTCTGCTGGACCGTGGTGTAGCAGGCGAAGCGCGGCGCCGCAGCGTTGTATTGAAGCAGGCGGGTGTTGGTCGCCACGTTGGCGACGTCGAACGCGCCCGCCCCGTAGGCGAACGACCAGACGCCCGTCGTGCCGTTCACCGCGCCGGCGGCATAGGCGGCGTTCGCGGTTCCGGAATACGAAACGAATCGGTTGCTGGCCTCGTTGAAAATCGTCAGTCCGCCGTAGGTCGCGTTGGTCTGGATGAGCCAGACGATCGCGGCCGGCGGATCGGTCAGCACGTTGGCCGAGGGACTGATCGCGCTGTTGGTGAAGAACGAGCCGTAGTTGACGTTGTTCAGCGCCATGAGCCCGTTGCTGCTGGCGACGACGTAGTACCCGTCCGTCAGGTCGGCCCGCGAGGCGATCTTGGTGAAGGTGCCGGATCCGCCGTAGGCGCCCCAGGCGCCCTGGGTTCCGGCCAGGATCGCCGCCGCCGCCAAACCGCACGCCGCTGTTTTCCGATTCATGGTTGCTCCGATGCTGCCGCCGCCGCGGCTTCCGTCCGGGGTCCGCGGACGACGAGGGCATAGGGCTGGGAACCGCCCCACGGCACCGCGCGGGCTTCCACCCGCGCGAGATAAACGCCCGTTTCGTCCGCTTCGAATTCGATCATTTCCACGTTGTTCAAATCGTCCGGCCCGGTCCGCCCGTTGGCATGCAGCCACGCGCCCGAGGGCTTGCGGACCGTCAGATCCAGATCGTTCACCAGTTGCTTGCCGGCGCAGGGCGCGGCGGCGGGATCGGCATAGGCCAGCACCAGGACGAACCGTCCGCCGGGCCGAGCGACGGCCACTTCGTAGGCATCGGCCGCGCCCGGCGCGAGTCCGGCCGCTTCGTGCACGTCGAGAAATTCGCGTTCGCCGGGCGCCGGCGCGCCGGCTGGATCCAGCAGGCCCGCGCCTTGCGCGTCGTTCGGGCGGACGCCGGGGATCTCCTGCTTGGCGCCCGTCCCGTACTGCCCCGGAGCCAGGTCCCGCGCGCCGGCCATCAGGAGCGCCTTGACCAGCGCCGCGCTCGGACTTGGCATGCCGCGCTCTTCCGCCAGCCACTGCCGGGCTTTCCGGGCCGCTTCCGCCGCCAGTTCCGCCGACACGCCCGTGCCGCCCACGTAGATTTCAGCGGCGTTTTCCGCCGCGCCCCAGCCCGTGAAATCCGAATCCGCCGGCCGCGGCACGGCCACGAACGTGCCCGGCGCGACGAGATCGGGCTTGATGCGGCCGTCGGCGCAGGGCCCGCGGCCCGAAAACGCCGCGAGCCCTTGCGGGCCGTCCGCCTGCGCCATCCGGTCCAGCGCGATGGGCTCCACCGCGAAATCCTCGGGCCACGAATCGCGCCAGACGCGCGCGACGTCGCGCCGGCCTTCCGCCGCGCCCACGGTCAGGACGTTTTTCGCCGTGGCGGGCGACCCCACGGTGCCGGCATCCGCCACGCCGTCGGCCGGCTCCAGATCCACCGCCGCGTTGCCCGCCGCGGCCACGACGAGCAGGTCCGGATGCGCCTGGACGAAGACATCCGCCGCGCGCGCCGCCGCGCCGTAGGCGCCGGCGTCGGCCGCGCCGCGGCGCAGCGCCACCACCCGCTCGCCGGCCGCGTAGGCCTGCCGCAGCTCCGCCGCCACGTCGGCGGCGGCCGCCGGATCGGGCGCGGAACCGCCCCACGACCGGAGCGGAGCGGCCGGCTCGATCCATTCCACTTCGCCCCAGTTCGCGACCGCTTCGATTTGGGCGGGCGTCAAGCGCACGCGCAATTCCGCGCCGTCCGCTTCGAGCTGCGCGCGCGGCACGAAGACGTTCATCTCGCCGAATTCGCGCGCGGCGCGACGCTTGTCCGCGGCCGCGAACAGCGTCACGACGCATTCGCGGTCCGCGGCCGTACCGCCCGCCAAGGCCCGCGCGGTTTTGCAACGGGGCAAATACTCGCCGGCCCAGGCGACGGTTTTGGATTTCGCGATGCGGGCCAGCGTCGCCGGAGCGGCTTCGATCAAAAAGGCGTTTTCCGGAACGTAGCGGTGGACGATCGCGCCCTCCGCCTCCAGCGCCGCCGGATCCTGCGCGCGGATGGGCTGCGCCATCTGCACCAGCCACGGCACGGTGCCGCGCGCCGTCGCGCGCTGCACGACCGGCGGTTGCGCGGAAGATTTCAGCAGATGGAACGAGGCCTGTTGCGCCCCGCGCGCGGTTTCGATGGCGCCCCCTTCCAGAAGCAACGGCGGAGTTCCGCCCCGGGACGCCGAAACGCCCATGAAGCCGCACGCCAACCAAACTCCGAGACGCCGCTTCACTCCATTCTCCGCCGGAAATCTCCCAAAATTATTAGATTGATGTTACGCCTGGCCGACGAAAATGCAAGTTTAGACATTAAAATGAAGTTACGATGAATATCCAGCGGTCCGGGAACCGCCGGACAGCCGCAGATCTACAAAAAGAAATTGCGCGGCAATTCATTGCCGCGCAATTTGTTGAGATGGCGGTTGCCTTACGGCTCGCCAAGACGGACCCGGACGGTTCCGTACCAGGCGCCGGTCGACTTGTTGGTCCAGGTCATCGTTCCGGCAGTGCCCCAGCCGAGGTTGCTCACGACGGGCGCGCCGGACAGATCCGTGGAATAGACCAACTGGTAGAAGCGGCGGGGGCTGGCGGGAATGCTGAACCGGATTTCTCCGGTGCCGGCGCCGGCCTGCGAGGCATTGAGGTAATTGCCGGTCAGTTCGTAGACTTCGTTCGACGCCGCCGGATCGGTATCCGCGAGATACTCCTCGTAGGTCGTCCGGCCGTCGCCGTCGACGTCGGCGGCTTCGTCGAAGTCGGGATCCACGGGATTTTCACCCTGGTCTTCCACCCACATCGTGAACGCGTTGGTCGCCGCGGCGGTGTACACCTTCACGCTCATCTGCACGGGCGCGCTGGCGCCGTCCTTGTCCGTGGCCGTGAAGCTGAACAGGTTCGTGCCGATTTCGGAGGCCGTGGGATAGAAGAGGAAATAGCCCGAGTTCGCGTCGAGATCCCAGCGGTTCGAGTTCACCGCGGTGGCGCAGGCGTACGACAGGATCGGGTCGCCGTCGGTCGCGGAGGCGGTCACCGTGTACTCGAACGTGCCGCCGGCGGTCGCGCTCTGCGCGGCGATGGCGTTCACCGTCGGCGGCGTGCCGGCCGGCGGGGCGCTCGTCGTCGTGACGCTGGCCACGGAAGAATTCGCGCCGGTGCCGGCGGCGTTGGCCGCGCGGACGCGGAAGTAGTAGGCGACGCCCGTGGTCAGGCCGGTCACGGCCTGGCTCGTGCCGGCGACCGTCCGGTTCGAGTAGCCGGCGACGTAGGCCGGCCCGCCGCCCGCGCTCCAGCCCTTCACGACCAGCGCTTGGATGCCCACGCCGGAATTGGCGGCGGCGTTCGGCGCCTGCCAGCGGATGCGGGTCTGGACGTTGCCGAGGTTCGCCGCGGTGGTCAAGGTCGGCATGGCCGTCATCGTGTTGTTGGCGGGCGCCACCGTGCCGAGCGCGGTCCAGGTTTCGCCGTCGTCGCCGGAGATCGAGACCACGACGTTCGTGCGGGTCGTGCCGGCCACCGTGCCGTAGCTGCGCGCGCTGAAGTCCACCGTCAGGTTCGTGAAGCCTTCGGTGGAGAAGGGCTCCGACACGACGAAGTTGGTGGCGTAGCCGAGGATCAGGTAGCTGCTGCTCGAGGCGGAAACGTTGTAGGTCCAGCCCGCCGGCGGCGTGGTGGTGTTCGCCGCGTTGGTGGCCAGCACGGACTGCGCGCTGGCGCCGCCGCCGGAGAAGGAGACGTTGGTGCCGACGTCGAGGCGGTAGCCCGTCGCGTTCGCCACCGCGCTCCAGGCCGCGGTGAAGTCCGTCGCGTTCGTCGCGCTGGCCCAGACCGAAGCCGGGGCGCCGGGAATGCCCGCCGCGACGGTCACGCTGACGATTTGCGTCGCCGTGCCGGCCGCGTTGGCGGCCGTGAAGGTGAACGTCCGCGCGCCCACGTCGCCTTCCGGCGGCGTGTAGTCCAAAACGCCCGTGCCGGCGGCGAAGGAATAGCCGCCGGATGCGGTGGTGCCCTGCAGCGCCAGGGTCGGCGCCGGATAGCCGCTGGCCACGGCGACGGTGAAGGCCCGCGCCACGCCGGTCGTGGCGCCGAGGGGGCCCGGATTCGCGCCGAAGACCGGCACGGTCGCCGGCAGGTCGCTGACGGTCACGTTGACGGTTTGCGTCGCCGTGCCGGCCGCGTTGGCGGCCGTGAAGGTGAACGTCCGCGCGCCGATGTCGTCGTTGACCGGAGTATAGGTCAGCACGCCCGTCGCCGGCACGAAGGCGTAGTCGCCGGAGACCGTCTCGCCGACCAGCGCGAGCGTCGCCGCCGGCGTGCCGGAGGCCGTCACGGTGAAGGTGCGCTGCACGGTCGTCGTGGCGCCGAACGCGGACGCGCTGGTGAAGGCCGGCGCGATCGCCGCCGTCACCGCCACGGTCACGGTCTGGTAGGCCACGCCGGAGCCGTTGCTGGCGGAGAAGGTGAAGGTGCGCGTGCCGGCGTCCACCTGCGGCGGCAGGTAGGTCAGTTGGCCGGTGCCGGCGTTGAAGCTGTAGCCGCCCGACGCGGTCTGGCCCGTCAGCGCCAGCGTCGGCGCGGGACTGCCCGTGGCGCCGACCGTGAAGGTCCGCTCGACGCCCGCGGTGGTCGCCACCGGACCGGGATTCGCGTTGAACGCCGGCGCGACGAGCGCCGCCAGGGTCGTCACGCTGGCGACGGAGGAATTGGCGCTGGCGCCGCCGGCATTGGTGGCGCGCACGCGGAAGTAGTAGGTCGCGCCGGCCGTCAGGCCCGTCACGCTTTGGCTCGTGGCGGCGACCGTCCGGTTCGAATAGCCGGGCACGTAGCTGGGCGGTCCGCCGGCGCCGGCCTGCACGATCACGTCGTC
>DAOTNL010000031.1:0-18234 GCA_035450765.1 Kiritimatiellia bacterium | reverse complement strand
GTGGACGCGGTTGCGCTCGCCGCCGGAAAGCTCGCCGACCTTCTTCTGCTGGTCGGTGCCGCGGAAGTTGAACCGCGTGCAGTAGGCGCGGCCGTTCATCGCCTTGCCGCCGAGGTCCAGCGTTTCCTGCCCGCCGGTGATCTCCTCGAAAACGGTCTTGTCGGCGTCGAGCGAATCGCGGAACTGGTTCACGTACGACAGCTCGACGGTCTCGCCCACCGTCAGCGTGCCGCCGTCGGGTTTTTCCTCGCCGACGATCATCCGCAGCAGCGTCGTTTTGCCCGCGCCGTTGGGGCCGATGACGCCGACGATGCCGCCGCGCGGCAGGTTGAAATTCACCTGGTCCATGATCAACCGGTGGCCGTAGACCTTGCGCAGGTTTTCCGCGCGCACCACCAGGTCCCCCAGCCGCTTGCCGGAGGGAATCTGGATTTCGAGCACGTCCTCGCGCGTATCCACCTGCTGCGCGGCCAGCTCCTCGTAGCGGGCCAGGCGGGCCTTGCTCTTCGACTGGCGGCCGGTCGGATTCAGCCGGATCCATTCCAGCTCGCGCTGGAGCATCTTCTGGCGCGCGGCGTTCTGCTTGCTCTGGGCCGCCGCCATGGACTGCTTGGTTTCCAGCCAGGTTTCGTAGTTGCCCTTGAAGGGATAGCCCCGGCCGGCGTCCATCTCCAGGATCCATTCGGTCACGTTGTTCAGGAAGTAGCGGTCGTGGGTCACGACCACCAGCGTGCCGGAGAACTTCTTGAGGTATTCCTCCAGCCAGGCCACCGTTTCGGCGTCCAGGTGATTGGTCGGTTCGTCGAGCAGCAGGGCGTCGGGATTCGACAGCAGCAGGCGGCAGAGCGCCACGCGGCGCTTCTCGCCGCCGGAGAGCTTGCGCACGTCCGCGTCGCCCGGCGGCAGCCGCAGCGCGTCCATCGCGCGCTCGATCTGGCTGTCGAGGCTCCACAGGTCGCGCGAATCGATCAGGTCCTGCAGCTTGCCGAGCTCGTTGTTGAGCTTCTCGGATTCCGCGTCGGAGAGCGCCTCTCCGAGCTTGCCGCAGAGCTCGTCGTAGCGGTCGAGGATGGCCTGCGCCGCGGCCGCGCCGTCGGCGACGTTGCCGGCCACGTCCTTCGTCTCGTCCAGCTGCGGCTCCTGCGGCAGATACCCCACCCGCACGCCCGGCGCGACGATGCATTCCCCGTGGTAGTCCTTGTCCAGGCCCGCGATGACCTTCAGCAGCGACGATTTGCCCGCGCCGTTGCCGCCGATGACGCCGATCTTCGCGCCGAAGAAAAACGCCAGCGTGATGTCGTCGAGCACCGTCGTGCGGTCGTACTGTTTGGAAAGATGATTGAGATTGAAGACGTATTCGCCGGCCACGGGGATTCTCCTGGTTGGACAGTCGCGCCGCTCAGGGCGCGGGAAACACTTGCACGGTCGCCGTGCGGTTCAGCCGCCGGTTCTGCGGCGAGTCGTTGGGGAACGGCGCCTGGGTCGGTTCCCCGGTGCGCGCCTCGAAGAGCAGCAGCTTGTTCGCGCGGGCGAACTGTTCGAGATGCGCCTTGGCCACCTGGGCCCGCGCCGCGGCGATGTCCGCGTTGCTCTTGAACTGGTCCGTCGTCTTGGTCAGCGGCTCGTCGTCCGTGAACCCGGTCACCACCACCCGCGCGCCGGATTTCAGCGCGACGAGTTTCGCGGCCACGGCCTTCAGCGCGCGCATGCCCTCGATGGAAATCTTGTCGGCCGACACGAACACGGGGTCGTCGAAACGCACCAGTTGGCCGCCGTTTTCGATCTTCAGCACGGTCGTGCCCGGGATTTTCCAGTCCGACGGCGCCAAGGCCGGTGCGGGGGCGGGCGCCGCGGGCGCAGGTACCGGAACCGCCGCGATCGGCGCCGGCGCCGGCGCGGGGCTGGGCGGCGCCGCGGGCGCGGCGACGGATTCCGGCGCGGGTTCCGCGGGCGCGGTTTCGCCGCGCGGACACGCGCTCCAGAAGCCGATCAACCCCACCAGCACGCACAGCACGAGCACCAGCGCGACCATCCGCCGATCGAGTTCGACGCCCGCGAACCAGTCGCGGACCCGCACCGTCAACGGCATGCGCGGCTCCGTCGGTGCGCGCGGCGGCGGCGGCGCGAGCGAAGCCGCCGTCCGTTGCGGCCGATGGTACACGCCCGTGCGCAGCGGCGGCTTTTCCGCGCCGCCGGCGACCGACTCTTCGACCGGCCGGGCCGGGCCGGAATCGGACAGCACCGCGCGCACTTCGGAGGCCACGTCGGGCGGCGATCCACCCGCCGGCAGCACCCATTCCGGTTCCGGACGCGCCGCCGGCGCGTCGGGCTTGGAGAACACGATCTTCGGCGCGGCGGCTTCCCGGTCCGAAAGGGACGAAAACAGATCCAGCTGTTTTTCGCCCGGATCCTTCACGTGGCTTTTCCGGCTGTTCAGCTTGCCTTGCAGCGCGTTCGTGAGTTCGCCCATGCCCGTTCCCTCCGCTCGCGGCCGTCAGCCGGCCACCACGAGATTGACCATCCGTTTCGGGACGTAGATCGGCTTCTTGATATCCTTGCCCGCGATGAACGGCGCGGCTTCCGCGCACGCCAAGGCCGCGGCGATCACGGCGTCCTGGCCGGCCGCGGCCGGCACGCGGATGCGCCCGCGCACCTTGCCGTTGACCTGCACCGGGATTTCCAGCTCGTCCTCCTGCAGGACGCTTTCGTCCCATGTCGGCCACGGCTCGCGCGCGAGGGATTCGGCGTGGCCCAGGCGGCTCCACAGTTCTTCCGCCAGGTGCGGCGCGAAGGGGCTCAGGAGCAGGACGAACGTCGACAGCAGCGAGCGCGGGACCGCGTCCCACGCCTGCGCCTCGTTGACGAAGATCATCATCGCGGAAATGGCCGTGTTGTATTCCATTCCCTCGATATCGTGGGTGACCTTCTTGATCGCGGCGTGCAGCGCGCGCAGCTGGTCCTTCGTCGGGGCCGCGTCGCTCAGCTTCGCCGCCGGCGCGCCGGTTTCCTCGTCCACCGCCAGGCGGTAGACGCGGCTCAGGAAGCGCGAGACGCCCTCCACCCCCTTCATGCTCCACGGCTTCACCTGCGTCAGCGGACCCATGAACATTTCGTAGAGCCGCAGGGAATCCGCGCCGTATTCCTTGACGATGTCGTCGGGATTGATGACGTTGCCCCGGCTCTTGCTCATCTTGTAGGCGCGGGCCGACACGCGGATTTCCGGCTGGCCTTTCAGCACGAAGCCGTCGCCCTGCTTCTGCAGGTCGGCTTCCGGCACGCGCGTCGCGGCGTATTTCTCGCCGGTGCGCAGATCGCAGCCGTTTTCATCGACGCGGTCGGCGGAAACCCAGGCGCCGGCCGCATCGCGGTAGGCCAGGTATTCCATTTCGCCGAGGATCATGCCCTGGTTGACGAGCTTCTGGAACGGCTCCTTCGTCGAGACGACGCCGCAGTCGAAAAGCACCTTGTGCCAGAAGCGGGCGTAGAGCAGATGCAGCACGGCGTGTTCCGCGCCGCCGACGTAGAGGTCCACCGGCATCCAGTATTTTTCCTTCGCCGGATCGACCAGCGCGGAATCGTTTTTGGGATCGATGTAGCGCAGGTAGTACCAGCACGAGCCCGCCCATTGCGGCATGGTGTTCGTCTCGCGCCGCGCGGGGCCGCCGCAGGTCGGGCAGGTGGCCTGCAGCCACTCGGTCGCGCGCGCCAGCGGCGGCTGGCCGTCGGCCGTCGGGCGGTAGTCCTTCATCTCGGGCAGCCGCACGGGCAGATCTTTTTCGGGCACGGGCACCACGCCGCATTTCTCGCAGTGCAGCAGCGGGAACGGCTCGCCCCAGAAGCGCTGGCGGCTGAAGAGCCAGTCGCGCAGCTTGTAGTTCGTCTTGCCCTGCCCCTTCCCCGTCTTCTCCAGCCAGGCCACGATGCGCTTCTTGAATTCCGCCGTCGGCAGGCAGTCGTATTCGCCGGAATTGACGGCGACGCCGTCGTCGACGTAGCCGCGCCAATCGACGCCCGCCGGCGGCTGCACCACCTGGACGATCGGCAGGCCGAATTTCGTCGCGAATTCGAAGTCGCGCGTGTCGTGCGCCGGCACCGCCATGATGGCGCCCGTGCCGTAGCCCCACAGCACGTAGTCCGCCACCCAGACCGGGATTTTTTTCCCGTTGACCGGATTGACCGCGTAGGCGCCGGTGAAGACGCCGGTCTTCTCCTTGGCCAGTTCGGTGCGCTCGAGGTCGCTCTTGCCGGCGGCGGCGACGCGGTACGCCGCCACGGCTTCGGCCTGCTCCGGCGTCGCGATCTTCGCCACCAGCGGATGCTCCGGCGCCAGCACCATGTAGGTCGCGCCGAAAAGCGTGTCCGGCCGCGTCGTGAACACGCGGATCGTTTCGGCGCCGATGGCGAAATCGACTTCGGCGCCTTCGCTCTTGCCGATCCAGTTGCGCTGCATTTCCTTGATGCTCTCGGGCCAGTCGAGGCCGTCGAGATCCGCCAGCAGCCGTTCGGCGTAGGCGGTGATCTTAAGCACCCACTGGCGCATCGAGCGGCGCTCCACGCTGAAGCCCTTCGCGCGCCATTCTTCGACCTCTTCGTTCGCCAGCACGGCGCACAGGTCGGGGCTCCAGTTCACGGGCAGTTCGCTCTCGTAGGCCAGTCCGCGCTTGAAGAGCTGCAGGAAGATCCACTGCGTCCAGCGCACGTAGTCCTCGTCCGTCGTCGCGATCTCGCGGTCCCAGTCGTAGGAAAAGCCCAGCATCTTGAGCTGGCGGCGGAACGTTGCGATGTTCTCGTAGGTGATCTTGCGCGGATGCTCGCCGGTCTTGATGGCGTACTGCTCCGCGGGCAGGCCGAACGAGTCGTAGCCCATGGGGTGCAGGACGTTGAAGCCCTTCATCCGCTTGTAGCGCGCCTGGATGTCCGTGGCCGTGTAGCCTTCCGGATGCCCCACGTGCAGGCCCGCGCCGCTGGGATACGGGAACATGTCCAGCACGTAGAACTTGGGCTTGGACGGATCGACGTCGTCCGGGGTGCGGAACGTCTTGTGCTGCTCCCAGTACTTCTGCCACTTGGTTTCGATGTCGGCATGCGGATAGGCCATGGATTCACCTCAAAATGGATTCAGTCGGCCACTTTAGCCCCCTCGCCGTCCCCGATCAATGCCCGATTTCGTTGCGCCGCGGCGGCGCCGCGGCTACACTGGCCGCCATGAATCCCGCCATCCGCCCCGTCGATCCCGCCGCCGAGTACTTCTTCGCCGAAGGCTGCCACGTGCTGGAGCTGGCCAACGTTCCCGACGATCCGGAGTGTTCCATCGCCCGCGCCCGCGTCGCGCCCGGCACGACCACGCGCTGGCACCGGCTGGACGGCGTCGCCGAACGCTACGTGCTGCTCGCCGGCTGCGGCCGGGTCGAGATCGGCGACCTCCCCCCGCGCGAGGTCGGTCCCGGCGACGTCGTGCTCATCCCGCCCGGCTGCCGCCAGCGCATCGCCAACGCCGGCGCCGACGACCTCGTCTTCCTCGCCGTCTGCACGCCGCGCTTCTTCCCCGCGTGCTACGCGGACGCCGAAGGCTAGGCTCCGCGGTTCCCCCTTGCGCGAAAACGTCTTCCGATTGCGCTTGCATTTCCCCGGCCCTCGCGTAGAGTCCGCCGCCGCTTAGTGAGAGTAGTTAGCTTGCGTTGGAAGGTAGCCCATCGCCGCATCGGCGGCAGGGGGGACATCTGAACCCGAACGAGTCGGGACGGCCTTGAGAACATCCCCCTGGAGCAGAAAGAAACAACACATGGCTACCAAACTGTACGTCGGCAACCTGCCGTTTAGTCTCTCGGAAGGCGAACTGCGCGATCTGTTCACGCCCTTCGGCAACGTGACGAGCTGCAACCTGATCATGGACCGCATGACCGACCGGCCCCGCGGATTCGCGTTCGTGGAAATGTCCACGGCCGACGAAGCCGCCAAGGCCATCGCCGACCTCAACGGCAAGGACGTCGGCGGCCGCGCGCTCGTCGTCAACGAAGCCAAGCCTCGCGAGGATCGTCCCCGCGGCGGCGGCGGATTCGGCGGCGGCTACGGCGGCGGCTACGGCGGCGGCAACGGCGGCGGTGGCCGTCGCAACCGCTACTAAATCGAACCCCCGTTCGATCCGCGCCGCGGCTTTGGCCGCGGCGCTTTTTTTTGTCCCGGTCCAGGCCGCGCGCGGATTTTTACGTAGAACGTAAGAACTTTCGGCGGATTTTACGTAGAACGTAAAAACTTTGCGCGAGTTTTACGTAGAACGTAAAAACTTTCGCGGAGCTCAGCCGCGGCGGCGCCGGGCGCGGATGCCGGCGACGAGCAGGCCGAGCGCGACGAGGTTCGCCGCGCCGAGGGCCAGCGGAATCTGTTCGGGCCGGTCGTGCCAGACGGCCACGCCGCCGACGTAGGCCAGCGCGCACGGGACCAGGCCGTAGCACCAGGCGAAGCGCTGCTGGGCCATTTCGAAGTTGAGCAGCAGGTAGGCCAGCGCCAGCGGGCACATCGCCAGCACCATCGCGCGCGTGAGCGCCGCGGCTTCGGCGGCGGCTGCCGGCGGGATCGTCCCGTACAGGATCGTCCAAGGCAGCTGCGGGAACGCCACGCAGACCGCGCCGGTCGCCGCGATCAGCAGCACCGCGAAACCCAGCGCCCGGTTCAGCAGCCGCCAGCTGTCTTCCGGCAGGTCGCCGGTGGACGTGACCTTGGGGAACAGCACCGTGGCGATCGGCACCGGCAGGAACACCGCGATGCGCGCGATGGTCGCCGCCTTGGCGAAACGGCCGACGGTTTCCGCTCCGAAGTAATGCTTGGCCAGCACGGTGTCGACGTTCATCAAGGTCGCGTAGCCGGCCAGGCAGACCAGCGCGGATCCGAGGTAGAGATAGGTTTCGTGGGGCCGCACGGCGGCGCGCCCGGGCAGGCGGCGCAGGTCGCGCACGGCCCACAGGCACAGCGCCAGCACCGCGAGCACCCCGAGGCCTTGCGCGGCCACGGCCGCCAGCGCCGTCGCCGACACGAAGATCGTGAAGAGTCCGCCGAGCACCAGCCGCGTCGCGCCCCAGGCCTGCGGGGCCCAGGCCAGCCAGACGAACGATTGCAGGCCTTGCAGCAGGCCGTAGAACAGGCTCATCCAGAGGCTCGCCGCCAGCACCGCGAAGGTCGCCACGATCAGCGCCGGATCCACCCCGCCCCAGAACGCCGCCAGCGGCGCGCGGAAGGCGAACGCGCCGGCCACGAGGGCGCCGCTGATCACGGCGAAAATCCGCGCCCAGTGCAGGAACAGTTCGAGCGCTTCCTCGCGGCGGCCGGCCTTCACCAGGCGCGAAATGAAATGGGCCAGGGTGTTCTGCACCGCCAGCATGGGCGTGCTGGCCGCCAGGATGATGCCCAGCATCGCCACCAGCGAGCCGTACTCCGCGTTCGGCAGGACCGCCTCGCGCCCGACCACCATGTGGAAGGCCGCGTTGCACAGCGCGCCGACGAACGTGCCGGCCACCAGCAGCGCGCCGTGCCGCAGCAGCCCGCCCTCGTCCCGCGCCTGGAGCCACCGCTTCATCGCGTCGCCGGCGGCAGTTCGATGACGCGGCCCAGCAGCCGGTCGTAGAGCGCCACGATCCATTTCAGAGGCGAGTACAGCAGCCGCAGGCGCACGATCGCCAGCAGCATCTGGAACGACACCCGCCCCACCCGCAGCTTCGAGCCGCCCACGTCGCTCCAGAGCGTCGGGATTTCGCGGATGGCGTAGCGCGCGCGGCGGGTCTTGAAGAGCATGTCCACGTCGAACGCCCATTTGGTGAGGCCGATGTGCGGCACGATCGCGCGCCAGGCCGCGGCCGTCATCAGCTTCGCGCCGCACTGGGTGTCGGTGATCGGCAGCTTGAAGAGCGTCCGCACGAGGAAATTGAAAACGCGCGAGGCGAAGCGGCGCTCCCACGGCTGGCGCGGGCTCACGATCGCCCCCGGCAGGCGGCGCGACGCGATGATCAGGCCCGCGGAACCGATGTTTTTCACGAGGTCGTCGAACGCCGCCGGCGGCGTCGCGCCGTCCGCGTCCACGAAGCCGATGTACTCGCCCGTCGCGACCGCGCCGCCGGCCATGATGGCGCCGCCCTTGCCGATCGGCCGCGGCTCCACCAGCAGGCGCAGCTGGGGATGGCGCGCCTGCAGGTCGCGCACGATCTCGGCCGTGCGGTCGGTCGAGCCGTTGACGGCCACGACGATCTCGAAGTCGTTGCCGTAGCGCTCCGCGAAATACGGCAGGTAGGCGCCGAGCATCTTGCCGATGCGCGCCTCCTCGTTGTAGGCGGGCACGACGATCGAGAGTTTCATTCCTCGGCCGTTTCCGCCGGCGGAGTCCATTTCGGCATTTCCTTCTTCAGGCGCCAGAGCACGAGATCCGTGCCCGCCTGGCCGAACCCCGGCACGGTTTCCACGCGCTCGAAGCGCGTGGCCAGGATTTCCTCGAACGCCAGCCGGTCCTCGCGCGAGACTTCGGCCACTTCGGGCGAGCGGATGCTCAGGCTGTAGCCGCTCAGCGCCGCGATGGGCGCGTTGGTTTCGGTCGCGAGCAGCTCGAGCAGCATGTCGCGGTTCAGCACGCCGATCTTTTCGGCCTTCTCGCGCTCCCAGTCTGGATAGTAGCTGAACGGGCCCATTTCCAGGCCGCGCGGCACGGGCAGGTTCGCTTCCACGGCCAGGTAGACGTCCTGGGTCAGCAGGTGCGTGCCGCCCTCGGCGGCGGTCAGCTCGCGCACCCACTTGGCCATGTCGCGCAGCTGGGCCACGGGGCTCTGCTCGCGCAGGCGCCACCAGATGCGGTCGCGGCCGGCCACGACCCAGCTCTGCGCCAGCGGCGACGAAAACGCATAGAGCCCGCACGTCAGCCACGCCACCGTCAGGATGGCCAGCCGCCGCGCGCTGCGCAGTTCGGGCGAGCCGCCGTAGCGCCGGTGCTCCTCGCGCAGCCACCAGCGCGCGCCCGTCGCGGCCAGCGCCGCGCCGAAGATCGGATAGGCCGGCACCTGGTAGTCGTCGTAGGGAAACGGCGCGGCCAGATGCACCAGCGCCAGCGCGCCGACGGTGATCCACAGGAAGGAGTTGAAGCACGGCGCGATGTCGCCCGGACCCGGATATTCCGGCGAGAGCTCGGTGGCCGGCTCGTCGGCGCCCGCGCGCAGCAGGAAATAGCGCACCGCCAATATCAGCAGGAACAGCCCCGCGACCGCCGCCGGATAGTAGGCCTGCGCGAGGCGCGACAAGCAGCCGATCTTGAACGCGATCTGCGCGAACGCCGTGCCCGCCTCGCGCAGGGAGTGGTATTCGATCACGCCGAAGCGGAAGCCGTCGCGGCCCAGCATCGCGAAGGGCAGGACCGTCAGGCCCAGCCCCAGCAGGCCGCCCAGGCCGAAGTCCAGCCAGGCCCACGGCCGCAGGCTGCGGCGGCACAGCAGCAGATAGAGCCCGCCCGTCGCCAGCGCCGCCCCGAGGGAAATCCGCGTCGCCGCCGCGCACGCCAGCAGGAAGCCCGCCGCCGTCGCCGCCCGGAAGCCCTTGCGCGGGCCCACGAACGACAGCGCCAGCAATCCCGCGCCCAGGAAAAAACTCGCCAGCGCATAGGTTTTCACCACGGTGGTGAAATAGGACTGGTAGACGTTCGTCGCGATCAGGATGAAGGCGAGTCCGCCCGTGAACCGCTGCGCCGGGCGCGGCCCGGCGCGCATCGCCAGCCAGGTGGCGAACAAGAGCCCCAGCGTGCCGAAGGCCCAGGTAACGCCGCGGCCGCCCAGCAGCCCGAAGCGCCCCACCCACGGCTCCGCCCACGAATAGACCAGCGGCAGCATCGGCGCCTGCGTGTAGGCGAAATCGCGGTACGGCACCAGCCCAGCCGCCATCTGCCTGGCCGCATAGAGATACCAGCCCTCGTCCTGGTTCAGTTCCCCCATCCATACGTTGATGCCCGACAGGCCCAGCCACGCGGCGATCACGACGGCCGCCAGCGCCAGATGCCCCCAGCGCCACGCGCGCGCTCCCGGTTCGGTCGCTTTGCTTGCTGCTTCCATATGGCCGCCGATTGTTGCCCGAAGCCCCCGCCCGCCGCAATCCCAAAATGGTTGCCGGACAGGCGGCTCCGCGCTATCGTGGGCCCCATGAACCCGACCTCTTTCGCCCCCGTTCCCGCCGAACGCCTCGAGGAATATTCCTCCGCCTGCACGCTTTCCGACATGGAAATCTTCGTTTTCCCGTCCCTGCTCTATCCCCTCGTCCTCGCCAACCTGATGTCGCCCGCCATCTGGAAATGGCGCGACGACCCGTGGTTCGCCAACTTCGCCAAGCTCACGCCGTACCGCCGCATCCTGCGCCTGAAGCAGTACGTCATGGACCACTACGCCTTCAACCTCGACCTCGAGACGTGGGGCCTCACCACGCAGGCGCGCGAAATCGCCCGCTTCGCCCCGTTCATCGCGCCGGAAACCATCGCCAAAAGCAACGCGCTGTTCGGCTACGAGGGCGACAAATTCTACTTCTCCCTCGACATCCGGCGGCACTTCGGCCTGGACAAGTACGACCGCGACGTCATCCCGTACTGGAAGACCGAAACCGTCGAGGCCATGGACGCCTTCCGCTTCAAACCCGGCCACGCCGTCGGCGCCGGCGAATGCGTCTCCCTCTCCACCCTCTACGCCGCGGCGCTATATATCCTCTGCGGCATTCCCCTCGACGACGTCTTTCTCGTCGCCACCCCGCTCCACTCCCAGAACTTCGTCGACGTCCACGACGGCATCCTCACCAACAACCGCCGGCTCGTCACCAAGGCCATGTGGTTCAACGGCACGGAGCTGTCCGCCAAGGCCCGGCGCGCCTTGGAAAACGAACAGGTCACCATCGTCGCCCACCGCACCGGCTGGGTCCACGCCGTCTATCCCGAGGCCTCCATCGACCACGCCGCCTACGAGCGCTTCCGCGGCAAGCTCCGCGCCTTCCTCAGGACCGCCGTCACTTCCGAAATCCTGTTCAATTTCCTGCGCCAGAATCCCGCGCGCCAGAAATGCTTCCAGATCGAGCACGCCTGTTGCGGCAAACGCCGCTGGATCCCCGCCGAAGCCGCCTACGCCTTCGAGAATTCCTGTTCCTTCAAGGTTTCCGACCGCACCCGCGACAAGCTTCTCGCCGAAATGGACGAGGACGATTTCTTCGCCGAACCCCTGCCCGACCGCATCCCGCTCAACAAGTTCGACGAGTTCTTCAAGCAGGGCCACGTCGATCTCGACAACGAAGAGGATCTCCAGCGCCTCGCGCGCGAAGTGGACTGCTACCACGCCGGCGCCTGCGAGATCATCAAGGAGCTCCGCGCCTTCTGCCATCTGGAGCCCCGCTGGCCCGACGCCGGCCAGCCGCGCAACTTCATCCGCGGCCCCGCGATCGACCTGAAGCCCGGCCTGACCCGCGAAGAAATCATCGCCGCCCTCGAAGCCCAGCGGGCCGTCAATCCCGTCGCCGATCTCGCGTTCTACGCCTTCCGCGACTTGGCCCGCACCGATCCGCGCCCGTTCCTCAAGGCCGCCATCGAGCGTTCGCCCGTCTGCGTCGAAGCCGCCCGGAGCATGGAACTGCCCATGGTCGTCGCCTGCCTGCGCGAAATGCCCGACGAGTCCATCTACGATTCCACCCGCGCCGCCCAGCCCGACGAAGTCTGGAACGCCCGCCGCGGCGACGGCTTCGAAAAAGCCGTGACGCTCGCCGCCGTCCTCCACGCGCGCAAGCCCGACGTCCCCTTCGCCCTCCGCGCCGCCAACGAAACCGCCACCCTCGTCTTCGACGGCAAGGAATACGCCTTCAGCAGCCGTAAAGGCCTCTCCCTCGAACTCTCCTGGCCCTTGGCTTGATCGATCGCCGAGCGCCTCTTCCGATGGTTCAGCGTCCCCATGCCGGGAGCTGGGTTGCCCCGGCGACATTGCGCCCGCCGCGAACCCGTCCGGACAAGACCGGTCCGGTCCGCTTTCGCCGCGCTCCTTTGTCCGCACATCATATTTTAGGTTTTGTGAAAACGGTTTAACGCTTTTTCGCGCCGGGGGCAGATAAGGCTTGCCCTTGTCCGGCCATGAGATAAAAATGGCCCGCGTATGTCGAATCGTCGCTGCAGGATCGCCGTGGGCTCGGACCACGGCGGATATGATTTGAAGGAAGAGCTGGCCGGCTGGCTCAAGAGCCAAGGCCACAACGTCACCGACGTCGGCACGCATTCCAAGGAGGCCGTCGACTATCCGGTCTTCGCCGCCGCCGTGGCGCGGGCCGTGGCGGCGGGACGCTGCGACCTCGGCATCGTGGTCGACGGCGCGGGCATCGGCTCGGCCATGGCCGCCAACAAGATCCCCGGCGTGCGCGCGGCGGCGTGCTACAACGAAGCGCTGGCGAAGAATTCCCGCCAGCACAACGGCGCCAACGTCCTGACCCTCGGGTCGGGCCAGATCGATTTCGAAAAGGCGAAAGCCATCGCGGATGTCTTCCTCGCCACGGACTGCACCGAAGAGAGGCACCTCCGGCGCGTCCAGATGATCCAGGACCTCGAGAGCGGCCGCGCGGGCTCCCCCGTCATGGCCGCCATAAAGGAGATGAAATTGGAACTGAGCCCCCAAGACGTCGCGCGCATCGCCGAGCGCGTGAAACAGATCGTCGGCGGCGGCGGCGCGGCCGGCGCGGCCGGCGGCAACCTCGCCCCCGCCCAGCTGGCCCGCATGATCGACCACACCATCCTCAAGCCCGAGGCCACGCAGGCCGACGTGAAGAAGCTGTGCGAGGAAGCCCTCAAGCACAACTTCTTCAGCTGCTGCGTCAATTCCTCGTGGGTCCGCGTCGCCGCCCAGATCCTCCGCGGATCGTCCGTGAAGGTCTGCGCCGTCGTCGGCTTCCCCCTGGGCGCCGCGCCGCCGGAAATCAAGGCCCTGGAAGCCCGCCGCGCCATCCGCGAGGGCGCCAAGGAAATCGACATGGTCATCAACGTCGGCCTGGTCAAGTCCGGCGACTGGGACGCGGTGACGAAGGACATCCGCGCGGTCTCGGAAGCCTGCAAGGACGGCAACGCCCTGCTCAAGGTCATCCTCGAGACGTGCCTGCTGACCAAGGACGAGATCGTGAAGGCCTGCGAAGCCTCCATGAAGGCGCGCGCGGACTACGTGAAGACCTCGACGGGCTTCAACAAGGGCGGCGCCACGGCCGAGGACATCGCGCTGATGGCCCGCACCGTCGCGCCCAAGCGCCTCGGCGTGAAGGCCTCCGGCGGCGTGCGCACCTACGCGGACGCCATGCTGATGATCCGCAACGGAGCGACCCGCGTCGGGTCGTCCAACAGTGTGAAAATGATGGAAGAAGCCGCAGCCGCCACCGGCGGCAAATAACCAAGGAGCCCCCATGGCCGAACTCAGAACGTACGTATTCATCGACAGCCTGCAGCCGCAGTTCGCCTCCTTCCTGGCGACGGTGGCCCGCGGCTACCTGCCCGTCGCCGGTCAAGCCGCCCTGTTCGTGGAAATTTCCCCGGGCATCGCGATCAACCAGGTCACCGACGTGGCCCTCAAGTCCACGCGCGTCACCCCCGGCATGCAGATCGTCGAACGCCTCTACGGCATGCTCGAAGTCCACTCGGATTCCCAGGCCGACGTCCGCCAGGCCGGCGCCGCCATCCTGAAGGATCTCGACCTGTCCGAGGAACAGCGCATCAAGCCCAAGGTCTATTCGTCCCAGGTCATCCGCAACATCGACGACCACCAGACGATGCTGATCAACCGCATGCGCCACGGCAACATGATCACCCGCGGGGAATCGCTCTTCATCATGGAAGTCGCCCCCGCCGGCTACGCCGCGCTCGCCGCGAACGAAGCCGAAAAGGCCGCCAAGATCAACGTCCTGGAGGTCATCACGTTCGGGTCGTTCGGCCGCATCTGGCTGGGCGGCGAAGAACGCGACATCGACGTGGCCTACCGCGCCGCGGAAGCCGCGATCGAAGCGGTCACCGGCCGCTCCGAAGGCAAATAGACCCCGCATTTAAAAAAGAAAACCAACAACAAGAGGTACGAAAATGGCAGATGCATTGGGCATGATTGAAACCCGTTCCTTCCCCGCCACGGTGGAAGCCGCGGATGCGATGGTCAAGGCCGCCAAGGTCGAGCTGGTCAGCTACGAGAAGACGGGCGGGGGCTACACCTCCGTCATCGTCCGCGGCGACGTCGCCGCCGTCAAGGCCGCCTGCGACGCCGGGCAGATCGCCGCCGGCCGCGTCGGCGAAGTGGTCGCCGTCCACGTGATCGCCCGCCCCCACGCCAACGTGGATGCGACGCTCCCGCTGGGCCGCGCGCCCGCCAAGGGCGCCAAGTAAGGCGCTCCCCCGCGGCGGAACGCCGCCGGCCCCCGCCGGCGGCGTCCGCCCAACCCTTTTCCCGATCCCGTTTTTCCGGAGGCAGCATGAATCTCGGCAAAGTCGTCGGCACCGTCGTTTCCACCCGCAAGGAACCCGTTCTGGACGGGATCCGCTTCCTCCTCGTCCGCCTCGTGGATACCGAAGGCAAGGACACCTCTTCGTTCGTCGTCGCCGCCGACGCCATGGGCGCCGGGCCCGGCGAAATGGTCCTGACCGCGGCCGGATCCTCCGCCCGCCAAACGACCATGACCCAGAACAAGCCCGTCGACAACGTCATCATGGCCATCGTCGATACCTGGGAAGTCGACGGCAAAACGAAGTACACCAAATAGGATAGGGCCGGCGCTCCGCGCCGTCCGCACGCCGATTTCACCCATTCGCGGGAGACTCCATGAAATTGACCGACCAAGACATCGAAGCCATCGCCCGGCGCATCGCCGGCGATCTGCGCGGTTCCCCCGCCCCGGCGCCCGCCGCCGCTCCGGCCGCGGCACCGGCCGCCTCGTCGGCGGCAGCCGCCGGCGCCATGGGCATCTTCGCCACGGTCGACGAAGCCGTCGCCGCCGCCAAAGCCGCGTTCCCCGTCTTTTCGTCCCTGCCGCTGGAGAAACGCGGCAAGATCATCGAGAGCATCCGGTCCGTGATGCGCGAAAACGCCACGGCGCTGGCCAAGGCCGCCGCCGACGAAACCAAGCTCGGCCGCTTCGAGGACAAGATCCTCAAGAACCAGCTCGTCATCGAGAAGACCCCCGGCATCGAGGACCTCCCGCCCGTCGCCTTCACCGGCGACCACGGCCTCACGCTGGTCGAACCCGCTCCCTTCGGCATCCTCGGCGCCATCACGCCGACCACCAACCCCACCTCCACCATCATCTGCAACGCCATCGGCATGCTGGCCGCCGGCAACGTCGTCGTCTTCAACGTCCACCCCTCCGCCAAGCAGTGCTCCATCCAGACCGTCGCCCTGCTCAACAAGGCCATCGTCGCCGCCGGCGGCCCGCCCAACGCCGCCGTCTGCGTCGCGGAGCCGACCATCGAGTCCGCCGGCCAGCTCATGAAGCATCCCGGCGTCCGCGTCATCGTCGTCACCGGCGGCGGCGGCGTGGTCAAGGCCGCCATGTCCAGCGGCAAGCGCGCCATCTGCGCCGGCCCCGGCAACCCCCCCGTGGTCGTGGATGAAACGGCCGACGTCGAGAAGGCCGCCGCCGACATCGTCCTCGGCGCCTCCTTCGACAACAACGTCATCTGCGTCGAGGAAAAGGAAACCGTCGTCGTCGCGTCCGTCGCCGACAAGCTGATCCAGGCCATGCTGCGCAACAACGCGGTGCTGATCGACAAATCCAAGATCGCCGCCATGGAACAGGTCATCTTCTCCAAGATGGCCGGCCCGCGCGGGCACGCCGAACTCAACCGCAAGTGGATCGGCCAGAACGCCGACAAGATCCTGGCGGAAATCGGCATCGCCGCCCCGCCCACCACGCGCCTCGCCATCGTCGAAGTGCCCGAGGACCACCCCCTGCTCTGGACCGAGCAGATGATGCCCGTCATGCCGATCACCCGCGTGCCCAACGCGGACTACGCCATCGAGCTCGCCCTGCAGATGGAGGGCTTCAATTACCACACCGCCCTGATGCACTCGCGCAACATCGACAAGCTTTCCAAGATGGCCCGGCAGTGCAACTGCTCCATCTTCGTCAAGAACGGCCGCTCCCAGGCCGGCCTCGGCTTCGGCGGCGAGGGCTACACCTCCTTCACCATCGCCTCGCCCACGGGCGAAGGCCTCACCACCCCGCGCAGCTTCTCGCGCTCCCGCCGCTGCACGCTGGTCGACCACTTCCGGATCGTTTGATGAAATCCTTCCCCGCGTTCGCCTCCATCGAATTCAACAGCGTGCCGGTCGGCCTCTTCGCCGCCGACGCGCTGCTGAAGAAATCGCCCATCTCGATGATCCGCTCCGGTACCATCGGCGCCGGCCGGTTCCTCATCCTGCTGGCGGGCACCACGGCCTCCGTGGCCGAAGCCCACGCGGAGGCGCTCTTCCACGGCGGCCTGCAGGTGGCCGACGACTGTTTCCTGCCCGACATCCATCCCGCGCTCTACGACGCCATCCTCGGCAACGTCCGCAAGATGGGCGAAGGCCCCCTGCTGGTCTTCGAGACGCCGACCGTCTCCTGCAACGCGCAGGCCATCGAGCGCGCCCTGAAGGGCGTGCCTGTCGAACTGCTGGAGTTCCGCGCCGGCGATCCGCGCATGGACGGCCGCGGCCTCGCGATCCTGCAGGGCGACCTCACCGACGTCGAGGCCGCGCAGGAAATCGCCCTCGCCGCGCTGGAAACCCGCGGGATCCCCGCCCAGTACCGGATCCTCACCTCGCCCCACGACGCCCTGCTCAAGCAGGTCTCCGTCTCCACCCGCTTCGACCTCGCCCAGCCCCTCGCCCTCGAAGGAGAAACCGCGTCCTAACCGACAAGGAAGCCGCCATGCTGCTCGGAAAAGTCATCGGAACCGTGGTCTCCACGCAGGTCTACGAAGGCCTGCAAGGCGTCCCCATGCTGCTCGTCCAGCCGCTGGCCAAGGACGGCGCCGAAAAAGGCGCGCCCGTGGTCTGCGCCGACGGCACGCGCATGGCCGGCCCCGGCGAACTGGTCTACTACGAAGGCGGCCGCGAGGCCGCCATGACCCTGGAGCCGTGGTTCGTCCCCGTGGACCACGCCATCGTCGGCATCGTGGACGGCGTCGGGGCGCCGAACTGGAAAGGCGGCCCCGCATGATCCTCGGCAAGGTCATCGGCAACCTCCATTCCACCGTCAACCACCCGTTCTACGACGGGAAGAAGATGCTGGTGGTGGAAAAGATCGAAATGGACGGCCAGACCGGCTCCGGCTATCTCGTGGCGGTGGACCGCGCGGGCGCCGGGCCCGGCGAAACGGTGTTGATTCTCGACGAAGGCAACGGAGCGCGGCAGGTGCTCGAATCGAAGGACGGGCCGATCCGCAGTGTGATTGTGGGCATCGTGGACGAGATCGACGTGGCGAAAACCCCGTGAACCCCACGGGGTTTTCGGTTCAATAGGCAGAAACCGAGGAACAAACAGCCCGCGCCCGGCGCGGAACAGAAAGAAGGCCGACAATGAAAGCAGTCCTGATCATCCTGGATTCCGTGGGCATCGGCAGCGCGCCCGACGCGGCCGAATACGGCGATGCCGGCGCTTCGACCCTCCCGCACCTCGCGGCCGCCGCCGGTGGAGTCCAACTTCCCACGATGCAGAAGATGGGTCTCGGCAACATCCCCGCCCTCCTCCACCACCGCCCCGCCGAAAAAATCGAAGGCGTTCCGCCGGAACCCAAGCCGATCGCGTCCTACGGCGCCATGCGCGAAATGTCCGACGGCAAGGACACCATCACCGGCCACTGGGAAATCGCCGGCCTCGAAGTGGATCCCGGCTTCCACAGCTTCCCGTTCGAAAATTCCTTCCCGCGCGATTTAATCGCCGCGTTCGAGAAGGAAACCGGCCGCAAGCTCATCGGCAACAAGGCCGCCAGCGGCACCGCCATCATCGACGAACTCGGCCCGGAACACGTCAAGACCGGCGCGCTGATCTGCTACACCTCCGCCGACAGCGTCTTCCAGATCGCCGCCCACGAGGAAGTCGTGCCCGTTCCCGAACTGTACCGCTATTGCGAGATCGCCCGGCGCCTCTGCGACCCCCTGCGCGTCGGCCGCGTCATCGCCCGCCCCTTCGTCGGCAAGCCCGGCGCCTTCAAGCGCACCGAGAACCGCAAGGACTTCGCCTACCTGCCCAGCGAGCC
>DAOTNL010000030.1:0-18290 GCA_035450765.1 Kiritimatiellia bacterium | reverse complement strand
ACCGCGGATTTTCCACGAAACTCCTCAGATCTCGGCCGCGCGCCTGCCATTGGCTCAGTTGCGCGTAAGAGACCTGCCAAGCCGTGTTGGTTCCAATGACGGCGCCTGGCGCCAAATCGTACAGGTTGAAGTCGCCGAGAACCGACGCGCCCGGACCGTTCTCGACGAAAATCGGCATGGCGTTGGTCGCACACAGGATGCTGTTGGAGACCAGCACCCCGACGCGGGTCCAGACAGCGCCGCGGGCATTGCCCCAGAAGGTGCAGTTCTCGATCAGATCGCCTCCCAGCCCTTCGCACACGTAGCCGAAGTTGCGGTTGGCCCAGACGCGGCCGTTTCGGAAGCGCACGCCGCTGCTGCCGGTCGTCGTCAGGCCGTTGGTGGCGTTGTTGTACAGATCCAGGCGCTCCAGGGTGGCCCCCGACACGTTTTGCAGCAGAACGCCGTTGAGGAAATTCGCCAGGCGCAAGTCCCGGACCTCGATGTTGCGCGTATTCAGCAGATGGAGCCCGTTGGCGGTCCCGTTGCCCTGCAGCAACGATCCGCCGGCGGCGTAGTTGGTGCTGCCCTGGATGATCAACGGGAATTCCTCCGTGCCGGTGTTCCGGTCGCGGACCGTCACGCTCGTCCCGGACGGCAGCGCATAGGTGCCGGTGTCGATGAAGACCCGGTCGCCCGCGCCCACGGGATAGTTGGCGAACAGGTCCACCAAGCTGTTGATCGGCGTCGTCCTGTTCGTCGGATTGGCTCCGCTCCCGGCGGAAAGCCCTGGACCGTCGCAATAGACGTCGTTGGTGGTGCTGGCGTCGTTGACGTAGTAGTCGTAGGTCCCGGACTTGACCACGACGGGCTGGTCGGAAAAATCCCAGACGTTGGTGTTGCCTTCGTAGACCACCCGCCAATTCAGATTGAGGCTCAGCGGAAGGCCGGAAACGTCCCAGGGATATTCCCGTGACGCGGCCGACAAGTTGGTCGCGATCGTCGTCCAACTGAGCATGAGATCCGTCGAATACTCCAGCGAGACTTTGGCGTCGGGCGGCATGCCGCCGTGCAGCCAGTACAGCAGGACGTCGCCCGACATGACGCCTTCTTCGTTGTAGGACACGACCCGCAGCCAAGGATTGGTTTTGGTCATGGAAGCCTGTTCCGTACCGCCGTAGGCGCCGAGGTTGACGATGTCGCCGTTCGGCGCCGGCTCGTTTCCGACGGGCCAAGCGGCCGGCCCCGCGTCCACCAGCGGCGAAAGCGCCAGATCGTTGGTCCAGGTGCGCGTGCCTTCGACGAAACGGCCACCGGGACTCTTGGGATGGAAATCTCCGTTGACGGCGTTCGCGAATTCGGGATCCAGCGCCATGCTGTGCCGGTCGGAACCGTTGAGCTCGCTCCAACCCGGCAAGCTGCCGTAGTAGACGTTGCCGCCGACCGACATGGTTTGCTCGGCCAGCAAGGCGCCGTTGCGCCGGACGTACGCGTTGTAATCGCCCCGGAAAGCGGTCGCGGCGTTGGCGCTGGCGGCAAACAGGTAGACGCGTCCATTGACGCCGTTGGCCTCCAGCACGCTGTTGGTGACGGCGAGGCTGCTGGAGTCGAGCGTTGCCGAAACGGGACTGTCCCACAGCACGCTGTTTTCGATGGCGAAACTGCTGTTGCCCAGCACGAGGGCCACGCCGCCCGTCGTGCTGTTGTTCTGCCAGAGAACGGAACGGACCAGCTTGGTGTTTTCGCAGAAATCCTGCGTTAGACCGGAAGCCCGGTTGTTCTCGATGCGCACGCGGTCGAAAACGCACCCGACGGTCCGGTAGGCCCGGACGCCGGTCTGCGCGCCGCGGATGGTCAGGTTCCGCAGCCGGACGTTGACGGCGTAGTCCAACGCGAACACGTGCGGGGTCGAGATCGACGGGGCCTGGAACACCGTGCGGGCGGCGGGATTGGTGCTGCCCTGGATCGTCACGTAGCGGTTGCTGGAACTCGAGTCGTTTTGGTTGATGGCGATCGGCGGCGCACCGGCAACGTATGTACCGGCATCCACGTAGACGACGTCCTCTTCGGACAACTCATAGGCGTCGAGAATGGCCTGCAGACTGGCCTTGGGCCGGTCCGGCGTCAACCCATGGTTGGCATTGTCGCCGGGGGCGGTGCAATAGACGTCGCCGTTGGTGCTCGCGTCGTTGACGTAATAGGGAATCGTGCCGCCGTTGCGGAGGATGAAGGTCGAGATCGAGGTGGCGGTGATGAGATCGTCCTCCACGCACGTGATGCGCCACAAACCCTGCGCCGAACGGCCGAAGGACTCGCTGTTCCAGAGATAGCTGCCGGCGGCGGCCGGCCAACCGCTCACCACGTTGGTCCACGTCAGGCCGGCATCCGGCGAATACTCGATGCGGACCGTGTAGTTGGTGGCGGCGCCGCCGGCGGCCCAGCGCTGGGTCACGACGCCCGAAGCGCTGCCGCCGTCGACGAGCGTCAGCTGGGTGATCCAGCCGCTGAGCGGCGTCTTGCTGGCTTCCGGCGTGCCGCCGTACAAGCCGACGTTCAGCCGCCGGCCGTTGGGATCGGGTTCCGCCGTCCATGCCATGGATTGGGGATGGCCGGCGTCGATCAGGGGCGAATTGGTCATGTCGTTGGTCCAGATGCCGGCGGCCGCGAGGTAGCGCCCCCCGCGGCTCTTGGGATGGAAGTCGCCGCTGCCCGGATCGGCCAGCAGCGGATCCTGCGCCAGCGAATGGACCTCCTGCCCCGTTGCCAGCGTCCAGGCGGAAACCGAAGCATAGACGGACGTGCGCGCGGAAGAGGAAGAGCCCGTCTGCAAGGCGCCAACGGCCGCGTCGGGATGCGCGACGTACAGGTTGTTGTAGTCGCCCTGGAATCCCATGGCCGAGGCGTCCGCCATCACGTACATGCCGAAGGAGCGCGGCCGGGCCATGCCGAAAACGCTGTTCGAAGTCCGGATGAAGCCATCGACCAGATGAATGCCGTAGCGGTTGGACCACAGCACGCAGGAGCCCAGGTCCATGGATCCGAAGCGCTTGGCGTCGAACAGGATGCCCGCGTTCTGGTTGCCGGACAGCACCGAATGCGACAGGTTGAAATTCGAGGACGATCCGCTGATCGAGACGCCGTTTTGACATCCCTGCACGTTCAGCCAATCGCCGCCGATAAAATAGCTTTCGTCCACGAACAGGCCGTTGGATGCTCCGGAGATCGACAAGTGGCTGAAGCGGATGCCGTAGGTGTTGTCGAGGTGGAAGGCCGCCGGCTCGGAACTCGCCAGCAGATAGCGGGATCCGCCGGCCGCCACGTTCGTACTGCCGACGACGTTGACCTGCGTTTCCGCACCTTGGGCGATGCCGCCGGCATCGAGTTCGCCGAACGTCGTCGGGGCAGTCGCCTGGTAGAGGCCGGTATCCACGTAGATCACGTCGCCGGACTCGAGGTTGTAGACGTCTAGGATTTCCGAAATCCAGCGTTTGGGCGAATCGGCCGTCGCGCCGGTATTCGTCGAACTGCCGCGGGCCGTGGTATAGACGTCGCCGCTTTGCGATTCATCGTTGACGTAGTAGCGGACCGGTCCGTTCTTCAGCACGAAGTTCAGTTCGCTCGTCGCGCCCACCGCCGGATCCGATTCATCCACCACCCGCCACAGGGCCAGCGGCGACGACGGCACGCCGGAACTGTTCCACACCACCCCGCCGAGATCCGCTGGGACACCCGCCGCCACCAGGATCGGCCAAGTCGCCCCGTTGTCCAGGGAGACTTCCAGACGGACGGTATGGCCCGTGGCCGCCCCGGAAACGGTCCAGTTCAGCGTCACTTGGCCGGACGCCACGCCGCCGCGGTTGAGCGTCAACAGGCGCAGCGTGGAATTGGTTTCCGACTTGGAGGCGAACGGCGTCCCGCCATAGAGGCCGATGTTGACCCGACCGCCGTTGGGCGCGGGTTCGCGCTGCCAGGCGTCCGAAGCGGGATCGCCTGCATCGATCAACGGCGAAGAGACGGAGTCCTGGACCCAATTGGTGCCTGAGACCCAGCGCCCCGCCCGGCTGCGCAGTTGGAAGATGCGGTTCGTCACGTCGACCAGCAGCGGATCGGTGTCGAAGGAGTGCGCGTCCTGGCCGGAGGCCGAAACCCAGGAACCGACCGTATCGTAGATGATCGGCACCGGCGAAAGGTTGCGCTCTATTTCCTGGCGGAACACGCGGCCGCCCGATCCCAGCCAGATGGAATTGTAGTCGGCGAACAGCTGGTCGCCGACGCCGAGGCCGTAGACGTATTGGTTGGGCGCCACGGACAAGACGTTGTTCCGGACGGTGGCCTGGTTTTGGCCGCCGATCTGGATGGTCGTCCCGGCGGTGCCCCAGAACACGTTGTGCTGGATCACGGGAAACACGGTGTTCGTCGCCTTGTCCCAGTTGGCCACGTTGACGGCGGTGGTCACGCTGTAGGCGACGCAATTGGAAATGCCCAGACGGGAGCCGCCGTTCAGGTTGAAAGCGACGTTGGCGAGCCCAACGGCGATCCATTCCGCGGAAGCTCCGATGCAATTGTTGAAAGCCACGGCCGAACCAAGCGCATTGGAAACCGCGAAGTTCCGCAGCTGGATGCCGATGGCGTAATCGGCCTGGATGCCGACGCCGCCGCTCTGGAAATTGCGATCGATCACCGTGCCGTTCACCAGCGAATTCGTGCTGCCTTGGAAAACGACCGGATTGGTGGCCAGCGTCCCGGCCGAGTCGGCCTGGGAAATCCGCCACGGCACGACCGGAGTGTAGAGGCCCGTATCGACGTAGACGACGTCGCCGCCCTCCAGATCGTACTTGGCCAGCAAGGAATTGAGATCCGCCATCGGCGCCGCGGGCGTCAAGCCGGAATTCCCGTTGTTGCCGACCGCCTCGCAATACACGTCGTTGGTCCGCGAGTTGTCGTTGACGTAGAAGAAGAACGGGCTGTTGCGGACGGAGAAAAAGCCCGTGCTTTGCGTTGAGCTGCCGTCCGATCCATCGATCCGCAGGTAGGCCTGGACGGATTGTTCGCTGCCGGTCGTGTCCCAAATCCACGAGCCGGCGGCCGCGGGCACGTTGGTCGCCAGCATGGTCCAGTTCGCCCCCCCGTCGGCCGAATACCAGATGGAAACCGTGCCGCCGTTGGTGATGGCGCCGCGGGCGATCCACTGGATCCAGACGTTGGTTCCGGACGCCCGGCCGCCGGCGTTGAAACTGATGAGCGTCAGCGCGCCGTTGGTCGGCGTTTTGGAGGCTTCCGGGGTATTGCCATACCTGCCGATGTTGGCGCGGCCGCCGTTGGGTCCTTCTTCGGCGGCATAATCCGCCGCCGGATCGCCGGCGTCAATCAGCGGCGAGGTCGCGGCATCGTTCGTCCAGCTGGCCAGGGCCGGCACCCAACGCCCGCCGGCGCTCTGGAGGCGGAGGTCCCGACCTGGGGCATTGGCAAACAACGGATCATGCGACAGGCTCTGGCCGTCCTGGCCGAAGCCGCTGCCGGTCCAGGCGCCCATCGAGTCGTATTCGACGCTGAACGGCCCGGTGTGGGACAAAGCCGCCAGCGCGCCATTGCGCAGATAGAGATTGTTGTAGTTGGCCCACAGGTTCCCATAGATCTCGTAGGCGGGCACGCGCGTGCCGAAGGCCCCCAGGATGCTGTTGCTGACCGAAACGGACGAGACGGCGTAATCGGGCGACCCGCCGGCCTGCGGGATGTTCCGCGTCACGACCTGCGCAGCCGCGTTGGACCAGAGCGTGCCGAACTCCAGCCGGGTGTTGAACGACGCCTCGCTCACCAGGCCGTTGGTCTTCGCGAAGGCGGCGACGACGTGCCGCAGGAAGACGTTGGAACTGGTCATGACGTAGAAGCCATGTCCGGCGTTCCACACGTCCACTTCGTCGAACACGACGTCTTCCGACGAGCGGATCGTGGCGCCGGCGCCGGGGGGCGCCTGGAAGCGCAGGTTGTTCACCTGGATGCCGCGAGCGTTTTCCAGATGCAGCCCGTGCGTGAACCAGGTGCCGGCGGCGGCCGGGCTGCCGCGGATCACGACCGGCTCCGCGGGCGTGCCGCTGTCGAGATACCCCAGCCGGGTGGACGTGGAGGCCTCGTACAAGCCGGTGTCGATGCGGACTTCGTCGCCCGGTTCCAGGTCGTACCGGTCCAGCACGTCCGCCAGCGACGGCAGCGGCAAGTCCGGCGCCAAGCCGGTTTGGTCAGTGGAACCGGCCGCCGACGTGAACACGTCGTTGGACCTCGAACCGTCGTTCACGTAGTAGACGACGCCGGAATTGTGGATGGCAAAATCGCGTTCCGACTGGTTGGTCCACGCCAATTGTTCCACGCACTGGATCTGCCAGCGGACGGTCGGCGCGGATGGATAAGCCGTCGTGTCCCAAACATAGGCGCCGGCCAGGGCCGGATTCGTCGAAACCGTTTGGTAGCTGGCCCCGCTATTGGTGGAAATCTTGACATAGACGTTGTAAACCGCCGTGGTGAAAGCCGCGCCGCGGGGGGTCCAGCGCAAAGTTACCGTGCCGCGCGCGATGCCGCCCTGGTTGTAATCCAGCAATACGAACGTGCCCTCGGCCGGCGTTCGGCTGGCATGCGGCGTGTTGCCGTACACCCCCAGATTGGACCGATTTCCGTTGGGAGCGCTTTCCTGCGCAAAGGGCTGGAGCGGATCGGCCGTATCGACGAGCGGCGAGGTTTCCGCATCGACGACGAAATTGCTGATGGCCGGATCATAGCGTCCGCCGGCGCTGCGAGGATGCAGATCTCCAGCCGCCAAATCGGCGAACAGCGGATTGGCCTCGAACGAGTTGGCATCGCCGGAACTGGCGGCTTGCCAGGCGTTCAAATCTGTCAGGCCCGTTTCCGCGATGCCGAAAAGAATGCCGGCATTCGCCACCCGGGCGAACAAGTTGGTATAGGGCCGGTAATAAGCGTTGTAATTGCCCTGGAAGGCATCGTGAGCGACGCTGAAGACCACGTGGGCCGGACCGTTGGCCACGAAGACGCTGTTGCTCACGTAGATCCGGCCGGACAACGCGCTCAGCAGCGCCCCGGTGGAAACGGCCGTGCCGTTGCTGGCCGCCGCCACGGAAGCGATCACGCCATTGAGCCAGTGGTTCGTCGCCGCAGGCACACTGGCAGAAGCCGGTGCGACCATGTGGAAGCCGGTCCGGAAGAAATTCAGCGCGGCGCATTGGATGAACCGGTTCTGGTCGGAACGCACGCTCAGTTCGAAGGCGTTGCCCGCCGCGCCGACCGACCGCACCCGCAGAAAGCGGTTGGAACTGGATTCCGTCAGCAGCAATCCCCGGCCGCCGCCGTGCAGCCGCAGGTCGCGGAACTCCACGTTGCGGCTGTATTGCAGATCGACGACGGCGCCGCCGCTCGAATTGGTGATCACGGTGCCGCCGGCAGCCTCGTTGGTGCTGCCTTGGAAGACGAGATAGTTCGTGGAAGACCCCGAATCCACCCGGATTTCCAGGGGCGCGGTCAAAGCATAGATGCCCGTATCGACGTAGACGGTGTCGCCATGGTCCACCTTGTATCGTCCCAGCAGCGTCGCCAGCGAATTCAGCGGCGACTCGGCGGTCAACCCGGTATTGGTGGAGCGGCCGATGGCCGTGCAATAGACGTCGCCCACTTGGCTGCCGTCGTTCACATAGTATGCCAAGGGGTCGTTCTTGACGGCGAACAGCGTTTCCGTCTGGCCGTAGAAATTCGTGTCGGATTCGAGTTCCACCCGCCAGACGCCCATGGCGGTGCTGAGGAAGTTGGTCGTGCGCCACAGCACGCCCGTGGTCGAGCCCACGTTCAGGTAGACGTTGGTGGCGACGTTGGTCCAGGTCGCGCCGCCATCCGCGGAAAAGAGGACGCGCACGAGCTCGTTGCCGACGAAGCCGTTCCAGGACCAGAACAGCTGGGAATTGCCGCGGATGGTGCCGCCGTCGGACATCGTCAACGGAACGATGGTCGGCAGGCCGGAACTCTTGCTGGCCTCGGCCGTGTTGCCGTACAGCCCCACGTTGACGCGGCTGCCGTTCGGAGCCGGCTCGTTGGAGTAGGCGGAATAGGCGTGCGGGGACGGCGCGCCCAGATCGATCAGCCGCGAGGTCGTCGCGTCGTTGGTGACGAACGCGCCGGCGAGCGGATCGAAGCGTCCGTACTGGCTCTGGAGATGGAAATCCAGCGCCGCGGCGTCGGCGAAATCCGCCGCGTAGCCGGAGCTGTTCACGTCGTTCGAAAACGACGTGCCGATCTGCCAGTCGATCAGGAAGCGTTCCGCGGCGCGGCCGGCGCCCCCGCCCACGTTGGCGCCTTCGGACACGCGGACGTTGTTGTAGTCGGAAGACAATTTGCCGGCGCCTTCCAGGTAATACACGTAGCGCTGGCTGCCGGAAGCCTCGAGGATGCCGTTGAAGACGTCGACGTTGCCGCCGCGCACGTTGACGTCGGCCAGGCCGTTGTCGCGCATCAGGTTGCCGATCGCCTGGACCACCGCGCCGGTGTTGGCCTGCAGACCGTTGAACAGGCTTTGCTCCAGGATCGACCGCGTCAAGCCCAGCCGCGTGCTGCCGGTGGCATAGATCGCGTTGGTCACGCAATAACCCGCGCGGATGCGTTCCAGCGCGACGGAACCGCCGTTGTCGATCTGAATGCCGACATAGGCATTGGAAACCATGAACGAATCGAAGTTCAACCCGTCCGACTGCAGCAGATGGATGCCGGCGGCGCCCAACGTCCGGCTCGAACGCTTGAACACGGTTCCGGCATAGGGCCGGTTCGTGTTGCCGGTGACGCGGACGGGGTTGTTGCTGGTGCCGGAATCCTTCATCCAGATGCGGATGGCGTCCGACTCCTCGTAGGTCCCCGTGTCCACCCAGATCCGGTCGCCGGGTTCCAGATCGAAGCGCTCGAAGGCGGCCCGCAGCGAATTCAGCGGCGCGCCGGGCGTCGCCATCCAGTTGTCGGCGGCGCCGGGCGCGGAAACGTAGACCGCTTCGTTGGTGTCCGGCGTGGCCACGTAGATGTTCAGGGGGTTGTTGCGGACGGCGAAGAAATTGGTGCTTTGGGACCAGACGTTGGTATCGTTCTCGAGCACGACGCGCCAGGTTCCCGCCGGGGTGTCGGGCAAGCCGTCCACGGTCCATTCCGCCCAACCGTTCGTGGCCGGAATGCCGGCAGCCACCGAATTGGTCCAGGTCTTGCCGCCGTCCATCGAAACCCCGACGGTCACCGTCTGGGTCGTCAGGCCGCCGCCCGCGATCCAGACCAAGGGCACCGTGCCGTTGGACACGCTGCCGGCATCCGCGAACGAAGCGGCCTGCAGCCAAGGCAGCGAAGGCGCGATGCTGGCCGCCCAGGTGCCGCCGTGCTTGCCGATGTTCACCCGCCCGCCGTTCGGGCTGGGCTCGTTGGTCCAGGCCGTCGAAGCGGGATTGCCCGCGTCCAGCAAGGGCGACGACACGGCATCCGTCGTCCGTTGGCCGTTGGGCAGCCGCCGTCCGAGGGTTTCCTTGGTCTTGAGGTGATAGTCGTACTGGCTCGGATCGGCCAGCAGGGGATCGCCCGGAACGCTGTGGAGTTCCAGTCCGCCGGTCGCGCGCTGCCACGCCGCCAGATTGTCGGCCTTGACGCCGGCGGCACGATGTTCGCCCACGCGCGTGAGCGACCCGGCATGCAGACCGTTGTAATCCATCCGCAATCCGTTGGTGTTCTGGATCGAAACCAGGATCGCATTGGTCGCCGTGGAAGCCAGCACGCTGTTTTCCAGCAGCAGGTCCGTCGCCGGTCCGACGTAGACGCCGTAGGTTCCGTTCTCCCAGAAAACCGAATGCCGGACGGCGACGTTCGTCGCCTGGGTCAGGTACAACCCGACGCTGCCGCCGTGGGCCACGCAGCGGACCAGTTCGTTGCTGCGGGCGTTGTCCAGCAAATCGAATGCCCGGCTGGTGGCGCCGCGCACTTCCACGCCGTCGAGCGTCACGTTCGTGGTGCCGGCCAGCGCCACGCCGCGGACCACGTTGCTCAACGCCACGTCGCGCAGGACCAGATGGGCCGCGCCCGCGCGGAAATCGAATCCCACCGGCCGCGGCACGACGCCGCTTGAGCGGAAGAGGCTGCCGCCCGCCGCCGCGTTCGTGCTGCCGGCGATGACAACCGGATTCGTGGCCGAACCGGAGAAAGCGGACGTCAGCACGATGGCGTTCGTGGCGGTATAGACGCCCGTGTCGACGTAGATCCGGTCGCCGGGCCCCAACTGGCCCAATTTGGCCAGCAGGGCGTGCAGGTTGCGCATCGGCGCGCCGGCGCTCGATCCCGCGTTTGCGTCGTTGCCGATCGCCGAACAATAGATGTCGTTGGTCTGCGAATCGTCGTTCACGTAGAAGGCGAACGTCCCGTTGCGATAGGTGAAGTTGGTCGGCGACTGGCTGCTGGCCGTCGGCACGGCGCCGTTCACGTCGATCCGCAACAAGGCCTCGCGCGAGGACGTGTTGTCCGGCACCGGCACTTGGTAATAATAATGTCCCGCCGAGGCCGCGACGTTCGTGGCAATGGCCTCCCAGGACTCCCCGTTGTCGCGCGAAAGCCAAATTGTGACGGTCGCGCCGGGTTCGTATTGGCCGGCGTTCCAGCGCACCCAGCCGCCCGCCTGCGCGTCGAGCGTGCCGCCGTCGCGATAGCTGGTCAGCAGGACCCAAGCGTTGGTATGGGACTTGCTGGCCTGCGCGGTCCCGCCGAAGAGGCCCGCATTCAAGCGGTCGCCGTTCGGCAGGGGCTCGTTGGAAACCGAAGCGGCCGGATCGCCGAAGTCGATGGCAGGCGAGTAGTTCGTGTCCGTCGCCACGAAATCCGCCAGGTTCGTGTCCCAGCGGCCGGCGGGGCTGCGCAGGTGGAAATCGCCGTTGGTCGCATTGGCGAACAGCGGATCGGCATAGACGCAGTTCGACCACCCGTAGCCGATTTCCTGCAGCGCCGTGAACGAAGCGATGTCTGATTTGGGCGCCACGCCCCAGACAACGTTGTAGCCGGCGGGAACCGGCTGGCTCCCCAGCAGCCAGGTGCCGTTGCCGAGGATGCTGTTGGAGATCGCCAACGTGTTGGTCCGGGCCTGGATCAACGTCGGGCTGCCCCAGATGACGCCGTTCAGCCAGTGGTTGGAGCGGACCGAAGTGGTGACGAAGTCCGCGTTGATCGCCTGCACGGCGTTGTTGAGCGCCTGGCAGCGCTCGAACCGGTACCCCGACGCCGCACCGACCAGCAGCACGCCGTATTGGTTGCCGGTGAACTTGACGTTCACGAAGGTCAGATCCGCGGCGTTGTTGCCGTAGAAGCCGCGGTTGCCGTCGGCCAGTTCCAGGTTTTCCAGAACCCAGGACTGCACGCCGTTGAGTTCCAGCGTGTGCACGGACGTGCTGCCGCCTCGGCTCAGTTTCGAACCGTTCGGGCTGCCGACGATGCGCACAGGCCGGCCGGCCGCGCCGGAATCGAACGCCGTGGCAAGCAAGGCAATGTTGGTCGTATAATCGCCGGTGTCCACGTAGACGACGTCCCCGCCCTCCAGATCGTAGGCGTTCAGGATGGCCTGCAGGCCGCGCTTGGGCGCATTCGAGGCAATGCCCAGGTTGGCGTCGTTCCCGAGGCCCGAGCAATAAACGTCGTTCGCCGGGCTGCCGTCGTTGACGTAGAACGTGAACGTCGCGTTGGTGGTGGCCCGCACGCTGAACGGCTTGGCGTTGGTCGAGGCGAAGCCGGACGCCGGATCCCGCACGCGCCATTGGACCGCCGGGAAACTGAAGGCGGGGGCCCACAGATAGACTTCGTTCGTCGCCGGCACCGTGGCGATCGCGTTCGTCGTGGCCCACTGGTTGGTCGAGTACTCCAGCACCACGTCGGCCCCTGCCAGATTCGTGCTGGCCACCCATTCCAGCCGGCCGGTCTGGATCAGATTGCCGCCGTCGTTGAACGACATCGCGAACGTCCAGGCGTTGGTCCGGCTTTTGCTGGCTTCCGCCGTGCCGCCGTAGAGCCCCACGTTGAGCCGCCCGCCGTTGGGATCGATTTCCGTCCCGACCGCCGCCCCGACCATGCCGAAGTCGATCGCCGGACTGTGCTCCGTGCTCGTCTGCCAAGTGCCATTGGACAGATAACCGGTCGCGCTCAGCAAATGGAAATCCGAGGCTTCCACATTCACGAACTTCGGGTCGGCATAGACGTTTCCGTACCAGTTGGTGGACATGCGGTACAGATCGGCTATCGTCTCGGCCGTGGGCAGGATGCCGTCCGTCGTGTAGAAGACGTTGCGACTGCCGCGTTCGGGCATGGCCGTGCTGGAGTAGAAGGCATACTTGCCCATGACGATGCAGTTCACCATGTTGCTCATGGCGCCGGCATAAGGCGAAATCGCCCCTTCGTTCTGCGCGATCGCCACGCAGTGCTCGAGGTAATTGCCGCGGCAGGTGCCCGAATTGGCGATGATGGACTGGGTGGACCTCATGACGCAGCGGCGGAAGGCATTGCTGTTCGAGGCGTTTTCCCAACGCAGCGACCAGTTTGCCTGCCCGACCACGTTCATCCGGATGAATTCGCAGTATGCGGCGCCGGTCAACACCACGCCCGATCCGCCGCCCATCACGTTGATGTCTTGAAATCGCAGATAATGCCCCCGTACGGAAAAGATGTAGCCGCTGCCGCTGAAGACGGTTCCCCCGGCGGCGAGATTGGTGCTGCCTTGGAACACGATGTTGCTGGCGGCGGTGCCGGCGACCGTGTTGCTGACCACCGTCGGCGCATAGCTGCCGGTATCAATCAGAACGACGTCTCCGGGCAACAGAGCGGTCGTGCCGATCAGGTTGGCCAAGGTCGCTTTGGGCTGGCTGGGAAGCGTTCCCGGGTTGGCGTCGTTGCCGCCGGCCGTCGTGTAAACGTCGTTCACCGCATCGTAGGCGTCGTTGACGTAATAGGTCGCCGACCACGCCGGGCCTCCTGCCAGCAAAACGCACAAGCCGACGCCCGCCATCCAAATTCGCGATTTCATGTTGTTCCGTCCTCGCCAGCCGCTTCGCGCAAGACTCCACAAGTGCACAAGCCGCCTTAATTTGAATATAATATAGGCAGCCGGATCTTGGCAAGCGCGCGGGCTGCTTTTTTCCGGGCGAACGGGGCCGGGTGGAAGGGATCCGGCAGATGATTTTTGTGGCCAGGCCAGCGGACATCAGACCGCCCCATTTTTCCCGCCCCCCCTCGACCCGCCCTTTGCGGGTCTGGATTCGCCATTTGCCGGCCCTTCCAGCCTCCGGCCCCCCAGTCTACAGTCTCTGGTCTACGGTCTGCCGGTCTATGGTCTCGCTTCTCCGTCCCCCATGGCCGCCACCAAGGGTTGGGCCGCCACCGACCAGTCCAGCGATCGTTCCGTCCACTCGCGGGCCTGGCGACAGGCGGGATCGTACGCGGCAGGATCCATCTCCAGCCGTTCCAGCACCTCCGCCAAGGCCGCGCGGACGTCTTGCGCAGAAATGACCGACGGGAACTTGGCCAAGTCCTCGAAGCCCCGCAACCCGATCGGCGTGGCGACCACGATTTTGCCATGGGCAACGTAATCGGGAACCTTAAGGCTGGATCCTGTGCCGCTCTTCATCGGTGCCAGGGCGATCTCCGCCAAAGCATAGAGAGCCGTTTTGCAATCCTCGGAAACGGGACCCGTGACAACGAGATTCTCGCCGGCGAGTGTACGGCCGGTATTCCGCAGCGCGTTAAGGTTCAATCCAACAACAACGAAAACCACTTCAGGGAAAGCAGGCGCCAATTCCTTTGCGATAAGATCCACAGCCTCGAAATTGGGATTGTGATGGGCTCCGACAAAGACCGCGAGCGGTCGCGCAAAACCCACAGCCCGACGTCGCTGCCGGGCCTGGCTGGGCCAGACTGCTTGGCAGGCTGCCACATCCACTCCGTTTGGCACTACCACCATATGGGCAGTGACGGCTGGATTTCTATCGCGGACACGCCCGAGATCCCGCTCCGTGCAAAATGACGCAACCGACACATGTCCAACGACATGCCTCTCCATTGTCAACAGCCTGCTTACCAGGTTTTCCTCTTTGCAGGAATACGATTTTTGGAGAAATTGGGCATAATCGTTTGGCGCGTCATAGCAGACACACCATCTTTTTTGTTGGAAACGCTGGACGACAGGCCAAGCTATCGGTGATTCGAATATACAAGCTCGGACATGGCTTGCCAAAATGTCCATCGTGACATTGAAGCCGATCAATCGGTCGAAATAATCGGTAAAGGCAAAATATGCGATGGCCCCGCCCTGCAACCGCTGTATAAATTCGGCCTCTGCCGGCACCGCAATTAAATGGCAGTCAGGGCACAGCTCTTGGCATGTAAATGTTTTTGTGCTCCACGCACTGGTCAACACCAGCACGTTGTAATCCCGGCTCAAGACCTTCGCGATGCCGGCAATCCGCTGTCCGCCGCCCGTCCGCAGTTTCCAGATATCGAACGGCACCACATAGACTAAAACGGGCTTGGCCGAATGGGTAACAAGCCGGTGCAGACAAGCGGACATCCGTAGGAGAGCCCAACGCCGCGGACCGAGGAAAAATCGAAGGGCCCGGCGCCACAGGGGAGATTTCACGGACATTTCCCCCCAGGTTGGACTAGCACTTTCTGCCGGAAGCAATTGTGCCACCGCCCGCGCCAATGTAGGCACATCGTACTGGAACGCCAACTCGTGCTCCGCCATAGCGGCCAACTTCCCAAAGGCTCCGCGGGAAGTCAATAACAGACCTCAGGAACTAGCCAATCTTGCTGCGCGCTTGGGGAACTTGTCAATTTGGCAACCTGTGCGCCCGCCACGCGGGAGCGCCAAGGCGCCGGGCTTCGCGAGCGAAAACGCCCATATCCTGCAAGTGGTCGATACCGTCCGGGCGGCCACGCAGGAGCGCGGCATCTACATGATGGACCTCGGTTTCGACCGCGCCGAACTGCTTTACCCGCTGTTGGCTCGCAAGCTGAACTTCGTCGTCAGACGAGTGGGCGCCCCCCAGATGATCGGCCGCTACGACGCGCGGCGGGCGGACGAAATCGGCCGGACCTGCGTGATGCGCTGCGCCTAGACGGTGAGCGCGAACGGGCGGGACACAGGGAAACGGCTGCCGCTTGAGCTCGGTTGCATCCCCGTGAAACTGCCGGAGCGGCCGGAGCAGATATATCTGGCCGGCGAGCGGGGTTTCGGAGAAGAACCAATGCTGCTGGTGAGCAGAGTCGCGTTTGCGTTCTCCCGCAAAAGCCTCTGGGCAATCGTGTGCGGATACCCGTGTCGCGAGCCGGAGGAAGATACCACTCTGCTTGTCAAACAAAGCCATCACCTGGAACACATGCGCGTGCTGCGCTACGAGCGCTTGCGCAACCTGACGGCCTTGGTGCTGGCCGCCGTCTACTTCGCCGCCATGTGGCTGGACGAATACATCAAGCTGGCCGTGCTGACCACCCGCATTGCCCAGATCGCCATGCGGCTAATTGGCGCTCCGGACTTTCACTATCATGATTTTGCGCTTGGCATCGCCACGCTCTTTTCCAGTCTAGGCCGTCGGAAGCTCCGCTCAGACAAACGATAGGTCTCGCTGACGGCGTCCAACCGGATTGGCACTTCCTGGGAAATTGAACCCCGGGAATTGTCCTGTCCTTTTCCCGATTGACTGCGTTCGCACTCCGACCTACCATTAGCCCCGTTTGGTGGGTTTACCCTCCGCCCAACGACAAGTTCAAGTCCGTTGGCTAAACACGGTTCGCCATATTAATGAATTAGTAGGAAGCACGATGAATCCGCTCAAACCGGCGAGAAAAATGGCTAGTCGGACCTATTGGCAACTTCGAGAATATTATCGGAGCGGCATGATCATTCGCGACAGAATGCTCTGGCGCATCAAAAAGTGGATCAGGATACACAAGGGGACGTTGCACCCGGTCGTGCTCGAATACAAAATTACGCCCACCCCTCGGTATGGCTGGGGAAAACACAGTCACCCCCTTGTCGAAGCCAAGTTGGCAGAGGAGAAAGAATGTTTCCATGCCCTTTTCGCAGATTTCATGGAATTAAAGGATGGAATTCCCAATATTCCGGCAGAACGCACTGGGGATGCGGCTCAGCCATATTGGCACAACGGCTGGCTGGGTATATTAGATAGTCTGTCGATATACGGATTTATCGCGAAAAGAAAACCCAAGCACTATTTTGAAATTGGATCCGGCAATTCAACGAAATTTGCCCATCGGGCAAAACTCGATTACTCCCCGTTCACGATCATTACCTCGATCGACCCAACCCCGCGCGCAGAAATCGACGCTTTATGCGACACAATCATTAGAAAACCGCTGGAGAGCGTGGATTTTGATGTGTTCTCGTCGTTGACGGAGGGCGACGTGCTGTTTTTCGATGGTTCCCATTATGTTTTTCAGAATTCCGACGTCACGGCGTTTTTCTTGGATGTTCTTCCCGCCATTCCTCCCGGCGTTTTAATTGGCTTTCACGATATCTTCCTGCCGGATGATTATCCACCTAGTTGGCGTGGTCGTTTTTATGCGGAGCAATACATGCTCGCTTGTTTGTTGATCAATGATCCAAACCGGTACAAGTGTATTTTTCCTGCTCATTATATAAGTCTTAATGCCCGCTATCAACCTATCATCGAAGCTTTTAAGGAAACAACCTCGACGGGAGTTAAAGAAGTTTCCGGAACCTCATTCTGGATTGAAAAACAACCGGTTTTGCATCGCCAATAATGCTCTATTCATTTCAGCCGGCGTAATTCATCCTTCCCAATCAATAACGCCGGAATTTTTCTCATTGACTATTATATGCGGTTATTCAAAACAAGCCAACCTATGTGCGTTATCCCCCAGGGAAATTAAAAGCCGGCGCCAGGGCGTCCTTACGAAAGATTAATGGTGGAGCGTAATCCTGCGCATTCCGGAGCGCTTCGACAATTCGACGCAATCACGCTGGTGTTCCGCGAAGTAGGTCTGTTCCGCGGCGGACGGCTTCTGGCGCGTGCAGATCCTAGGAACCGTGGGGGCCGGAGCCCCGCGCCAGGAGCGAACTGTCCCGCAACGCCTCAGCGTGCCAAACCCAAGCTTGCCCACCCCCGCCTGGACATGGCATAAAACGAAGCTGGAGTTGCTTGCGCCCCGTTCGCGCGGAAAAACGGCGGGCCGTGGTCGTTCCAGGACATTTCTGCACATGAAAAAAGTGGCCATTTTGCAGTCGAACTACATCCCGTGGAAGGGATACTTCGACCTGATCCGCCGCGTGGACGAATTCATTCTCTATGATGAAATGCAATATACTAAGAATGACTGGCGAAATCGGAATTTGATCAAAACTCCCCGCGGGACTTTATGGCTCACGATCCCCGTCGTCCAAAACTGCCTGCACCAGAAAATCAGTGAAACCAAGATCGCCGATCCGAGATGGGCGAAAAAACACATGGGTTCACTCCAAATGAACTATGCCCGGGCGCCGCATTTCCCGGCGTATGCATCGCGCATCTTCGAAACATACTCCGAAGTCGAGCATGAACCCTTCTTAAGTCGGGTCAACTTTGCATTCATTCGCAGCATCTGCAACTGGTTGGGCATACGCACGAAAATCACCTGGGCAAGCGATTACGAACTGGCCGACGGCAAAACCGAACGGCTCGTCGACTTGTGCCGGCAAACCGGGGCGACCGATTACATTTCCGGGCCGGCGGCCAAGAATTATCTGAAAATGGAATTGTTTGAGAGAGCCGACATTCGAGTGCACTGGATGGACTATTCGAATTATGCAGAGTATGCTCAATTGTTTCCGCCTTTTGTCCATGGCGTAAGCATTCTCGACTTGATCTTCAACGTGGGCGAGCGCGCCGCGCAATTTTTCTGAAACGACCGGCGCCATGACAGAGAAACGAATAATCCGCGTCGCCTGCTTTGGCCTCCAGGGATTCGGCAACGATCTTGTCGAATCTTTGCAAAACTACCCCGGCGTCGAAATCGTCGCCATCCACACGCGGAAGCCCCGGCATCCGTTCGCGTATTATCCATGCGAAACCATGGAAACTCTCGCGGCCCGCATCGGCGCACCCTTGCTCGACGTCCCCGCCAGCGGCGAATGGGATTGCCGCCCCGCCGACCTGGCGCTGGTTTCATCGTTCCACCGCCTGTTCCGGGATGCGCATCTGCGCTGCTACCGCCACGTGGTCAATCTACATCCTTCGCTCCTTCCCCGGCAC
>DAOTNL010000029.1:0-18625 GCA_035450765.1 Kiritimatiellia bacterium | reverse complement strand
GTCTTGCCGCGCGTGTTTCAATCCACGCGCCCCGCGCGGGGCGCGACAAGTCCGTCCCGATCCACCCGCGAAGCGTGACTGGTTTCAATCCACGCGCCCCGCGCGGGGCGCGACGCCGCGCCGCCGTCACTTCATAAACCTATTAAAGTTTCAATCCACGCGCCCCGCGCGGGGCGCGACCATTTATTTCTATTCCATTGGCTTGGATGTCACAAGCGGTTTGATTCCGCGAACATGGGGCAATATTCGATTGTCAGAGAGCGGGATCGGCTTATCTGATTAGCATCATGCTAAGCCGCAATGGGATGCAATGCGCGCGAACCAGCTTGGATATTTTGGGTAGCTTGGGGTTCGCGGAGGTCAGAAAATGAGCGTGTCGGTGACATCGACATGTTCGGTTTTCCCCAGGTGTTCAATGCGTTTTTCCCAGTTGGCGCCCAGGAAATAAAAACGCAGGCTATCTTGATCCGGATCGTAGATTTCCTCCAGTCGCGCCTTGAGCGCGACCCAAATCGCCGGGTCCACGACGCATTCAAAAACGGAATTCTGCACGCGTACGCCATAATCTTCGCAGGCTTTGGCGACTTTGCGCAGGCGGGCCTGGCCGCGCTTGTCCACGGTCGAGACGTCATAGCTGACGAGCACCATCATGGATCATTTCCAAAGGAAGGGCGGATAGGCGTCTAAATCGCCCCGCAGATGGCGGGCGAGAAGCTGGGCTTGGACGTGGGGCACCAAGCCGACGGACATTTTTTCGTTCAGAAACGGATGGGTGATTTCGTCCTGCTTGCGTTCCTGCCAGGTTTTCAAAACCAATTTGCGCGGATCGTCCTTCAGCAGAACGGCGCCGGTTTCGCCCACCACGAAGTCTTTCAGGGCGATCTGCTGGCGGTTGATGAGGGAGAGCACCAGTCGATCCACCAAGAAAGGCCGGAATTCCTCCATGAGGTCGAGCGCGAGACCGGCGCGGCCCGGCCGGTCGCGGTGGAGAAACCCCACCTGCGGATCGAGACCGACGGCTTCGCAAGCCGAACGGCAATCATGGGCCAGCAACGTATACAAGAAAGACAGCAGGGCATTGACGGGATCGAGCGGCGGTCGGCGGCTGCGTTCATGGAACTCGAATCCGGTTCTGGAACCCAGCAGCCCGTTGAACGCGCCGAAATAAGCATGGGCGGCATCGCCTTCCATGCCGCGGACCTCGTCGAGCGGCAGGGGATTCTGGAGGCGCAGCATCTGCTGCTGGAAGCGCAGGACGAGAGCTTCGACGTCCGGATTGCCGGCGGCTTCGGGATGATCGCGCAAATGGCGCTGGAGGACGGTACGGGCATTGTTGAGCTTGCCGAAGACGAACATGCGGGCGAGGTCGGCCGATTGGGCCAGATCGTCCGCCCAGCGATATTGTTCGCGGCGCAGCAGCACGTTGCCGGATTGAGGGCCGTCCACGCGAGCGAGGAATTTGCCGTATTCGGACAGAAAACTGACGGCCACGCCGTTTTCGCCGCAATGGCCGAGCAAGAACGGACTGCACAACACGTTTCCGAAGCAGACCAAGCCGCCGATGTTGTGGATGGGGAGACGCGCGCGCACCTGTTGTTCGGCTTCGACCACGATGGTTTCGCCTTCCTTGCGCAGATAGGAACCTTGGGTGGTGATGTACAGGGTGTTGAGCATGTGTTTCATCGAACGGCCTCCGACAGGTAGCGGGACACGTCGCCGGCGATTCGGGGTTTGCACAGATCGAGCAGGGAACAGCGTTCGCATTTCGCCTTGTCGTAGACGGCGGGCGGCGTGCGCCCGGATTCGAGCAGGCGATGGAGGCGCGCGGCGGCCGCTTCGGTTTCGGCGCGCAGCGCCGGATCGAAGGTCACCAGCGTGCGGCGCCGGGGCTCGCCGTAGAAAAGCGCGCCTTCCGGCACCGGCTTGCCCAGCATTTCTTCGAGGCACAGAGCCTGGGCGCAGACCTGCACTTCGTCGCACCGATTGGATTTGGAATGGCCGCGCTTATGTTCGACGGGGTAGGGCGTGGCGCCGTGGAATTCGACGACGTCCGCCTTGCCGATGAGGCCCAACCGCAAAGACCGCAACGACAAATCCCGAGCGATGTGCATGTCGCCGCGAGTTTCGTGGCCGGTGGAATGGACGTGGTCGTGGGCGAGACGTCCCTCGGCCGTGAAGCGGTTTTCGCTCCAAACCTGCTCGATATGGATTAGCGCGCACTGCCGTTCGCAATACAGCAGGTGCTGTAAGGCGGAGAGGGGCAGTAGGTCGTCTTCGGAGTAGGGCATTGCCGTGAAACCGGCGGGAATCGGATTGTCGATTCCCGCCGGGCGTCACATTCGGCTACAGAATCTTGACTCCCTTGGGTGGGGTGCCGATCGTGATCTCGTAATCCGAAAAAGCGCGAGGAGGCTTAGTTTCATCCTTGCGCTTGATGGACACGAGGTCGAACAGCGACTGGGCGGAAGCCTGGCCCAGCGCGTTGTCGTGCTCGAAGATCACAAGCTTGCGGGTGGTCATCAGGCCGCGTGCGGCGGAGCGGTCATGTTCGAACATGTTGTTCAATGCCGCCCACAGGAGATCCAGGTCTTCCTGGGAGAACCCGGTTTGTGCCGCCAGATGGGCGGAAACGAAGCCGTGAGCAACATACAGGCCATAGGGGATCGTGTTCTTTCGGCCCATGGTGCGGTTGTCGCCGCCTTGTTTTTCGGCCTCGGCTTCCGTAGTGACGGCCATGCGAGTGATGGAATGTTCCAGCGTAACGACGGGATCGACCGAACGCGCGAAGGTCATTTGAACAGGGCCGCGAACCTGACCGGCGTTGGCGCCCACGGACAGAACGGCACCAAATGTCCGAATGTCGAAGTATCTGCTGCACATCTGATTGCGCGCTTTGTCGATTTCGGAGCCTTGGCCTTGGCCGTCTTTATTGCGTTTTTTCCCGTCTTTGGCATCGGCGGGAGGCTTGGACAAATCAACCCCCAATTCGGCATAAGCTCCTTCGATCGCACGATTGAGAACCGTCTTTTCCTTGACGAAGACATCAAACCCCGGCTTGTCGGATTTAATGATCTGAACGAAATTGCGAACTTTTCGTTTAAGGCAGACATCCGTAACGAGGCCGCGCCCGGTTTCAGCGTCGATGCGCGGCATGTTGCCCGCATCGGGATCGCCATTGGGGTTGCCGTCTTGCACGTCGAAGACCAGAAGAAAGTCGTACCGGTTTTTAATAGGAGTGCTCATGGTGGGTTCCTCTTAAGTTAATTCTGTTTTTCTTTCGTGGCGAAAAAGTCTTGTCTCTGATGGTAGTAGCCGACGGCAAAACGCCCTTGGTCATCCAAAGAGAGATGGGCGGGGAATTCCATGATGCCGTCAACGATTTCACCCACCAGCCGCTCCAGATTGACGCGCCGGCCAATGTTTTCCAGTTTGGCAAGGTGGTGGTTTTTGAGCGTCATCAACCGGCCAAACACGGTGACGGGGGCGCTGGATGCGGCCGCATAGTAACGGTCGCGGATGGTAGCATTGAGGCTGGGATTGGCCTCCTCCTGGATCTTCTCCAGAACGGCGAACAATCGGCCCAATCGATAGCCGATGTTCACGTTGTTTGGGTCCAGACTCACGGCGAGTTCCTCCTGTTGCGTTTTCTTTTTAAATCGACAGTTGCGGTTGATGCAGGCTTTGATGAGTGCCGCACGGATATGCGTGATTTCATGCTCCACCTTGATGCGCCGGACGACCGACTGCAAAAGAGTGGCAGGATAAGGTAGGCCTTCCAAAATGGCGCGCATGGTGTCGCCTTCCAGATTGGGCGGGATATTTTTATCGTCTCCTAGCGGCGCGATCGAGCGCAGTAGCCGCTTGATTGAAAAATACGGCGAATCACTCGTTGCATGCACAATCGTTATGTCTTGAAAGTGGGCTTTGATCCTGTCTCTGATTTCTAAAAGCTGTCCTGCGATCCAAAAACGGATAGAAATTCTCGCGATATTTGGGGCAAGGCCGAGCACATAAAAACCGCAACCCCCATTCTCGTCACCTTGTCGTGATCCGGATCGGGGAGATTCAAGCAATGCCTTGACGGCTTCGGTGAGCTTATCGGGATTGTCCTTGGGCGGATCGATGAAAAAACCAGCGAATTGGCTTTCAAATTCCGTTTGTTGTTCCGACCAGAAAACTGTGGATGCATCCCCCACCTGTATGCGTTGAGCAGAATCCTTGCGCAGCAGGTGATTCAAAGCCGTTGCATAGGCAAAAGAAGCCCGTTTGCCTATAGGGGAGTTCGCACCTTGTTCTTTCATGAAAGACGCAAAGGCTGGGGTCGCTCCTGAATTGCCTGATGCAGTCACCTTATTATTAACAGCCACAATATGGGCACCCATTGGACTGGCGTCTTTTACGCCCTTAATGGGTGGCTCCAGGGTGTTGATTGTATCTTCCTCGCCAGCGACCAGACAGAAGCCGGGTTTTCCTTTTGGCAAACGGGATGCGTCGATCAAACGCTTCAGTTCAGGATCATTCGTGACTGGGCCTTGGCCGGCTATTGCCAGAAGAAGGGGCTGATTGATTTTAACCACTTCATTCCAAAGAGGATGGGACTTGATGACTTCGGGATTCAAACGCCCCAGAAAAGCGTTAATGGTATTCAGCGTTGGACATGTACCGCTGAGTGCATTGATTTTCCTAATAAATTCGGCATGTTGAACCGCGATCCTCTTCTGATTGCGACTTGCTGTAGCCGGGATGCCAAACATGTATTCAATATTTTCCCAAAACAAATTGGCTTTGATGCCGTTGCCTTTTGCTTCGCCGAGTGAGGGTACAATGAAAGATCTAGCCCTATAGATATTACCGTTCGCGGTGCGCGTGTCTTCGAATTGGATGAACCTGCCTTGTTTGTCCAAAACGACAAGGAAGGGGATTTCCTTTTTTTCCCAGCCTTCTGGTGCGATTCCGGAATCGGGGTCGGCGGCTTTGCGGTCGTAGTATTCCTTGAGGGCCTGGAGAATCATTTGCGCACCTCTTCGCTTTCGGGCTGGGGAACGGCGATCACGCCTTGCTTCATTTCCGGACGGAAAAACATGGGCTTGATGTTGGCGGGGTCGGAGAAATCGAGGTCATAGAGCATCCAGCCCAGGTTCGCGTCCTTGGGAATGGGCGCGGCGGGTTCCTCGACCGGATCGACTAGGCGGACATCGGCGGCGAACTCCCGGCAGCCGAGATAGGGCTGATGGAAATGCTGGCCTTTGCGCGCCCGCCGTTCGAACATGGCGGCATACTTGGCTTCGGTTTCGTCGGGCCGGATGTCCGGCTTCCGCAGTTCGGAAACTTCTGCGGAGTCCGCCAGCCATTCCGGCACGGGATTCGGGGTTTTGCCGCGCTTTTCCGGCGGGATGAAATCAAACTCTCCGTACAGCCGATAGCGGACGTCGCGAAGAATGAGGCCGGCGCGCTGCTGGCGGACATCCTCGATGAAGATGCCTTGGCTTTTCGGTGAGGCGACGGACGCCACCTCGTTGCGGCGGATGTTGGTCCAGCGAATGGGATTGAGCACTTCGATTTTCGTGATTCGCCAGCGGATGGCCGGTTTCCAAAGGATGGCGTCGAATATGGCGCGGGCGGCGGACGGCGTGATGACGTCGTAACTGACCCGTTCGACCTTCATTTCGGGCCGGGTGAAACAGGCATAATCGCCGGTAACCTCAAGGCAGAATCCTTTGCTCATGGAAATCCCGTCCTTTCTTTAAATGACGCTTTGATCCGGTTGAAGCAGGCCGGCTTCGTTGAATATCTCCGCCCCGGTTGCTTCGGAATACATCCCGTTCCAGATAAACATGTCGGGGGCGAATTCTTCGATCAGGCCGTTGGATTTGAGCTTCAAGAACTGGCTTTTCGCGACGGATACGGTGAACCGCTGCAGCTTGCGCAACAGGTGGCCGTACGGGGCATCGTTTCGGATTTGCTTTTGCAAGGCGCCGATCAATCCTTCGCTTGCGCCATAGCGGACGAACATGGATTGCTGCGTTTCATCGATCATGTGGAACCGGGCGGCGGCTTCCCTGAACTGGATTTGGATGCGGCTGGCGTCCCGGACCAGCAACTCCTCATACGGGAATCTTCCCTCGACGCGAGAGTAAAACTCCGAAAAGAACCGCGGGAAGACTTCGACGTTCTCCATGTCGAAGGCCTCGTGCAAGAGGATTCGGGCGGAATCCTCGGCTTTTCGCAATTGTCCCATGGGCGCTGGCTTGGGCGGGATGAAGACGACGACTTTGCCGCCTTCGGCATGGCGGCCTTCGCGGTTGCAGCGGCCGGCGGATTGGGCGATGGAATCCAGCCCGGCCAAGGCGCGATAGACCACGGGGAAATCGATGTCCACGCCGGCTTCGACAAGCTGGGTGCTGATGACCCGAATGGGTTCATGGGCTTGCAGCTTCCGCCTGATTTCGTCGATGACCTTGGAGCGATGGGCGCCGCACATGCTGGCGGAAAGATGGATCGTTTCCGGGGGCATCTTGCCGAACAATTCCAGGCAATCGCGCCGGGTGTTGACCACGCACAGGATTTGGGAGTGTTGTGCCAGTTCGACGACGATTTCATTCCAGGAACGGGGTTTGTTTTCCCGGACGTCGGGCAAAGTGTATCGGACGCGGCGAAGGCGCCGCGACAAGCCGGCGCTTGGAGGAATGATTTCAGCGATCGTGCCCAGGTTCGGAAGGACGGGCTGGGTGGCGGTGCTCAGGACCATGGTGACGCCGTAATGGGCGACCAGTTGGCGCATCATGTCGGTGCAGGGAACCAGCAGTTCGGGCGGCAACAGTTGCGCTTCGTCCAGAATCACGACGGAATCGACGACATTGTGGAGCTTGCGACATCGGCTGGAGCGGGCGGCGAGCAAGGATTCGAAGAATTGGACGCTGGTGGTGACGATGACGGGGGCGTCCCAATTTTCCGAAGCCAAGCGGGCGGCTTTGGTCTGGGCGTCGGGGTCCAGGTTGGAATGGTGCTCGACGACGTTGAGGTCGCCGAAGTGTTTCCGCAGCGTGTCGGCGGTCTGTTCGATGATGGACATGTAGGGGATCACGTAGATGATGCGGCGCTTGCCATGAAGTAGCGCATGGCGCAGAGCAAAAGCCGTTCCCGAAAGCGTCTTGCCGCCGCCCGTTGGTACGGTCAGGGAGAAAATGCCGGGGCTTTGTTTGGCGGCATCTTCGCAGTATCGGCGGATTTCGGCCCGAATGGCATTCACCTCCGTCTTCGGGGCCTGGGCCTGTTTTTCGTCCAGCAACTTGAAAAAGCGGGATTCCAATGTGGCCAGCGGCTCGAAATCGGAACGAGCGGCGAAGACCTCCGGCGACATGAATTGCTCGGTGTCGAGGAAATCCGCATCCACCAAACAGGAGTAGAGCATGCGGATCCACAGATGCATTTCCGCATGCGCCATTTTGCGCGGAGGCGAGGGCAGATGCGCGGGCAGATTGAGCCGGTTGTGCCAACTGTTGGCCGCATTGAGTTCGTCGCGGGCCGATTCCAGTCGCTGAGTCAATGCACCGTTGGGCTGGACCCCGCCGATCCAATCGGGCAAACCGGCATGATGGCCCAAGACAAGATAGGCGAGCAGGCGCCCGACGGGGCCGTACTTGTCCAAAGCCAGGGCGGCGCCAGCCCCGGAATGGGTCGATGGTTGACCGTATGCGTCGTAATCCGAAGCATCAAGGCCGTTGCTCTTTCGGAGATAATTCTGGAAGGCGGGGGAGGCCTTTCCGAGGTCGTGGAGGAGGCCAGCGAGGCGGGCCCATTCAGCGGAGTGAAAAGGGGCAGCGAAGTCGGCGGCGCGGGCGGCGACGTTTTCGAGGTGTTGGCGCAGGGGTTGCCAGTTTTCCGTTGGCTGCCCCTTTTTGCTGTGCGCCCAACACATGGCAAAAGTCATTTAACAAGCTGAATATCGTGAAGTCAAGTCTCGACGGTATATCCGTCCGCAACGTTTTTGCCGCTCCGCTCGCGGAGCCTCGCTCGCTCGCCGCGCCAAACGCGGTGCTATAGACTTCGCGTTCGCCCGGCGTCCCACGGCTGCGTGACTTGGGCTCGGCGCTCAGCTATGTCCGTTCTACGTAAAAATCCGGTCCACGTTTTGCGTCGCACGCAAAACCGCCCGGAATTGGCCATTGAGGACGGCGGGCGGGGGTGGTAGGATGGCCCCATTCGGAGGAAATGCGCGCATGAAATGGACTTGGCTCGGTTTGACGGTGGCGCTCGCGGGCGGCTCGCTCGCCGGGGCGCAGGAGACTTTGGACGTGCCCCCCATGCCGGGGGTCGAGGAAACGACGGTCGCGCCGGCGGAAGAACCGGCGCCCGCCCCTGAACAAGCAAAGGAAACGGACATGGTACTGATCAAGACGACTCTGGGCGACATCAAGGTGAAACTGGCGGCCGACAAGGCGCCGCTGACGGTGGCGAACTTCCTGGCCTACGTGGACGCCAAGCACTACGACGGCACGATCTTCCACCGCGTGATCGACGGCTTCATGATCCAGGGCGGCGGCTTCGACGCGAACATGCGCCAAAAACCCACGAAGGCGCCGATCAAGAACGAGGCTGCCAACGGCCTCCGGAACAAGCGCGGCACGCTGGCCATGGCCCGCACGATGGTGGTGGACAGCGCCACCAGCCAGTTCTTCATCAACGTGAAGGACAACGGCTTCCTCGATTTCCGCTCGCCCGATCCGCAGGGCTTCGGCTACTGCGTCTTCGGCGAGGTCGTGGAAGGCATGGACGTCGTGGACAAGATCAAGGGCGTCCGCACGGGCGTCAAGGCCGGCATGTCCGACGTGCCGCTGGAGACGGTGGAAATCGTTTCGGTGACGCGGGTGCAGTAGCGGTCGGATCGGCGGGACGGCGCGGGCCGTCCCGGCCGGCTTCCGGCGGAAAGGGGCGGCATGGCCAAAGGCGCGAACAAGGTCTGGGTGGGGTTCGATCTGGGCGGCACGAAGATGATGGCGACGGTCTACGGCGCCGGCTTCAAGGCGCTGGCCTCGGCGAAGGCCAAGACGCCGGTGAACGACGGGCCGAAGGCGGTGCTGGCGCGGATCCGCGAGACGATCCACGAGGCGCTGAAAGAAGCGCGGGTGCCGCCGCGCGCGCTGGCGGGCATCGGGGTGGGGTGTCCCGGCGTGCTGGACCTCGATGCGGGGATCATTCTCGAAGCGCCGAACCTGGGCTGGAAGCGCGTGCCGCTGCGCAAGCTGCTGGCGGGCTGGTTCCGCTGCCCCGTGACGCTGGCGAACGACGTGGACGCGGGCACCTACGGCGAATACCGCTTCGGCGCGGGCAAGGGCGCGCGCACGCTGCTGGGCGTGTTTCCCGGCACGGGCATCGGCGGCGGGTGCGTGTACGACGGCAAGCTGCTGCGGGGCAAGACGGGCTCGGCGATGGAAATCGGCCACCTGCCCGTCCGCGAGCACGGGCGGCTGTGCGGCTGCGGCAAGCGCGGCTGCCTCGAAGCGCTGGCGGGCCGCCTGGCGATCTCGGCGGAAGTGGCCCAGGCCGCGTTCCGCGGCGAGGCGCCCTACGTGGCGGCCAACGGCGGCTCGGATCTCAAGAAACTCAAGAGCGGTTTGCTGGCCAAGGCCATCAAGGCCGGCGACGCGGCGGTCGAGCGGATCGTCCGCGACGCGATGCGCCTGCTGGGCCGCGCGATCGGCGGGGCGGTGAACCTGCTGGCGCCGGACGTCGTCGTGCTCGGCGGCGGACTCGTCGAGGCGCTGCCGCGCCTCGCGCTTGAAGAAGTGAAGGCCGGTCTCAAGGATACCGCCATGGCGTCGTTCCTGCCGGGGCTGCGGGTGGTGGAGGCGGAACTCGGCGACGACGCCACCACGCTCGGCGCCGCCGCGCTGGCGGCGGAAGCCGCCGCGCCGGCGCGGAAAGGCCGCCGCGCATGACCGACGACGTCAAGCTGCCCGAACCGGCCGCGCCCGCCGCGGCGCCCGCGCCGGAACGGCGCGTCGTGGCCGCGATCGACGTCGGTTCGTCCGCGCTGCGGCTGGACGTCGCCGAAGTCGGCGCGCAAGGCGACGTGAAGCTGCTGGAGAGCCTGCGCCAGGGCGTGCGCCTCGGCCGGGACGTCTTCACCAAGGGCCGCGTCGAGCAGGACACCCTGCGCCGCTGCGTGGCGATCCTGAAGAACTACGGCCGCCTGCTGAAGGAATACGGCGTGACCCGCCCGGACCAGCTGCGCGCGGTGGCCACCAGTTTCGCGCGCGAGGCGGCGAACCGCGACATGTTCGTGGACCGCGTGAGCACGGCGACGGGCATCGATCTGGTCGTGCTGGAGGAATCCGAGGAGGCCCGCCTGACCTACCTGGCCGTGCGCGACCTGCTGGAAGCCGCCGGGCTGCTGGCGGCGGGCAACGTCGCGGTGCTCGAGATCGGCAGCGGCCAGACGATCCTGCTCTACATCCGCGGCGGGCGGGTGACGGTGGCGCAGTCGTTCCGCTCGGGCGCGCTGCGGACGCGCGAGCGGGTGGAATCCGGCGGGGCCACGGGACCCCAGCTCAAGGGCGTGCTGAAGGCCTACGCGACGGAGCTCGTGGAGCAGATCGTCCAGGCCATCCCGCGCGAGAAGATTTCGGCGCTGGTGGTGATGGGCGCGGGGGCGCGCTTCGCGGCGGAAGAGTCCGGCGCGCTGCCCGTGGCGCCCGGCTCCCGCGTGGCCGTCGCCGCGACGGCGCGCCTGGCGGAACTGGCGGACCAGGTCGCGGCCACGCCCGCCGTGGCCCTGGTGAAGGAACACAAGATGGCGTTCCAGGACGCGGAAACGGTGGCGCCGGCGCTGATGTCGGTGGCGCAGGCCGCCCGCGCGCTGAAGGTCAAGGAGGTCTACGTCGCGCAGGCGACGCTGCGCGACGGCCTGCTGCGGGACATGGCGATGCGCGACCACCGCTCCGCCGGCTTCGAGGAGCAGGTGCTCTATTCCGCCCAGACGCTGGCCGCGCGCTACGGGGCGGACGAGGCGCACGGCCGGAACGTGGAGGCCGTCGCCGCCGCGCTGTTCGACGAACTGCGGGAAGAACACCAGCTCGGCGGCCACGAGCGGCTGCTGCTGCGCGCCGCGGCGCTCCTGCACGACATCGGGATGTTCGTCAATTCCCGCGCGCACCACAAGCACGCGATGTACCTGCTGCTGAACAGCGACCTGTTCGGCTTGACGCGCCACGACATGCAGATCGTGGCGACCGTGGCGCGCTACCACCGCAAGGCGCTGCCGAGCCCCGCGCATCCGGAATTCGCCTCGCTGCCGCAGGACGACCGGATGACGGTCGTCAAGCTGGCGGCGATCCTGCGCGTGGCCGACGCGCTGGAGCGCACCCACCGCGATACCCCGCGCGTTTTGGAATTCCGCCGCGAGGCCGACCGCTTCGTGATCCTGCTGCGGGACATGGAGGATCTGACGATGGAGCGCCTCGCGCTCAAGGACAAAGGCAATCTGTTCGCCGACGTGTTCGGCCTGGTGCCGGAGCTGCGCGAACTGCGCACGGAGCTGCCGGGCAGCGCGGCGGGATAGGGATTTCCGGACCATGGCCAAGGAACCGAAAAGCAAAACCGCCGACGCGCCGTTCCTCAACCGGGAACTGAGCTGGATCGATTTCAACTTCCGCGTGCTGCAGCAGGCGGAGGACGCCGCGCTGCCGCCGCTGGAGCGGCTGAAGTTCGCGGCCATCACCGCGTCGAACGCCGACGAATTCTTCATGGTGCGCGTCGGCGGGCTGAAGCAGCTGCGGCAGCAGGGCGACGAACGGCCGGATCCTTCCGGCCGGACGCCGGCGGAGCAGCTGGAGGAAATCGCCGCGCGCATGCGCGAGCTGGTGGAGCGGCAGCACGCCTGCCTGCTGAAGGAAATCGAACCGGCGCTGCGCAAGGGCGGCATCCGCCGCCTGCGCATGGACGAGCTGTCCGCGGCCCAGCGGCGCCACGTGGACGCGCTGTTCGCGGATTCCATCTTCCCGGTGATCACGCCGGTGGCGGTGCGGCCGGACGAGGAATTCCCGCTCCTGGCGGGCCTGGGGCTGGCGCTCTGCGTGAGGCTGGAAGGCGCGCCGGAAGACCCCGCGCCGCGCCATGCCGTCGTCGCGATGCCGAAGAACCTGCCGCGGTTCCTGGCGCTGCCGGGCGAGGCGGGCTATCCCTACGTGCTGCTGGAGGACGTCGTGCGGGCCCACGTCGACCGGCTGTTCCCCGGCGTGGCCGTGCGGGAATGCGCCGCGTTCCGGATCACGCGCAACGCGGACGTCGGCGTGCGCGAGGATGCGGCGGGCGACCTGCTCGAGCGGATGCGCGAAGTGCTCGTGGAGCGCAAGGAAAGCGACTGCATCCGGCTCGAGATCGAAAAGCGCGCGTCCAAGGAAGTCCAGGCGTTCCTGCGCGCGGCGCTGGGGCTGGAGCCGGCGGACGTCTACGCGGTGCCGGGCCCGCTGGATCTGGCCGCCTTCTTCCGCCTGGCGAACCTGGCGGGATTCGACGCGCTGAAGATCGACGGCTGGAATCCGCAGCCGCTGCCGGAGGCGCCGGCGGCGGAATCCGCGTTCGCCGCGCTCAAGCGCGGCAACCTGCTGCTGTTCCATCCCTACGAAAGCTACGACTTCGTGCTGCGCTGGCTGCAGGAAGCGGCCGACGATCCCAACGTGCTGGCGATCAAGCAGGTGCTGTACCGCGTGAGCGACAACAGCCCGGTGGTGGCCGCGCTGCTGCGCGCGGCCGAGCGCGGCAAGCACGTGACCGCGCTGGTCGAGCTGAAGGCGCGCTTCGACGAGGCGCGCAACATCGACTGGGCCGACGCGCTGGCGCGCGCCGGCGCGCAGGTGATCTACGGCGTGAAGGGCTACAAGACCCACGCGAAGGTCTGCGTGGTCGTGCGGCGCGAGCCGGAAGGCGTCGTGCGCTACGTCCACTACGGCACCGGCAACTACAACGAGAAAAGCGCCCGGCTGTATGCGGACGTCAGCTTCCTGACCGCCCAGGAGGACTACGGCGCGGACGCCTCCGCGTTCTTCAACGCCCTGACGGGCTATTCGCAGCTCGGCAAGTTCCGCAAGCTCGAAGCCGCGCCGCTGGGCATCCGCCCGCGCCTGCTGGAGCTGATCGGCGGCGAAGCCGAGCGCAGCCGGCAGGGCGAGGAGGCGGGCATCGAGGCGAAGCTGAATTCGCTGGCCGATCCGGAACTGATCGAGGCGCTCTACAAGGCGTCGCAGGCCGGCGTGAAGATCCGCCTGAACGTGCGCGGCATCTGCTGCCTGCGGCCGGGCGCGAAGGGCCTCAGCGAGAATATTTCCGTCGTCAGCGTCGTGGACCGCTATCTCGAGCACGCGCGCATCGTCCGGTTCCGCAACGGCGGCGCGCCGCTGACGTTCATCTCCAGCGCGGACTGGATGCCGCGCAACCTGGACCGGCGCATCGAGCTGCTGGTGCCGGTGGAGGATCCGGCCGGTGCGGAGAAGCTCGGGCAGATTTTGGAAACCTGCCTGGCGGATACGCGGCAGGCGTGGGTCTTGCGGCCCGACGGTGCCTGGGAGCGGCGGCAGCCGGACGCGAAGCGGCCGGCCGTGCGCGCGCAGGAGGAATTCCAGCGGCGCGCCGAGGCGCGCGCCGCCGAAGCCCTCCAGCGCCAGGCGCCGGTCCTCGAGCCGCAGCGCCCCGCGGAAAAGAAGCAGGCGTGAAGATGGTCCGCCGCGCCGCCTCGAAACGTGCCCGCCCGCGTCTGCGGGACGAAACGGCCGACCAGACCCTCCGCCGGCTGTTGGCCGAGCAGCTCGCGGTCGTCCGGGCCCGCGAACCGGCGGCGCGCCGGGGTTCCGTGGAAGCTTTGCACGACGTGCGCGTGGCGCTGCGCCGCATGCGCAGCCTGACGACGACCTTCGCGAAGCTCGAACCGAAATTCCTGGCCGATCTCGATGCCCGGCTGTCCAAGACGTGCGACCGCATGGGCGACGCGCGGGACCTGGACGTGTGGATCGCGCTGTTCCGCGATCTCGTCGCGGCCGGCGGCGCGACCGGCCTATCCGTCGGCGACCGGCGCCGGATCGTGGCGGCGCTGCGCCGCCGGCGCACGGAGCTGGCGGCCGCGGCGCTGGCCTGCGGGCCGTTCCGGCGGACGAAGAAGATGCTGGGCGAATTTTTGCGCGGGCGTCGGCCGGTACGGCGTTTGCCGACGCCGCCGCCCGCGGCCTTCGCCGCGCGGCGGATCCTGAAGGTGCGCGAACTCGTTGCCGAACGCTACGGCCGGGTCGGCAATTTCTCGAAGGGTCCGGCGCACGACTTGCGCCGCGCGGGCCGGCGCCTGCGCTATCTCGCCGAATTCTTCGCATCCGATCTGGGCCGGGAATGCGTCCGCGCGGGCCGCTGGATCACGAAAGCGCAGGCGGCGCTGGGCAAAGTGCACGATTGCGACAGCGCGCTGGAATTCACGGAGGATCTGCCGGCGGGCCGGGCGCGGGCGGCGGTGCGCCGGCATCTGCGCAAGCGCCGCGCGGCGCAACTGCGCAAGTTCAAGGCGGCCTGGCGGCAGTACGCCGACCGGCGGCTGCAGAAGGCCTGGCGGGAACGGCTCGAGGCCTGGGCGGGCAAATAAGACCGGGACGAGGTCGTCCCGGCTCCAAACAGCCGAAGATCCAAGTTTTTGGAGACCCCGACGACCTCGTCGGGGGCAAAAAAACCGCCCGGTCCTTGCGGATCGGGCGGCTGCGTTTCCGGCGCGGGGCCGGCGGGGAATTACATCTGGGTGAAGACGAATTCCGCGCGGCGGTTCAGGCTCCAGGAGCTTTCGTCGTGCCCGAAGGCGACGGGGCGTTCTTCGCCGTAGCTGCGGGTCTGGACCCGGGCGCCGTCGATGCCCGCCGAGATCATGGCGGCGCGGACCGCGAGGGCGCGGCGCTCGCCGAGGGCGAGGTTGTATTCGTTGCTGCCGCGTTCGTCGCAATGGCCTTCGACGATGACGCCGTGGGTGGCGTTCGCCTGCAGGTACGAAACGACCGCGTCGATCTTGCCCTGCTCGGAGGGATTCAGCGCGGGGCTGTCGTAGTCGAAGCGGACGGGTTCGAACTGGCCGGCCGGAATTTCGGCGGCGTCGGTGCGGCCCGCGAGCGCGGCGGCATCGGCGGCGCTGCCGTAGATCGGCGTGCCGTCGGGATTGTAGCCGATGATCACCTGGTCCCCGAAGGGGGCGTTCGGATCGAGGGCGGCGCCTTTTTTCTTCTTCTTCAAGCAACCCGTCGAGCCCACCATGGCGAGGGCCAACAGAACCATCAGTACGGTCATCCAGCGGCGTGTCATTTTTCTCTAGCTCCTGCTCTTTTTTAAAATTCGGAACGTCAACGGCTCCACGCGGGCGCGGTCCATTCGCCCGTCGAGGTCAACGCCACGGGTTTATCCCCCAACGCCGCCATGGAGTCAAGCAGGTAAACGGAGTAATTGTAATTGATAGAACGGGCGGCGGCGAGGTGCCGGCCGTCGGGCGCCCACGAAGGATCTTCGTAGGAGGCGTCGAAGGGGGTGATGACGCGCTCCTGCATCGTGGCGGGATCCATGACCGCGATCTGGAACTTGCCGCCGGAGAGCGTCTGGTAGGCGATCAGGCCGTTCTTGCCCCAGTCGGGGGCCGCGTTCTGGGTGCCGCGCGTCGTCAGGCGCTGGGGGGCGCCGCCGGAGCTGGAGATCAGGTAGAGCTGGGGCGAACCCGACGCGTTGGAGACGTAGACGATGCGGGAGCCGTCCGGCGACCAGCAGGGGGAGCCTTCGGTGGCCTGGGGGGTGTTGGTCAGGCGGGTCAGGCGCTTGGTGGCCATGTCCTGCACGTACAGGTCGGGCGACACCCCGTCCTTGGACAGGATCAGCGCCATGGACCGGCCGTTGGGCGAAATGGCGCCGCCGGAATTGAGGCCCGGGAAGAACGACGCCTGGACCCGCGCGCCCGTGGCCCGTTCGATCGTGTAGACGTCCGGCCAGCGCTTGAGATAGGAGGTGTAGGCGATGAACCGGTTGTCCGGGCTCCAGCGCGGCTTGAGGACCGTCCGGTCGTTGGTGAGCTGCTGGATGACCTGGCAGCTCGAATCGGCCAGATACAGTTCCTTGGTGCCGCCCTTGGCGCCGACGAGCACCAGTTCGCCGAGGAAGAACGTCGGTTTGCCGGTGGTCTTGACGACGACGTCGTTGGCGACCTGGTGGGCGAGGCGGACGGCCTGGCCGGCCGGCTGGGCGTAGGCGGCGTTGATATAGGTCTGGCCCGCCGCATCCGTCACCTGGCACTTGAACGCCACCTGTCCGCCGGCGTCGGCGATCGAGCCGCGCACCGCGAAGGCGCCTTGGCCGGCCGGGGCGACTTCCATCCAGCCCGAGCGGTTCAGGTCCAGTTCCAGCGTGCGGCGCACGGTCTGCGCCGCGGCCCCGGAGACCTGCAGGCCGGAGAGATCCACGCCGATCTTGCTGCCCGCCGATTTGCGGACCATGACCTGCGCGGAAGCGGGAACAACGAGGGCGAGGGCGGCGAGCGCCGCGACGACGTTCAAGATGGTTTTGTTCACGGTAGGAATCCTTTGGTTGGGCAACGTTGCGGGGATGCTAGCCAAGTGCGCCGCGGATGCAACCCCAGAATGCGCCCGCGGAAGTTTTACGTGCTACGTAAACCCGCGCGGAAGTTTTTACGTTCCACGTAAAACCGGCGCAAAAAAGCGCGCCGCGGAAATCCGCGGCGCGTCCGTTCTTCGGCGTGGCCGAAGCTTAGCCGTTCTTGGCCTGGAAGTCCTTCATGAAGGCGACGAGGGCATCGACGGATTCCACGGGGCAGGCGTTGTAGATGCTGGCGCGGCAGCCGCCGACGTCGCGGTGGCCCTTCAGGCCGATCATCTTCTGCGCGGTGGCTTCCTTGATGAACTTCTCCTCGAGCGCTTCGGTGGGCAGGCGCCAGGTGACGTTCATGATGGAGCGGCAGGCCTTGTTGGCGCCGCCGCGGTAGTAGCCGCCGGAGTTGTCGATCGCGGCGTAGAGCTTGTCGGCCTTGGCGCGGTTGATCTTTTCGATCCCGGCGGCGCCGCCCTTGGCGAGCAGCCAGCGGGAGACGAGCATCAGGATGTAGATGCCGAAGGTGGACGGCGTGTTGTAGAGGGAGTTTTCCTTGGCCTGCGTGCGGTACTGCAGCATCGTGGGCAGCGTGGCCGGGGCGCGCTCGATCAGGTCCTTGCGGATCACGACGAGGGTCACGCCGGAGGGGCCGAGGTTCTTCTGCGCGCCGGCGTAGATCAGGCCGAACTGCTTGAGATCGAACGGGCGGCAGAGGATGTCGCTGGACATGTCGCAGACGAGCGGGGCCTCGGTCTTCGGGAACTGCTGGATCTGCGTGCCGGCGATGGTCTCGTTGGAGGTCACGTGCACGTAGGCGGCGCCCTTGGTGTAGTTCAAGGAGGCGTAGTCGGGCATGTTGGTGGGGATGTCCTTGGAGGTGTCGGCGACGACGTTGACGGCGCCGATCTTCTTGGCTTCCTTGATGGCCTTGGAGGCCCAGGCGCCGGAGTTGACGTAGTCGGCGGTCTGGCCGGGCAGCAGCAGGTTCATCGGAATCTGCGCGAACTGGAGGCTGGCGCCGCCCTGGAGGAAGAGGACCTGGTAGTTGTCGTCGACGCCCAGCAGCTTGCCCATGTTGGCGACGGCTTCGGCGTGGACGGCGTCGTAGGCTTTGCCGCGGTGGCTGTGTTCCATGATGGACATGCCGGTGCCGTTGAAATCGGTGAGTTCCTTCTGGGCGATCTCGAGGACTTCGAGGGGGAGGACGGCCGGGCCGGCGTTGAAGTTGTGGGCTCTGCTCATGATGTGTTCCTTCTTTCTGCTAATAAAGGGCGGCATTGTAGCCGCCCGCGCGCGGAAAAATCAACCCCAACCCGAACCGGCGGTCCGGACGGTCCCGGTGCGGGCCGGTGCGCCCGCGCGCCGGCGGCCCGGCGCCGGCGAATTGTGTTCGGCAGGTGAGTTATTAAAACAAAAATGTCATTTATAACTTTCAAATCATACATATTTGTAGTATTTTTGAAGAATTCTAAAAGGCGCGATATTTTTATCTCTATGCCGCATAATTAGTTGCGGATTCATCGCCCTTCCGATGGGCTCGGTTTGGCACGCGGCATGCAACAGAATGGCATCGCCACAAAAGTGGACGATGGTTGACTGCGAGCGACAAATAAGTTGGATTTGGACGAATTCAAAAGCGAAACCGAAAGAGGACGACGATGAGCAATGCGAGATTGAATGCGATCGCGGCGGTGACGAACTACCGGGCGACGGCGCAGGCGCTGGATTTTTCCAAGACGCCCGCCAGCGAGATTTTCGGATCGAACGTGTTCGACGACCGGGCGATGCAGGCGCGCCTGCCCAAGGCGACCTACCAGGCGCTGCGGCGGACGATCGACAAGGGCGAGAAGCTGGACGTCTCGGTCGCCGATGAAGTCGCCGTCGCCATGCGCGACTGGGCCATCGAAAAGGGCGCCACGCACTACGCCCACGTCTTCTATCCGCTGACCGGCCTCACGGCCGAAAAGCACGACAGCTTCCTGGAGCCGGACGGCAAGGGCGGAGCGCTGGCGGAATTCAG
>DAOTNL010000028.1:0-18684 GCA_035450765.1 Kiritimatiellia bacterium | reverse complement strand
GCGGCGCGAGCCGCCCGTCACCAGCGCCGTCTTCCCCGCCAGAGTGTCCGCCGCGCCCATCTCGCGCCCGCGCCGAGCGCGGTCAGCCTTTCTTCCGGCGATCGATCACCCGCACCGCCTTGCCTTCGGAACGCGGCGTGCTGCCGGGCTCCACCAGGCGCACCTTCGCGTGCACCGCCAGCGAGGTCTCCAGCTTGCGCTCGATTTTTTCCTTCACCGCCTGCTGCTTCTGCATTTCGTCGAAGAACAGGTTTTCGGTGACTTCCACGCGCACCTCCAGCTCGTCCAGCGCGCCTTCGCGGCTGACTTCGATCTGGTAATGCGGCGCCACGCCTTCGATGGAAAGCAGGGCTTCCTCGATCTGCTGGGGATAGACGTTCACGCCGCGGATGATCAGCATGTCGTCGCTGCGGGCCGACACCTTGCTCATCCGCCGACCGGTCCGGCCGCAGGGACAGGCGCCGGGCAGGAAGGTGCACAGATCGCGCGTCCGGTAGCGCACCACCGGGATCGCCTCCTTCGTCAGGGTCGTGATCACCAGTTCGCCGCCGGTCTTGGCCGGATCCGCGGCCGGATCGCCCGTGACCGGGTCGATCAGTTCGGGCAGGAAGTGGTCTTCGGCGAGGTGCATGCCGGTCTGCTCGACGCATTCGCACGACACGCCCGGGCCCATGACTTCGCTCAAGCCGTAGTTGTCCGTCGCAAAGACGCCGAGGCCTTTCTGCAGCGCCTGGCGCATGGCGTCCGTCCACGCTTCGCCGCCGAACAGTCCCAACCGCAGCTTCAGGTCCTTGCGCGCGCCGAGCTTGTTGATCAACTCGGCGAGGTACATGCCGTAGGACGGCGTGCAGATCAGCGCGGTCGTGCCGTAGTCCTTCATGATCTGGATCTGCCGTTCGCTCTTGCCCGACGACACCGGCAGCACGGCGGCGCCGACCGTTTCCACGCCGTAGTGGTGGCCGAGGCCGCCGGTGAAGAAGCCGTAGCCGAAGGCGATCTGGACGACGTCGCTTTTCGTCACGCCCGCGGCGGTCTGCAAACGCGCCATGAGTTCCGACCATGTCGCAAGATCCTGCTTCGTGTAGCCCACGACCGTGGCCTGGCCCGTCGTGCCCGACGAGGCGTGGATGCGCACGACGTCTTCCATCGGCACGGCGAACGCTTTGTAGGGGAAACAGCTCCGCAGGTCGTCTTTCGTCGTGAACGGCAGCTTGGAAACGTCCGCCAGCGTGCGGACATCCTGCGGCGCGACGCCGGCCGCCTCCATTTTCGCCCGGTAGTAGGGCACCTTGGCCCACGCCGTCCGCACGACCTTCTGCAGCCGCTCCAGTTGCAGGGTTTCGAGGTCCTTCCGGGACATGCACTCGCAGGCCGGGTTCCAGACGCGGTTTTCGGGCTTTTTCACTTCGCTCATAGGCCGTCCACTGTAGTCCCACCCCGCCCCCCCGTTCAACCTTGAATCCGGATGGGTATTGTTTTATAAAACAATACCCGTTTTCGGAACGGCCCTGACGGACGCCGCGCGGGTCCGCGCTTGCCTTCCGCGTCCGGTTTCGCGGACAAGGCCCGCCATGCCCGCGATGTACGAGATCTACCGGGGCCACCGCGCCGATTACGACCGGCTCGTGAACGCCGAAGACCACGAACGCCACCTGCCGGCCTGCCTGCATTCCATCGTCGATTGGCGCGGCCAAACCGTGCTCGAAGGCGGCCTCGGCACCGGGCGCGTCACGGAGACGTTCATCGCCGCCGCCCGCCGCGTCGTGGGTTGCGACCGGGAAGCCCACATGCTCGGAGCCGCCCGCGAACGGCTCGCCCGGTTCGCGGACAAGCTCGAGCTGCGCGTCGCCGACAACCTCGATTTGCCCCTCCTCCCCGAAAAAGCGGACGTCTTCATCGAAGGCTGGAGCTGGGGCCACTCCATCGTCGACGGCCCCGGCGACGTCGAAGCCATGGCCGAGACCCTCTTCGCCCAGGTGCGGAAGAATCTCGTTCCCGGCGGCCTTGTCGTGCTGATCGAAACCCTCGGCACGAACGCCTTGAGCCCCGCGGCGCCCCATCCCCGCCTCGTGGAGTTCTACCAGATCCTCCAATCCCGCCACGGCCTGCGGCAGACCGCAATTTCCACCGACTACCGGTTCGCCTCCCCCGCCGAAGCCGCCGAGGTGCTGGGATTCTTCTTCGGCAATGCCATGACGCAAGCCGTCCGCGCCGCCAACTCCGCCGTCGTCCCCGAGTGGACCGGCGCGTGGTTCGGACCCTTGTCGGCGTGACGCCGGCGGCCGCGGGTTTTACTGTTTCTGTCCCGCGAACGTGCCGCGGTCGCTGCCGTCGTCGTTGCTCCAGGTCCCCGCCACCGCCCCGCTGGCGGCGATCGTTCCGGTGTAGGTCCCGCGGTACAAGCCGCCATCATACAAGCCGGCGGTCAGCAAGCCGGCCTCGTCCACCTCGCCGCTGACGACGTAGTCCAGATCTTCCGCGGTCGAATGGGCCGTGCCGGCGACCGCCCCGTCGCCCGCGACGACCAGCCGCCACGTGCCGGCATCCGTGCCGGTGAACGTGCCGACGTACGTGCCCTGGAACGCACCGCCGCCGCCATCGTCGTCCCCGCTGCCGCCGCCGCCGCAACCCGCCAGCAACCCGCAGGCCGCCACCAGCACCACGATCCAGCCCCCAATCGCCGCGTTCCGCTTGTTCATTCTCGATTTCTCCCGGTTGTCGGAAACCGCCCCGGACGGCGCCGTGCCCTCCGCTGCGAAACGGCCTCGCGACTCCATGCTGGCAAATCCCGCACGGGCGGGCAAACGCCTTTTGCGCAAAATTTTCCTTCTAACGGCCTCCTTGACCTGCCGCGCGCCGCCGGCCCATACTTTACCCCAGTCAAGGAGACGCGATCATGGACATCGAAAAAGGCGCAGCGTGGATTCCCTTTCCCCTCATGGAGCGTTTCATGCGCGACGTGTTCGTCGGCCTGGGCGCGCCCAAGGCCGACGCGGCCATCTGCGCCAACGTCCTGATCAAGGCCGATGAATTCGGCTTCGATTCCCACGGCATCTCGCGCCTCAAGCCCATTTACTACGATCGGATCAAGCAGGGCATCCAGCTCGCCAAGACCCGCATCCGCGTCGTCAAGGATTCCGCCGGCACCGCCGTGCTCGACGGAGGCAACGGCATGGGCCACGTCGTGGCGCACAAGGCGATGACGCTGGCCATCCGCAAGGCGAAGAAGCACGGGCTCGGCATGGTCGCCGTCCGCAATTCCACCCACTTCGGCATCGCGGGCTACTATCCGCTCATGGCGGTGAAGGCCGGCATGATCGGCATTTGCGGCACCAACGCGCGGCCCTCCATCGCGCCAACCTTCGGCGTGGAAAACATGCTGGGCACCAATCCGCTCACGTTCGCGATGCCCACCGACGAGAAATTCCCGTTCCTGCTCGATTGCGCCACCTCCATCGTCCAGCGCGGCAAGGTCGAAATCTACGCCAAGCTGAACAAGGAAATGCCCAAGGGCTGGGTCGTCGCGCACGACGGCACGTCCAAGACCGATCCGCACGCCGTGCTGGCCGACCTGGTCGCCGGCACCGCGGCGCTCCTGCCGCTGGGCGGCGCGGGCGAAGACCTCGCCGGCTACAAGGGCTACGGCTACGCCACCGTCGTCGAAATCCTTTCCGCCGCCCTCCAGCAGGGCGCCTACCTCAAGATGCTCAACGGCACGGACAAGAACGGCCGGAAAATCCCCTATCCCCTCGGCCACTTCTTCATCGCCATCGACGTCGCCCACTTCGCGCCGCTGCCCGCGTTCAAGAAAATCGCGGGCAACATCCTCCGCCAGCTCCGCGCCTCGCAAAAGGCCCCCGGCCAGAAGCGCATCTACACCGCCGGCGAAAAGGAATACCTGACCTGGCTCGAGCGCAAGAAAAAGGGCGTGCCCGTCAACCGCGAGACCCAAAAGGAAATGGTCGCCATGCGCGACGAACTCGGACTGAAGAAATATAAGTTCGCGTTCGAAAAGTGATCGCGGCCGCCGATGCCCTGTTCCTGTTCCTGCAAATAGCGCTCCCCGCGGCCATTCTGTTCCGGGGTGGCGTCGGAAAATCGCGTATGGCCCGGATCACTCGCGCGCTGTCGGCCATTGGAGCCGGTTACGTCCTGCTGAATCTCTCCGTGCATGCCCTGCAATCCCTTTCGCTCCAACTCGCCACGACGCCGGAGGAAGTCCGCCGGGTCGTCGATCACGACGGCGCCCCCCGCGTATTTGCCTTGGTGTTCGGTTGGATCCCCGTCGCTCTCTACGTGGCGCTTCTGGCAGCTAGCCGCGCCGTCGTTTTGTTCGTGCGGAATTCGCGCCGGAAACGTTGAAAAATACAAGGGGGGGATGCATCCGCGATCCATCCCCCGACGGGGTCGTCGGGGGCTCCCAAGACACCTGCCTGGGGGCTTTTTGGAGCCGGCACGACCTCGTGCCGGTCCTTCAGGCCGATGACCGCAGGCTTCCTGCGCCCGGCCTCAGAGCGGCGGAAAATCGAAGTGGGTCTGGAACAGCTCGACGAGCCGGTCGGCCACGGCGGCTTCGTTCTCGCCCATGACTTCGATCTTCACCTTGCTGCCCTGATGCATTTCCAGCGACAGCAGTTGCATCACCGAGCTGACGTCGCACGAGCCGTTGCCGTTCGTGATCCGGATCGTGCCGGGATAGCCCATGAATTCCTTGACGATCAAGGCCGACGGACGGCAGTGGATCCCCTGGGCGTTGGCAACGGTGGCTTGGCGAGTTTGCATGATGGTTTTCCGGACAAAGCGGCGCATTGAGCCACAGGGCTCACATGTTTGTCCAGAACAAAAGGAACAATTTTGTCGGCTTCATTTTCCGTTTGCCGCCGGTCCGCCGCGGAGGTAGGTTTTTCGGCATCGGTCACCCCGTTCCGTGGAGGTTCGCATGAAATTCGGACAAATCGTCGTTTGGGCCATCGTCGTCGTGTTGGCGGTCGTGCTGGCCGCGTTCTTCCTGATGCGCCCCGAAACGCCCCCGCCGGCTGCTGTTCCGCTGCCCGCGGAAACGCCTGCGGAACCCCCGGCCGCCCCGCCGGCCCCGGCCTATCCCGCGGCGATTTCCGGCGCCGTGCCGGGCGAATGGACGATGGATCTCGACGCCGCCAAGGCGCTGGCCGCCGAAACCGGATTGCCGTTGCTGCTCAACTTCACCGGCAGCGACTGGTGCGGCTGGTGCCGCCTGATGGAAAAACAGGTCTTTTCGCAGGAGGCATGGAAGACCTACGCCAAGGAGCACTTCGTCCTGGTCTGGCTCGATTTTCCGCAGAACAAGGCGCTGGTGCCCGCAGCCTTCGCCGAGCGCAACAACCGCTTGTTGCAGGAATTCGAAATCGGCGGCTTCCCGACCTTCATCCTGCTCGATCCGGACGGCCAGACGCGCCTGGGCCAGGCCGGGGCCTCGCGCGACGTGAACCCGGAACGCTTCATCGCGGCCCTGGAGGATATCCTGCGCGCCTCCGACAAGGCCATCGCCGCCTTGAAAGAAAGGCTGACCGACGAGCAGAAGACCGCCCTCGACGAGGCCAAGGCCGATCGGGATCTGGCCCGCCAAAAACTGGCCGACTGGATCGCCTCCGACCCCGAACCGTCGGAAGAAAACAACGCCCTCTACGAGTCCATGCGCGACGAAATCGAACGGGCCGAGGCGACGTTCATGGGCCTGCTCAAGTCCGCGCCCTAGCCGGCGCTGCCGATACGCGGCAAATTTTGTCGACATCGGCTGTTGACCCGGACGGACGACCGATTTAATTTATTTTTAATAAACGGACGGTTGGCGGAAAGACTCCGATCTTTCGTCCGCGTTTGCCGACATGGACCCGTCCCCGACAAACGAACGTGCCGCGCCGAAGCTGCCGGTTCCGCCGACGCTGGAAAGCGCCGACGAACCGTTGCGCCTGCATGCCCAGTTGCTCGCCTGCGTGCGGGAATCCGTCGTCGCCTCCGATCTCGAAGGCCGGATTCTGTACTGGGGACCGGGCGCCGAACGGATGTACGGCTACAAGGCCTCCGAAGTTCTCTGCAAGCCCTACCGGAACTTCGCCGGCGCGGTCGATCCGCCCGACGAAACCGCGTTCCGCCGCGAGCTGCTCGCCCGCGGCTACTGGGAGGGCCAGCATCTCCAGAGGCGCCGCAACGGCGAGACGTTCTGGACCGAAACGCACATTTCGGTTTTCACGGACGACCAGGGGCAGCCCGCCGGCTTCGTCGGCATCGACCGCGACGTCAGCGAACACAAGCGCCGGGAACTGCATCTGGCGAAAATCAACGAATGTTTCCTGAACCTGGGCGAGGACTTCACCGCCAACGTGGATCGGTTCGTCGCGTTGGCCGGCGAGCTGCTGCAAGGCGCCTGCGCCCTCTACAACCGCCTCGAAGACGGCCTGCTGTGTTCGCTGGGACAATGGCACGTTCCGCCGGACTTCAATCCGCGCGACCGGCCCGAAGGACATATCTGCTACGATCTCATCCGGCGCGCGCCGGCCGGCGCGCTGGTCATCCGCGACTTGCCGCGCACGGATTACGCGCGGACCGACCCCAACGTGGCCGCCTACGGCCTGCAGACCTACGTCGGCCAGCTCGTCAGGTGCAACGGCGAGCCCGTCGGCTCCCTCTGCGTGGTCTTCCAGAAAGATTTCGAACCGACCGGAGACGACCGCTGGCTGCTGGGAATCATCGCCGCCGCCATCGGCGTGGAGGAGGGCCGGCGGCGGGCGCTGGAGACCTTGCGGACCAGCGAACGGCAGCAGCGCACGTTCCTCGATGCCACCACCGATCTCGTGTTCCTGAAAGACGATCAATTCCGCTACGTCTTCAGCAACCGCGCCAACAACGAATTCCTGGGCAAGCCGGAAGCGGCGATCCGGGGCCGCACCGACTTCGACCTCATGCCGAAGGAAGCCGCCGCCGGCTGCCGGGCCAGCGACGAAGCCGTCCTGCGCCAAGGCGCCAGCCGCGTGTCGGACGAAACGGTGGCCGGCCGGACCTACCAAGTCCTCAAGTTCCCGGTGCCGCTCGCGAACGGCCGCACCGGCATCGGCAGCTACGTCCGCGACGTCACCGAGCGCCGGCAGGCCGAGGAAAAACTGCGGATCAACCTGGAACGCCTCCAGGACATCGCCGCCAACATTCCCGGAGCCATCTACCAGCTCCAGACGGGCCGCACCGGCGCGCTCGAAGTGCCCTACATGAGTTCCGGCTGCGAAGCGCTGTTCGAGCGCTCCGTCGCGGAAATGGATTTCACGGGACTGCTGTTCGACCGCATGCACGTCGGCGACCGCGCGTTGTTCGAGCACTCCTTCGCGACGGCCGCCCAGAAGCTCGAGCGCTGGAGCCTGGAATTCCGCATCGCCGCCCCGGACGGGCGAACCAAATGGCTGCGCGCCTCCGCCAATCCGCGCAAGCTTGCCTCCGGCGCCATTCTCTGGAACGGCGTCCTGCTCGACGTCACCCGCCTGAAAGAAGCCGAAGAGGCCCGCCGGGCAAGCGAAGAACGTTTCCAGCTGCTGGTGAAGAACTCCTCCGACGTCATCGCCGTCATCGACGCCGCGGGCGCGTTCAAGTACGTCAGCCCCGCCGAAGAGCCCTTCAGCGGCTTCCGAGCCGAGGAGCTGACCGGCAAAAGCATCCGCGACGTCATCCATCCCGACGATCTCGAGCGCACGCTCCAAGCATTCCAGACCACCGTGGCCCAGCCGGAAAAATCCCATCGCATCGAGTGCCGCCACGTCCACAAGACCAAAGGCTGGATTCCGGTGGAAGTCGTCGGCCAGAGTTTCCTGTCCGAGCCGGCCGTCAAGGGCGTCATCGTCAGCGTGCGCGACGTGTCCGAGCGGCACCAGGCCGAAGAGGAAATGGCCCGGCAGCTCGACGAGCTGCGGCGCTGGTACGCGGCCACGCTCGGCCGCGAAGGCCGCATCGCCGAGCTCAAGCGCGAAGTGAACGCCCTGGCCAAGCGCCATGGCGAAAACCCGCCCTATCCCAGCGCGGAGGGATCCCCGCCGTGAACGTCCGGCGAACGCTGCGGGCGATGCGCTGGAGCGCCTACGCGGCCCTGGTGGTCGGCGTTTCCTGGGCCGCCGGCCTGCGCGCCGACCGCCAGTTGCGCGCCGAACTCCTCCAGCAAGCCCGTTTGATCGCCGTCTCGATCTGCCCCGATCGCGTCGCGGCGCTGGCCGGCACGCCGGACGATCTCGGCTCCCCGTCCTATCTCTATTTCAAGGAGCGCCTCGCCGCCGTCCAGCGGACCATGCCCGAGTGCCGCTTCGCCTATCTCATGGCCTGCCAACCCGACGGCACCGTCGTGTTTCTCGTGGACAACGAGCCCGACGACTCGCCCGATTGTTCTCCGCCCGGCCAAGTTTACACCAACCTCACGCAGGAGCTGCTTTCCGTGCTGGCCGGCGGCGCGCCCGTCGTCGAAGGGCCGCACGAAGACCCCTGGGGCACCTGGGTCAGCGCCTTGGTGGCGGTCGCCACGCCCGACGGCAACCGTCCCGTGCTGGTGGGTCTCGACGTCGACGCCCACCTCTGGAAGTGGATCGTCGCCGTCCAGGCGGCCATGCCGGCCGGACTCGCATCCGTCGCCCTCCTGCTGGCGGTACTGGCCGTTGAACTCACCGCCAGCCGCCGCCGCCTGCGCTCCCGGCAGCAGGAACTGGAAACCAGCGAGCGGCGCCTCTTGGAACTCGCCGCCCAAAGCCGGACCGTCGCCTGGGAAGTCGATGCGCAGGGGCTTTTCACCTACGTCAGCCCCGTCGCGGAAGCCGTGTACGGCTACCGGCCCGAGGAGTTGGTCGGGAAAATGCATTTCTACGACCTGCATCCCGAAGCCGGCCGCGAAGCCTTCCGGCAAACCGCGCTGGCCGCCTTCGACCGGCGCGAACCGTTTGTGGATTTCGAAAATCCCGTCCAAACCAAGCTTGGTGCGACCGTGTGGGTGGCGACGTCGGGATCGCCGCTGGTGGCCGCCGACGGCCAGCTCCGCGGCTATCGCGGCACCGATGCGGACGTCACCGCGCGCAAACGCGCGGAAGAAGCCTTGCGGGAAAACGACCTGAAGCTGCGCGCCCTGTTCTCGGCCATGGACGAGATCGTCGCTTTGCACGAAGTGGTTTTCGATGCCGCCGGCCAGCCCCGGGATTACCGCCTGACGGACGTCAACGAGGCCTTTTTGCGATTGACCGGCTTGTCCCGCGCGGAAGCCGTCGGCCGACTGGCCTCCGAGGCGTTCCGCGCCGCGCCGCCTCCCTATCTGGCCGAATACGCCCAAGTCGCCATTTCCGGGACTCCCTGCCGTTTTGAAACGCACTACGCCCCGCTGGACAAGCATTTCCAGATCTCGGCGGTGCCGCTGGGCCGGAACCGGTTCGCCACCGTTTCCGTGGACGTCACGGCCAACAAGCGCGCGGAAGCGCGGCTGCGCGCGCTGCTGGAGGAAAGCAACCAGGCCCGCCAGGCCCTGCTGGGCATCCTGGAAGACCACGACCGCGCGGAGGCCGACCTGAAACGCCTCGCCACCGCCATCGAACAGTCCGCCGACTCCATCGTCGTGACCGACGCGCAAGCCGCCATCCAGTACGTCAATCCGGCGTTCGAGGCGGTGACGGGCTATCGCCGCGAGGAAGCCATCGGCCAAAACCCGCGCATTCTCCAAAGCGGACAACAGGACGCCGAATTCTATCGCCGGATGTGGGCCGCGCTGGCCGCCGGCCAGCCGTGGAAAGGCCGGCTCGTCAACCGGCGCAAGGACGGATCGAACTATACCGAAGACGCCGTCATTTCGCCCGTGGTCGACGCTCTCGGCCAAATCGTCAATTACGTCGCGGTCAAACGCGACGTCACCGAACAGCTGCGCCTGTCCGCCCAGCTCCAGCAGGCGCAGAAGATGGATTCCATCGGGCGCCTCGCCGGCGGCATCGCCCACGACTTCAACAACATGCTCACCGTCATCCTCGGCCACGCCGAAATGAAGCTGGCCGATCCGGGGCTCGATCCCGCCCTCCGCGCCAGCCTCGAGGAAATCCGCCGGGCGGCGTCCGATTCCGCCGCCCTCACCCGCCAGCTCCTGGCGTTCGCGCGCAAGCAGGCCATCGCGCCCCGCATCCTCGACCTCAACGAAACCGTGGGACGCTCCATCCAGATGCTGCGCCGGCTCATCGGCGAAAACGTCGAACTGGCCTGGCGGCCGGCCGCGGCCCCCTTGCCGGTCCAGGCCGATCCGGCCCAGATCGACCAGATCCTGGTCAATCTGTGCGTCAATGCCCGCGACGCCATCGCGGGTTCCGGCCGGATCGACATCGAAACCGGCGCCGCCGCGATCGACGCCGCTTTTTGCGCCGACCACCCCGGCGCCGTTCCCGGCGACTACGTCCGGCTGACCGTGCGCGACACGGGCTGCGGCATGGACGCCGAAACGCTGGCCCATGCGTTCGAACCGTTCTACACGACCAAGCCGGCCGGCGCCGGCACCGGTCTGGGCCTGTCCACGGTCTACGGCATCGTCAAGCAGAACGACGGCTACGTGGCTCTCGCCAGCGCGCCGGGCCAAGGCACCGCGGTCGACGTCTATTTTCCCCGGCGGGCGGCGGCAGATGCTCCCGTCGCGGCCGCGCCGAGCTCCGCTTCGGCGGCGGCGACCGGCGCCCAAACCGTTCTGCTGGTCGAAGACGAACCCGCCATTCTCGCGGTGACGGCCCAGATGCTGTCCAGCCTCGGCTACGTCGTCCGGGCCGCCCATACGCCCGCCGACGCCATCCGGGTGGCCAAGGAGCATTCCGGCCCCATCCACTTGCTTTTGACCGACGTCGTCATGCCCGGCCTGAACGGCCTCGACCTGGCCCGGACGCTCGCCGGCCTGCGGCCCGGATTGCGCACGCTGTTCATGTCCGGCTATCCCGCCGAGGTCACCTCCCGCAGCGGCATGCTCGACGAAGGATTGCATTTCATCCACAAGCCGTTCGCCCGCGAAGAATTGGCGGCCAAGCTGCGGGACGTTTTCGATGCCCCGGCCAACACGCGAAACCAGGAAACTTCCACGTGAATCCAAGTTGCGATCCAGCGAAGGTCGATGGATTCAGTTTCCGCGAACTCTTCGAGCACATGACCAGCGGCGTCGCCGTCTACGAAGCCGTCCGCGACGGGGAAGATTTCCGGATCAAGGACATGAATCCGGCCGGGTTGCGCATGGTCGATCTGCCGCGCGAAGCGGTCGTTGGCCGGCTTCTGTCCGACCTCTTCCCCGGCGCGAAGGCCATGGGCATCCCGGAAATGCTTCGCCGGGTCTGGCAGACCGGCCGGACCGAAGAACTGCCGCCCAACCGATATTTCGACAGCCGCCTGGCCCGTTGGTTCAGCAACCGGATTTTCCGACTTCCCTCCGGGACCGTCGCGGCCGTCTTCGACGACGACACCCATCGGCTGGAAACCGAGCGCGCGCTGCGCGAAAGCGAAGAACGCTTCCGGATCCTCTTCGAAAACCATGCCGCCATGAAGCTGCTCATCGACCCCGCCGACGGGCACATCGTGGACGCCAACGAGGCCGCCGCCCGGTTCTACGGCTGGACCCGCGACCAGTTGCGCCGCATGCGCATCCAGGACATCAACACGCTGTCGCCCGACGAGGTCGTCCGCGAAATGCAGAAAGCCCGGGAGCAACGGCGCATCTATTTCGATTTCCGCCATCGCCGCGCCGACGGGTCGATCCGCGACGTGGCCGTTTTCAGCAGCAACATCGCCGTGGCCGGATCGCCGCCGCTCCTTCATTCGATCATCCACGACGTCACCGAATTCAAACAAGCCCAGGCCGCGCTGGCCGAAAACGATCGGCTCCTGCGCATCGCCGGCCGCACCGCCGCCATCGGGGGGTGGAGCGTCGATCTGGCCGAGAACCGCGTGGTTTGGTCCGACGAGGTGGCCGCCATCCACGAACGTCCTCCCGGGTATTCGCCCTCCGTCGACGAAGGCATTTCCTATTACGCCACCGAATGGCGCGAGCGCATTGCCGCGGTTTTCCGGGCCTGCGCCGAACGGGGCGAGCCCTACGACGAAATCATGGAAATCGTCACCGCGCACGGCCGCCGGCGCTGGGTGCGCACGATCGGCGAAGCCGTGCGCGACGAGACCGGCCGCATCGTCAAGGTTCAAGGCGCGTTCCAGGACATCACCGAACGCAAGGCGGCCGAAGCGGAACACGAACGCATCCAAAACCAGCTGGCGCAGCTGCAGAAGCTAGAATCCATCGGCCGCCTTGCCGGCGGCGTGGCCCACGATTTCAACAACATGCTGCAGGTGATCCTGGGCAACGTTGATTTCGCCCTGGAGCGGCAGGCTGCCGGGGCAACGGCCGAAACCTATCTTCAGGAGATCCGCCGGGCGGCCACTCGTTCCGCGGAACTCACGCGCCAGCTTCTCGCGTTCGCCCGCAAGCAAACCGTCGCGCCCCGGGTGCTCGACCTCAATGAAACCGTCGGGAGCGCGTTGCAGATGCTCCGGCGGCTCATCGGCGAAAACGTGGGCCTGATTTGGCGACCGGGCGCCGAACTGCCTGCCGTGCGGATGGACCCCGTCCAGATCGATCAAATCCTCGCCAATCTCTGCGCCAACGCCCGCGACGCCATCCCCGGAACCGGCACCGTGACCATCGCAACCGAACGATTCGTCGGCGGTCCCGCGGAAACCGCTCGGCACCCGGACGTCCATTGCGGCGAATTCGTCTGCCTGTCCGTTGCGGACGACGGCGCAGGCATGGAGCCTGAAATCGTCGCCCAGTTGTTCGAGCCGTTCTTCACCACCAAAGCAGAAGGCCAAGGTACCGGGCTCGGTTTGGCCACCGTCTACGGCGTCGTACGGCAAAACGGAGGATTCATCGAAGTGGACAGCCGTCCGGGCCGCGGCAGTTGCTTCCGGATTTATCTGCCGGCCTTCCAAGCCGATGCCGGGGACGGCCAAACCGCTCCGCCGCCGCCCGTCCCCGGCCAGGAAACCATCCTGCTGGTGGAAGACGAACCAGGCATCCTGACGATTTGCAAAGCCATGCTCGGGTCGTTGGGATACCGGGTTCTTGGAGCCGCAACGCCGCACGAGGCCATCCGTCTGGCCGAACGCAATCCCGGCGGCATCCAGTTGTTGATAACCGACATCGTCATGCCGGAAATGAACGGATGGGAACTCGCCCAGGCCATTATGGCTCTCCAGCCCAATCTCAAACGGCTCTTCATGTCCGGCTACACCGCCGACGTGATCGCCCATCAGGGAGTCCGCGACAATGAGGTCCACCTGCTGAGCAAGCCGTTTACCCTCAACGAAATATCCACCAAGATCCGCCAGATCCTCGGTTCCTGAGATCGGCGCCGGCCACGCGGCGCGCACCCTGTTTGCTCAGGGGGCCTGCAGCAACGCGCGGACGGTGGCGTACCACGCGCCCGGCGCGCGGTTCGTGACGGCCATGCCCGGCACGCCCCACCCCAGATCCACGGTTTCCTTCGCGCCGGAAACCAGGTCCGTGCAGGTTTCGAGCTGGTAGTAGCGGTCGGGGCTGGCCGGGAACGTGAAGCGGATTTCCCCGGTTTCGCCGCCGGATTGCGCGGCGGAAACGAACTCGCCCCGCAGCGCGAAAACCTCGCCGGGATCCGCGGGATCGGTGTCCGCCAGGAATTCATCCCAATTGGTCGCGCCGTCGCCGTCCGCATCGTCGTCGGGTCCGGAGCCGGGTTCTTCCGGTGCAAGACCGCGGCTGCTCTGCAACCAGTCCTCGAAGAGGTTGGTCGTCGAAAGGATCGTCAGCGTGCCCGTGGCCGAGCCCTGGTAGACGTCGTCGACGATGGTGCCGACGACGGCATAGGTGCCGGCCGCGACCGGTTCGACGGGCGACCCGTCGAAGGTGAAGTCCACTTCCAGCTCGCGGGGCATCGTCGAGGCGCGCGGCTTCTTGGGCTTGCCGTCGTAGACCTGTTCGAGTTCCTCCAGCACCACGACCGCCGGCTCCTTGGTCCACGGCGTACCGAACACTTCCCACTCGGCGAGACCCGCGGCCGCGCCCGCGGAATTGGAGATGGCCGTGAAACGGAGATAGCGCGCCGGGGCGGCAACCGCCCACTCGTCCCAGCCGCGGCGGTCTTCCGTCCCGGCATCCGCCAACGTCGTCCAGGTTGCGCCGTCGCGCGACCCCTCCAGGCGATAGCGCTGCGCGGCCGCGGTCCAATCCGGATTCAGGATCCGCACGCGCGCGAGGATGGACGTGCCTTTCAGGTCCAGCGTCAAGGTGCCGGGCGGAACGCTCGTCCACGCCGCGGTGGCCACGGCCGCGGCCGAGGTGTGCACGCCGTCGATGGCGGCCGCGGCATTGGCCGCCTGGACGCCCGCGATCGTCGCGCCGCCCGCGGCCAGCGCCAGGTTCGGGCCGACGTCGTCGTCGAGCGTGGCCGCCGTCACGAGCACGTCCGACAGGCCCGCCGCGGAAATCCGGAAGACCGCCGTTTCGCTTTCCGCGTCCGCATCGTCCGCCGCCGCCAGCGTCACCGCCTGCCACGCGTTCCAGGTCGTCGATTTGAACGTCAGGCTGGCGGCGCCCTTGATCGCCACGTTCGTGCTGCCCCAGGCGCGCGCCACGGTCACGACGAGGCTGCCCGAGGGTTTGCTGCGCAGCCGCACGTGCAAGCGGCCTTCGCCGTTCTCGCGCACGCGGACGAACGCGGCGCTGATCTCCGGAATGGGTTTTTCGTAGGCGACCGCGAACGAGCGGACCACCTCGGGCGCCGCCGCCCAGTTGGCGTTGCCGACCTGCGCGGCCGCGACGGACACCGTGCCCGAACCCAGGAACGTCAGCTTCGTCCCGTCGGTGATCAGCGCCGGTCCCGCCGCCACCGCGAAGGCAACGGGCAGGCCGCTGGACGCCGTCGCCGCCAGTTGGACCACGTTCGTCGTCCATTGGTTCGCGATGGGCGGAAAATCGATCGCCTGCGCGGCCGGCGCCACGACCAGCGCGCCGGTGGCCGTCCCCTGCCAGTTGGGGTCGCTCACCGTCCCGGAGACGGCGTAGGTCCCGGCCGCCGTCGGCGCGCCGAAGACGCCGTCGTAGCGGATGTCCACGGCCAGTTCGTCCGGCACGGTCGCGGCGGTCACGACCCGCGGCGTGCCGTCGTAGGTCTGTTCCAAGCCGTTCAGCGTCACGACCGCCGCGGCTTTCTCCACGACCAGCGTGCCGGTGGCCGCGCCCGCGTAGGAGGCGGAAACCACCTTCGCGGTCACGACGTAGCTGCCCGCGTCCGTCGGCGGGTTCGCCGAACCGTTGTAGGTCAACACGACCGGCAACCCGGCCGGATCGGTCTCGGCCGACGCGGCGCGCGGCGCGCCGTCGTAGGTCTGCCGCAGGTTGCCGACCGTCACGGCCGCCGACGCCTTGGCCACCGCCAGGATTCCCGACGCCGTGCCCTGCCAAATCGGATCGTCCACCGCGGCCTCCACCCAATAGTTGCCCGGCGCCGTCGGCGGGTTGGAAGCGCCGCTGTAGGTGAACCGCACGGCCAGACCCGCGGGATCGGTCGTGGCCGTCGCGGCGCGCGGCGTGCCGTCGTAGGTCTGCTGCAAATTGCCCAGCGTCACCGCGGCCGGCACCTTGGCGACGACGAGCGTGCCGGTCGCCGAACCCGCGTAATAGGCCGTGGCGACGGTGGCCGTCACCGCATAGCGGCCCGGCAGCGACGGGGGCGTCGGCTGGCCGTCGTAGGTGAACTTGACCGTCAGTCCCGCCGGCAGCGTCGTGGCCGTGGCCGCGCGCGGCGTGAAATCGCAGGACTGCGAAAGACCGCCCAGGAACACCTGCGCCGGCTGGTCGGGCGCGCTCGCCGGATCGTCTCCGAGAATCCGCAGGGCCGGATCGCCCAGCAGATTGTAGGTCGCGAAAGTGTTTTTCGTGAAGATATCCCCGGGCAGCGACCGCCGGGTCTCCAGCAGGGCGCGCCCGACCGGGCCCTTGCGATCCTGCAGCACCCGGCGATAGAACGCCTCGCCCAGATCCGTCGCCGGCGCGTTCAGCGGCAGGGCCGACGACGCCCAGACCGCGACCGCCCCGCCCGCGGGCCGTTGCATCAGCAGTTCGGCCAGGCTGTTGACCGCCGGCGCGTCGAAGTGCCCCGCCAGGCAGCACAGCAGCGCCGCGAACGGCGTGCGCTCGTTGGCCATGGTTTCGACGTCCGCCGCCGTCAGCAGCCCCTGTCCGCTCAGCTTGACGCTCGTGCCGTGCCCCGTGTAGTGCACGACGCCCGCGCCGTTGCTGAACGCCCCCAGGAACGCCGCGCGCGCCGGCGCGATGGCCTGCACGTCCAGGTTGGCCCGGGCGGAAACGGCGAACGGCTGCTGCACCAGGTTCGTGAAGCGCGCGACGGAGGCCGCATAGTTGCCGGAGGCGTCGGCCTTGTCGTTGCCGAAGGCCAACTGGTTCTGCCATTCGGCGCCGAAATCCGCTTCGTAGGCCTTGATCTTGGCGATCATCGCGGCCAGATCCTCCGCGGTGCAGGCGGGCAAGCGGCCCACCGCCACGTCCGGCAGTTCGTCGCCGCCGGCGTCCGCCAGCAGCTCGTCCGAGGAAAACAACCCGTCGTAGGTCTGGCGAAGCATGGGCGGCAAGTGGTTGGGCTCCGCGCCCATCGATTCGAGATAGTCGTAGTGGCCGTTGCCCGCCAGCACCAGCATGCGGGGCGACTCCGTCCAGGTCGATGCGGCGTACCGCACCAAGGCCCGGATGGCCTCGGGCGTGCGCAGGCCGCCGGCAAGCAGGTCGCAGACGTCTTCGAAAACGGCCACGCCCGCGCGCAGGCCTTGGCCGGCGCGGTAATCCGCCAGTTCCTGCGCCGCCGGCGCCAGCGCGCGCGAGGTCAGCACCAGATAGTCGATGCGGTTCGTGTGCGCCAGGAACCAGGCGTCGGCCGCCGCCGGTTCCGGCGCCAGCAAGGGCACCGCGTCCGCTTCGGCCACCGCGAAGCGCTCGTTCGGGGTCGCCGCGGCCCAGGCCTTGTCCGGCAGTCCGCCGCTTTCATCCGCGATCCACGTCGGCTGGCCCGCCGCGTCCAGCGCGAACGCCAGCGGCTCCGCGTAGGCGGCGGCGGAAACGGCGGCGGCCCCGTCGGCGCGCACGAACGCGGTGCCCGCGCCCGGGACCAGCTGCCGAACGTATTCCGCGGTGAACCCATCCACCACGAAATAGCTGTATTGGCTCGCGTTGGTCAGCGCGCCGCGCACCGCGAGCACGTTGGCGCCGTTGGACGCCACGCCGGCCGGGATCGCCAGCGTCGCCGTCGCCGCGAGCTGGTCGTCGAAGGCGTTCGTTCCCACGAGCGTTCCGTTCAGGTAATATTCCGCGCGGTGGTCGGGATTGCGGGTCGTGGTTTTCGACCACCCCTGCACGTCCACCTTGAGCGTCAGCGCCCCGCCGTCGTAGCCCTCCAGCGCGAAGGGGAAATCCACGCGGTTGGCGGCGGGATCGGTGGAAGCGATCACGAAATTCCAGTAGTAGTAATCGTCCGGACGCTCCACCGCGCCGTTGAACGCGAAAACGTCTTCCTCGAAACGGATCGCCGTCGGCAGGGCCGTTTCGCCGGCCGCCGCGCCCGGCGCGCGGCGCGGCATCGGCGCGCCCGCGCCGCCCCGGATCAGATAGGCGTTTTCGCGCGCATATCAGTTCGTGGAGGGCTGGCCGAAGAACACCAGCCGGCCGCGCGCCGCATCGTGGAGCGCCGGGACCGGCCGGCCCTGGCAGGTCATTTGCAGCAGGCCTTCCGCCGCCAGCGCCTGCGCGTCCGCGGCGTCGATTCCCAAACCGGCCGCGATGGATTCCAGCGCCACGCCGTAGAGGCCTTCCTCGCGCACCCGCACTTTCAGCGCGTCGGCAGGGCCGGCCGTTTTCGGCAACGCGGCCTTCGACGCCGGCGTCCGCACGGTTTTCGGCGGCGGCGCGAATTCGACCGCGAACGTTCCCAAATCGTTCGTCGCGCCGTCCAGCGTCGTCTCCGCGATGCGATACCGGCCTTGGCCGCCGGCCACCGCGGCGGGATCCGCCACCGCATAGGCGGCGGCGGGATCATGGAACGCGAACGGCAGCGCCGTTTCGTTCAGGCAGGTTTCGTCTCCTGAAATCGGATCGATCCGGTACACGTGGAATCCCGCGGAACCCCAAGCGACGCCCGTCCGCCAAACCACGCGCCCTTCGTTTTCCTCCCAGACGCCCCGCACGTCGACCACGTCCGTCCAGCCCGCCGCCGGTAACCGCGCCGACTCGTCTGCGCCGCCCAGCACCGACCCCGCGCAGACCCAAGCCCCGACGCCAAGCATCCGGATCAGATGCCTCATCAGGTTTACGCTGGGATTCGCTTGCCTCATCCTCGTCCCGGGTCAAACGGAAGAATGTTAGGATTATGTTAGACGATGAGAAAATATGACAGGTTTCCGGCATTTTCAAATAATTTGTTATTATATTATTAATATTTCATTATATGTTGCATATCAGATAGATACAGTTTATCTAGCAAGCTTATATAAACATTTTTTTCGTTATATTATTATGTTTGTGTTAATGCTTTTACCCCATGAAAAGACGGGTTCGGCCAGGCCGCGTTTCGTGCGGGGGCAAACGGTTTCCAT
>DAOTNL010000027.1:0-18839 GCA_035450765.1 Kiritimatiellia bacterium | reverse complement strand
CGAGGCCATTGTATGGCCTCAGGAGCAGCCCTGCCCCCTCTTTTGATGGAGAGCCAATGCGCGCAAGCCCCCCCTAGCCCCGTACTCCCCCGTGTCCGCATGAACGTCCTTCTGCTGTTGGCCCATCCGCGTTCCGGCAGTTTCAACCATGCGCTCGCGCAGGCCGCGCGCGAACAGTTGGAAGCCGATGCCCACCGAGTGGTTTTTCACGATCTCCACGCCGAACGCTTCGATCCCCTGCTCCCACCGGATGAAAGCGCCCGCTCCGTGGCCCTGCCGCCAGCGATCGCCGCCCATTGCGCCGACCTCGCCGCCGCGGAGGGCATCGTCGTCGTCCACCCCAACTGGTGGGGCCAGCCACCCGCCGTCCTCAAGGGCTGGATCGACCGCGTCGTCCGCCCGGGCGTCGCCTACGAGTTCCTGGAGGGCGATTCCGGCGAAGGCGTCCCCCGCGGCCTTCTCCGGGCCCGGACCGCCGTCGTCCTCAACACGTCCAACACCGCGCCGGAGCGCGAGCGGGCGGTTTTCGGCGATCCGCTCGAGACCCTATGGCGCAACTGCGTGTTCGGCCTCTGCGGCGTAACGGACGTCCGCCGCCGCATGTTCGGAGTCGTAGTCGCCAGTTCCGCGGAACAGCGCGGCCAATGGCTGGCCGAAGCCCGTGCGCTCGTTTCCGGCGCGTTCTCAAATCGGTGATGCATTTCTAGTCCGACCGGCGTATGGTCGGAACTGGAGACTCGCGCCGATGAGAACCTTCCGTCTCGCCCTGTTCGTCGCGGCCTTGGCCGAACTCGCCGTCCCGACCGCCCGCGCCGCCGAGCCGTGGCCGGCCGAAACCAATACCGCCGCCGTCCGCCTGACGGACCTCGATGCCGACTTCGACGGCAACAACTGGAGCGGCGCCTTCTGGAACCCCGCCACGCGCCGGTTGTGGCTCGTCCGCAACAATCCCGGCTCGTTCTGCGCGCTGGCCGAAAACGGCGCCGGCGGATTCCAGGTGGCCACCAACGCCGCCGGCACGCCCGCCAAATGGGCCCCCGGCGGCGATCTCGAAGCCATCTGCCAGGCGGACCGCGACGACACCGTTTTCGTCATGGACGAGAACGGCTATATCCGCGAGTACGATGTCTCCGACTTCGGAGCGACCGATCCGCTCCACGCCTGGAATCTCCGCGCCGTCTGCACGAACACCGCCAACTCCGGCGGCGAAGGCCTCGCCTTCGTCCCGGACGAATACCTGCGCCGGCAAGGCTTCTGCGATTCCAACGGCGTGCCCCGCCAAAGCGCCCGCGGCATGGGCGGCCTGATGTTCGTCGGCTACCAGCAGGACGGCTTCGTCTACGTTTTCGACCTCGACCGCGCCGGCGACGCCTGGGATTTCGTCGACCGCTACCAGACCGGCCGCGCCGAAACCGCCGATCTCGAATTCGACCGCTCTTCCGGCAAGCTTTTCGTCTGGCACAACATCGGCGGCAACTATCTGGAAATCGTCGAACTGCGCTCCGTCGTCTCCGGCTCCAACCGCCGTCTGCGGCAACTGGCCGAAACCGTCGGCCCGCGCGCCGGCAACCTCGAAGGCTTCGCCCTCGTTCCTTCCGCCGCCACCAACGAATCCGGCGGCTGCGTTCTCACCGACGACGACAACCTCAACCGCGAGGCCGTGATGTGGTATCGCCAATTCCAGCCGTCCGACGACATCGATGCGGACGGGCTGTCCGACGGCGCGGAACTCTGGCATTTCGGCTCCGTCACCCAGACCGTCGGTTCCGCCGACGACGACGGCGATGGCCTGTCCAACGCCGACGAGCTCGCCGCCGGCACCGACCCCACCAACCTCGCCTCGGCCCTGGTGTTCTACCCGCCTGCGCCCAGCCCGACCGCGTTGGTGCTGAATTGGCAAAGCGCCACCGGCCGGAACTACTCGGTCCGGTCCACCGCCGAACTCGCCAACGGCTTCACCAACGTCGTCCACAGCGGCATCCCCGCCGACGCCCCCCGCAACGCGGCCACCATCGACGTCTCCACCGTCGAAGGCCTCACGTTCTACCGCATCGCCGCCGAAACACCCTGACCGCCGGCCAATCCGTTTTGCCCGGATCCCCGGCGACGTGGTAGATTCACTCGCCATGGGACCGGACTTCCAACCCCTGGGAAAAAACGCGACCCGCGCCGACTTGCTGCCGTTGTTGCGCGCAACGGGCGCGGAACTAGCCGCGCTGTATGCCCGCGGCGACGCCGTCCGCCGCGCGCATTGCGGCGACGCCGTCCCCATCCGCGCCATCGTCGAATTCTCCAATTTCTGCGCCAACGACTGCCTTTACTGCGGCATCCGCGCCTCCAATCCCGTCCCGGCGCGCTACCGGATGGCCCCCGACGAGATCCTCGCATCCGTACGGCAAATCGCCGCCGCCGGCCTCGCCGGCACCGTCGTGCTGCAGGGCGGCGAAACCCCCGGCTACGGCGACGACGAAATCGCCGCCATCCTGCGCCGCATCAAGGCCGAAGTTCCTGGGTTGGCCATCACGCTCTCCGTCGGCAACCGCCCGCGCGACGTCTACGCCCGCTGGCGCGACGCCGGCCTGGATCGCTATCTGTTGCGCTTCGAAACGTCCGACCCCGATCTCTTCGCCCGCCTGCATCCCGATTGCACCCTCGCCGAACGCCTCCAATGCCTGCGCGACCTGAAGTCGCTCGGCATCCAGACCGGCGGCGGCTTCATGATCGGCCTGCCCGGCGAAACCCTCGAAATCCTCGCCGACAATATTCTCCTCTGCCGCGAATTCGATTTCGACATGATCGGCATCGGGCCCTATATCCCCAACCCCGACACGCCCCTCGGCGACCAGCCCAACGCCTACGCGGACGATCCCGAGACGTTCTTCCGCGCCATCGCCGTTCTGCGCCTCGCCAATCCCGATGCCCATATCCCCGCCACCACCGCCTTCGATGTGCTGTTCCCGAACGGCCGCGACCTGACCCTGCAGCGCGGCACCAACGTCTTCATGCCCAATGCCACCCCCGGCCGCTTGCGCAAGGACTACCAGCTCTATCCCGGCAAGCCCTGCATCGACGAAGACGCCTCCGACTGCACCCTTTGCGTCCAGACCCGCCTCCGCGCCCTCGGCCGACCCATCGCCAAGGGACCCGCCCATTCCCTCAAAAAGTTCCGCACTTGATGATTGGATATTGGACATTGGTTGTTGAATATTGAGATTTCATGCCCCCCTTCTGATTCCTGAATTCTGAATTCTTCCCCCCATGCCCGAACTCCCCGAAGTCGAAACCGTCGTCCGCGAACTGCGCGCCGCGGGTCTGGTCGGCCGGCGCATCGTCCGGGCCCAGGTACTTTGGGCCAAAACCATCGCCGCGCCCGCGGCCGCGCGGTTCGCGCGCGAAATCCGCGGCCGGGAAATCCAGCGCATTGCCCGCCGCGGCAAATTCATTATGGCTGAACTCGCCGGCGACTGCACCTTGCTCGTCCATTTGCGCATGAGCGGCCATCTGGATATCGCGCCCGCCGAAACCCGCCCGCGCCGGCACGACCGCGTCGTCTGGACGCTCGACGACGGCCGCCGGCTCCGTTTCGAAGATACCCGCAAGTTCGGCCGCGTCTGGCTGGTGCGCGATCCCGCGCAAGTGCTGGGCGAACTCGGTCCCGAACCGCTGGGAATATCCCCGGCGGCGTTCGCGGCCGGACTGGCCGCCCGCGCGCGACAGCTCAAGCCCTTGCTGCTCGACCAAACCTTCTTGGCCGGCATCGGCAACATCTATGCCGACGAAGCCCTCTGGGCCGCGCGGCTGCATCCGCGGCGCCGTTCCGACGCGCTGTCATCCGCGCAGGCCGCGGAACTGCTGCGGGCGATCCAAGCCGTCCTGCGCAAAGGCATCCGCAATCTCGGCACCACGTTCGGCACGGGCCGGACCCATTTCGTCCTGCCGCGCGGCGAGCGCGGCCGCAACCAGGAAGAACTGAACGCCTACGGCCAGACCGGTGCGCCCTGCCCCCGTTGCGGCACCCCCATCCGCCGCATCCTCATAGGCCAACGCTCCACCCACCTGTGCCCCGCCTGCCAGCGCGCCCCGCGGCCAGCCGCAATCCGACACCGGTTGGGCGATTCGGCCAGATCGACCCCTGGTTCCAAGCTCCGGGAAATCCATTCGTCGTGAAAAACCACCCCGCCGCAACCCGGGTTTTGAGACTCGCGGCCGCCGACATGCAGGCCGCGCGGCAGCCGCTCGCTTCGCTGATCGGCAAGTCCGAAAAAGCCCAGCGAAGACTGGCGCCGGCTTCTTGGCAATTCAAGATGCTGCAAGACCATCTCCAAGCGTTGCGTTTGGCGGGAGCGCTGCTGGATGGCCGCACGGATGCTGCAACGGGCTTCGCGTCGGACGATTTGCGGGCCGCCCTCCGCGCGCTGGCGTCGATGGCGGCCAAGACCGAGCCGGCCTTGGCGAAATTTGCTCCCGGAACCGCCCAGCACTCGCTGTCCCGCAACCGGCTCCACGCACTGCGCACGGCGGCCGCCTTGGTCGAAGCGGAATTGGCCAAGAAGAAGGATCGGCTGTGATAATCCCCGGCGCAGAATCGCAATGAATGGCTTCTGGACAAGCGCGGCATGCTGGATTTGGACCGGCGGCACGGCCCTGCTGGGGACCGCTTGCCTTGCGGCGGCCGTCGCTGCGTTCGCGCTGGCGGCCAAACGGAAACGACCGGCGTTTCTCGGCCTCGGCGCCGCCTTCCTGCTGGCTGCGGCCGCGGCAACGCTGGCCAACCCGATCGCAAACATGATGATCTTCTGCCGGGCGAGCGACCAATACGCCGAACGGCTTATAGCGGCCATGCGGGCGCAGTGTCCGGTCGGTCACGATGCCGGGGATTTGATCGCGCGTTTTGGTCAACCAGCCCGCATCCATGCGGGCGGCGCGCGAGAAATCTGGACTTACGACCCGAATCCATGGTGGATGATCGGCTGGACGGATGTTGAAATCGGCGTCGTGGGCAACAAAATCGAAGGCCATTGGCTGGATGATTGAGGTGAAACCATGATTTCAATATTGGCGATTCTCGTCGTGTCGTTCGGCGGTCTGGTCGCGTTCTGGATCGTCGCGGAGAACCGCGGATCGAAATCCAAGCGCATCGCCTTGGGCCTGTTGTCCATCCTCCTCTCGTTACCGGTTGGCGTCGTGATTTCCGTCGCCTTGACTCAATTGGACGATCAGTCCTATTACGCGGCGGCGGTCCGGATCTTGCTCGATGAGAGCCTCGCCGCCCTGGAAGCCCAGGAACCCGGGTTTGCGGCACGACTTCGGGATTTCCGGACGTCGCAACGGCTGTCCTATGAAACGCGCGGCGATCTGCTGGAAAACGTGCGCCGGTTCCACGACGAAGGCGTGCGGCGGCGGGAGGCACGTCCCGCTCCTTGATCCGGGCCGGTCCCGCGCCCGACAGTCGCGCGGTAGCCGCGCTCAGTCTTCGTGGAAGACGACGGCCTCGAAGACAGTGAATTTTGCCCGGGGATCTTTCCAGGCGTTGCCGGGCAGGCCGGCCTTGTAGGACAGATGGGTCAGCGTGGTCGCCAGGTCCCAGCCCTGCTCCGGCGCGACCTGCGGCAAAAACACCGCCGAACGCCCGCCCAGTTCGAGCACCATGCCGTGCCGGCCGATCTCGATGTCTTGGTACGACGCCACGGGCACCGGCGGGGTCAGGGCGCTGATCTCGATTTTCACCTGCGCGAATTCCCGCGCCGTCAGCGGCGGGAAACGCGGATCTTCGAACGCGGCGTCGAAGGCGTGATCCACGACGACGTCGGCCAAGGGACGCCGCGGGAAGATTTCGCCGATGCACCCGCGCAACTCGCCGCCGATGGTCAGGGTGACGAAGCCACCCATCTTGCGCTGCATGGCGGGCGTGGGCTTCACGCCCAGCTCTTCCGGATCGGACGGTTTCTCGCCCTTCAGGGCGCGCGAGATGGTCTCGCGGGCCAAGGCGAGTAGGACTTTCTTGTCTTCCGCGGTCAATTCGGCGGGTTGCTTCGCCGCGGCCGGGGCGGCGGCCTTCCGCGCGGGCCGGCCGGAGCCGTAGAAGCCGATGCTGGCGTAGCTGACGGAATTGCGCCAGTCGCCGGTGCTCCGCCCGGAGGTGTCGTAGGCAATCTGGCGGGCAGTGAATTTTTCAGGCAGCATCCGCAGCAGGACGCCGATGGAATCCTGGCCGCAAATCGTCGCGCCGGTTTTTTCGCAGTAGGCCGCGAAACCGTCGGCATCGCCGGCGACGATCTTCGCGATGGCCCCACCGTCGAGTTCGCGCAGACTGGCCTCCACGTTCGTGCGGAACGGCACGTAGCCGAAATTGGGGCCGTAGTGGGTGAAGTCGGAGCTGACGACCAGCGCGGTCTTGCCGTCCAGCAGTTCGCCCAGCGCCGCGGCGACCTGGCCGCGGACATCGTCGTCGAGCTGGCCGAGGGTGACGGGCACCAGCTTCCAGTCGCGTCCGGCCAAAGCGACCTGCAGGAGCGGCAACTGCAGTTCCACGCTGTTTTCGCCGGCGCGGGTGTCGGGCCGGTCCACGAAGAGCGGATTCTTCATCAGCGCGGCGATGGCGGCGACGTCCAGCGGGGTTTCGCCCAGCGGCGAGCGGTAATGGGTTTCGGTCGCGGGCAGGCTGGCGCGGTTGGGCAGATGCACGCGGTGGGAAAAACCGATCACCACCACGCGCTCCAGATCCTTGCGCGCGGCCAGGGCTTTCAGGCCGGCGGCCGCGCAGGGCCCGGAATAGGCATAGCCCGCGTGCGGCACGATCACGGCGAAGATGGCCGGATCGGCGTCCACTTTCGCCGCCGCGAGGTAGCCCTCCAGTTCGGTCCGGAGACGGGCGGGATCCGCGTCGTACCACGAGCCGGCCAAGGTCGATTCCATGCAGGTCTTTTTCATGGGAGCCTCCTCTTCGCGCGCGCAGGCGTTGCCCGCCAGCAGCAGCGCGACCGCCATCCAAACGCTTCTATTCATTGCGCAAGGCCTCCGCCGGCGGAAGGCGCGCGGCCATCCATGCCGGCCCTGCGGAACAGCATAACGCAAGCCCCGTGGCCAGCGCCAGCGGCAAGAGCCGGGTTTGCGGGCCGAATTCGAACGGCAGCGGGAAGCGGCTGCCCCAGAGGCGCAGGGCGATTTCGGCCGCGATCAATCCGGCCACGGCCGCGGCGCCCGTCAGCGCCAGCGCCTCGGCCACGAACAGTCCGGCGATTTCGCTCCGGCGCGCGCCGAGGGCCCGGCGCAGGCCGATTTCCGCAACCCGTTCGCGCACGCCCGTCAACAGCATGCCGGCCAGCGTCGCCGCCCCCAGCAGCAGGCCCAGCGCCCCGCCCGCGCCGGCCGTCCAGCCGATGGCCCGTTGCCAGCGGCGAACGCCTCGCAACAGGGTTTCGGGAGTGGTCCATTCGACTCCGTCCGCGCCGATTCCCGGCTGGACCAGCAGGGCCGCAATGCGTCGTTGAAGCGCCTCGGGCGCGGACCCCGGCCGAGCCCGGAACAACAAGGCATCCACCCGCGCCAGCGCCTCGGCATCGGCCGTTTCGAACGCATCGGCGGTATGCGGCACGAACACGGTCTCCGCCGCGAGGCCCGGCACGGCCTCGCCGCCGGCCGCGAAGATTCCCACGAGACGATAGAGTTCAGGACCCACGGCGATCGTCTCCCCCATCCGCCAACCGCGTTGCCGGCAGAGCTCGACGGGCGCCACGGCATGGCGCGCGCCTTGGCGGACGTCGAGTTCGTCCAGCGCGCGCCCGGATGCCCAGCGCCAGCCGCGGGCGCCGCCCAGTTCGCCGTCGGCGGCGGCCACGGCGAAGTCCACGCCGGCAATCGACGGCAGAACCTTTACGCCGGACACCCACGCTTCGGCGCCGAGATTGGCGCGGAAGAATTCCACTTGCCGACGGTTCCAGCGCGGTTCGGCGGAACGGGTCAGGACCACGGAACCGGCGCCGAACGAATCGACCAGCTCCCGCGCCTGCCGTTGCAGGGCTTCGAGGGTGGCCAGCAGGACCGTCACGGCGAACAGGCCGAGCGCCAAGCTGGTAAAGGCCAGCCCCGCGCGGGCGGGACCCGTCCGCACGCCGGCCCACAGGTCTGCCGCGAATTTCCTCAAGGCAGGCGCACCTCGTCGCCCGCGGCGAGACCGGAGACGATCTCGATCCGGGTCGCGTCGGCCAATCCCGTTTCGACGGGAATTTCCTCGCCGGACGCCCGTTGGACATAGGCCGCGCCGTCGCGCCAGACGACGGCTTCGCGCGGCAGCCAGAGGGCGTCGGCCGCTTCGCCGGCGACGACGTCGGCGCGGACGGTGATGCCCACCGGCAACGGCCGCGGCAACGGATCGAGCGCGATCTGCACGGGGAAGAACTTGCGCCAGGCGGGCTGGCCCGGCCGGGCCTGGGCCATGCCGCCGACGCTTTCGACCCGGCCGGTCAGCCGCACGTCCGGGAACGCTTCCGGGACGGCCGCGACGGCGCGCCCGGGCTGGATCCACGGCAGCTCCGCTTCTTCCACGTAGCCGCGCACGACGTGTTCGGCGGGATCGGGCAGGCACAGGAAGGCCTGGTTGTGGTAGAGCGTGTCGCCGACGTGGGCGACGCGGTACTCCCCGCCGACCGGCAGCGGCACCAGCGTGGCGGTGCCGGCCACCGGCGCGCGCATTTCGCACAGGGCGAGCTGGCTGGCGGTGAAATCGCGCTGGCGTTCGGCGGCTTCCAGCGCGGCGCGCGCCTTGGCCAGACGCGCGGCGTGGACGTGCTTTTTCGTCAGATCGAGACGGACGTCGAGCTGCTCGCCGCGCGTTTTCAGCGCGGCGATCTTGGCTTCCTGCTGGGCAACTTCTTCGGGCGCCATCAGGCCGCGTTCGGCCAGGTTCCGCACGGATTCGAGGAAGCGCTCCTCGGCTTCGAGCTCGTTCCGCGCGTCCAGGCGCTTGGTTTCCAGTTCGAGCAATTCGAGGGGCAATTCGGCTTTTTCGAGGCTGTCCAGTTCCTGCCGGGCGCGGACGAGTTCGCTTTCCTGCCGCGCCAGATCCTGCGCGATCTGCGACGCGTCGAAGCGGGCCAGCAGGTCGCCCGCCTCCACGCGGGTGCCTTCGGGCACGAGTTCGGCCAGGACGGCCGAGCCCTGCACGCCAACGGAAATCGTCTCCACGCGGCGCGCCTCCAGCTCGCCGCGGAACGGCAGGGCCATGCGGACGGGCCCGCGCGCCACCGCGACCGTGCGCGGCGCCTCGGCGGCGCCGCGGCCGCAGCCGGTCCAGGCCAGCGCGGCGAGCGCGCCCGCGGCCAGCCGGTTAATCGTCGTTCTTCGCATGGTTCGTTTCCTCGCGCAGGATTTCCCGGGGCGCCGGCACCAGCGTGCCCAGCGCGTGCAGCAAGCGGTAGGCCGCGACGGACGCGTCGCGGCGGGCGGCCAGTTCGGCCAGTTCGGCGGCGCGACCGTCGGCCTCGGCGTCGGAAACCGAATCGGCGCTGGCGCGGCCGGCGTCGAACAGGGCGCGCGCCAGCTCGGCGCGGTCGGCGGCCAGTTCGCGGTTGCGCGCGGCCAGATCCAAGGTCGCGCGCGTGCGGCGGTAGGCCGACCACGCGGAGTTGACTTCCAGCGCCAGGCGGTTGCGGACGATCTCGGCGACCTGCCGGCGGGCCTCGGCGTCCACTTCGGCGCGGGCGGCGTCGAGCCGCGCGCCGCGCAGGTTCAAGTCCACGTCGGCCACGAGACCGACGAACCAGTCGTCCTGGTCGAAGCGCCCGGCATCGCTCCAGTCCTCGCCTTCGCCGAAGGTGGTCTGGCGCGCGGTCAGGCGCAGATCCGGCAGGAGGTTCCGCCGCGCCAGCAGCGCCTGGCGGTCGGCGGTGGCGACGTCCTGCATGGCCTGGGCGACGTCGGGGCGCTGGTCCAGCGCGACGGCCAGCGCGCGCTCGGCGTCGCTTTCGCCGAGATCGAGCAGATCGGGCGGCGCGAGCCGGAACGAGGTCTCGAGCGGCAAGCCCAGCAGCTCGGCGAACTCCTGGAACTGGACCGCGAGCTGCGCGCGTTCCGTCTCGAGGCGCAAAGCGGCCTCGCCGCGCTGGAGGTCCATGCGCAGGACTTCGGTGCGGGTGGCGCGCCCCTGCCGCTCGCGGGCATCGGCCAAGGCGTAGAGCCGTTCCAGGCGGTCGGCGAAGGCTTCGTCGCCGGCGATCTGGTGGCGCAGGTAGATCAGGTTCTCGAACGATTCCGCGACGGCCACGGCCAGCGCCGAACGGTCGCGTTCCCACGCGCGGCGCGCGGCCAGCAGGGTTTCGTTGGCGGCCACGAGCGGTTCGTTGCGGACGAGCGGGCCGAAGTTCCGGAAAAGGGGCTGCTCGACTTCCAGCCGGATCTCGCCGCGGCGCAGCGTGGGCGCGCCCTCCACGTCGATCTGCTGGGCGCTGGCGGCGGCGCCGACCCGCGTGCCGTAGGGGGCCGTGGCTTCGGCCGCGAGACCGGCGCGGGCGGTTTCGGAATCCGACCCGGCGCCGACGGAGCCTTCGGGCTTCACCTGGAAGCCCCGCACGGTTTCCCGCGCGCGGTCCGCCGCCAAGCGATAGCCTTGCAGATCCAGCGCGCCTTTCACGAGCTGGCGGTTGTGCTCCAGCGCGCGCGCGATGGCGTCTTCGAGGGTCAGCGGCAGGACTTCGCCCGCGGCGGCCCCGGGCACCGCGGCCGCCAGCGCCAGCGCGGCCGCCAGCGATCGGAATGGAAATCCGTTCCACATGGAGCGCATCCTAGCGGTTTCCGGCGGCGGGGAAAACCGATTTCCGGCGCGGATTTCCGGCGCGCGGCGCGGCGAACGGCGGCGGGGGAAAAGATTGATTCGGCCGGGCGCCTGCGGGTAGAGTGGCACCGGAACTGAACGACATGGCGGGCGCGGAAACATTGATCGAGGCGGACAACCTGGTCCGGCGTTTTCCCCGGTGCGAAGCGCTGGGGGGCGTGTCGTTCCGGATCCGCCGCGGCGAAATCGCGGCTCTGCTCGGTCCCAACGGCTCCGGCAAGACGACCACCCTGCGCATTCTGGCGACGGCGCTCGCGCCGACGGACGGCTGCGCGCGCATCGCCGGCTACGACGTGACGTTCCAGTCGCTGGCCGTCCGCCGCCGGATCGCCTACCTGCCCGAAAACGTCCCCCTCTATCCCGAAATGCGCGTGGAGGAATACCTGGCGTTCCGCGGACGGCTGCGGGGGCTGCGCGGCGCGCGCCTGGCGGAACGCCTGCGCGACGCAGTCGAGCGCGGCGGCCTCGGCGACGTCCTGCGCCGCTCCATCGGCACGCTGTCGCGCGGCTACCGCCAGCGCGTCGGCCTGGCGGACTGCCTGCTGCACGAGCCGGACGTCCTGCTGCTGGACGAGCCGCTGGCCGGGCTGGATCCGGCGCAGGTGGACGCCGTGCGCGCGCTGCTGCAAGGCCTGGGCCCGGACCGCTGCGTGCTGTTTTCGACCCACGTGCTGGACGAAGCCGAACGGCTGTGCCACCGCGCGCTGATCCTCAACGCGGGCCGCTTGGCCGCCGCGGATGCCCCCGACCGGCTGGCGACGGCCGGCGAAACCACCTTCGCGGAGGCCTATCGCCGCCTGACCACGCCGCTGCCGCTGGTGCGCAATCCCGGCCAACGGAGGGGCGCATGAACGCGTTCTTCCCGCTCTGGCGCCGCGAACTGGCGGCCTATTTCCGCACCTCGATCGGCTACGTGGCCGGCACTTGCTTCTTGGCGATCGCCGGTTTCGGCTTGTGGCGGCAGGCCGCCCAGCTGGCCCGCAGCGCGGCCGAGGGAGACTTGGTCCAGAACCTGTTCGGCACGCCCGTCTACTGGCTGGCGCTGCTGGTCGCGACGCCGCTGCTGACCATGCGCCTGTTCGCGGAAGAACAGCGCGCGGGCACGCTGGAAACCCTGCTGGCCGCGCCGGTGACGGAAACCCAGGTGGTGCTGGCCAAGTTCGCCGCCGCCTACGCGACGTTCCTGCTGCTGTGGCTGCCCACCCTCGCCTACGCCGCCGTCCTGCGGCAATGCGGCGCGAACCTGCCCCCGCTGGATTGGGGCCCCGTGGCGGCGGCCTATCTGGGCACGGCGCTGATCGGCGCGTTCTTGCTGGCGCTGGGCCTGCTCTGCTCGCTGCTGACGCGCCACCAGGCCGTCGCCGCCATGGCGGGCTTCGCGACCGCCGGCCTGGCGCTGGCCGGGGGCCGCCTGCCGTTCTACGCCCACGCCGCGCCGTTCCGGGAATTCGCCGCCGCCGTTTCGACGACCCGGCACATGGCCGATTTCGCGGCGGGCATCGTGGACACCCGCGCCGTGGTCTGGTACGTCGGCGGCACCGCGCTGCTGCTGTTCGCGGCCATCCGCATCCTGGAGGCGCGCCGCCTGCGCTGACGCCATGGCCGAACACGCCCCCATCCTGCATCTCTCCGACCGGGCCCGGCGCCGGCTGCTGCGCGCCAACGTCGCCGCGGCCATCGGGCTGGGCATCGCGATCTTCGCCATGGCCAACGTCCTGTCGGGACGCCACTACGAACGCTTCAACTGGAGCCGCCGGCCGTTCGCGCGGCTGTCCGACGCCAGCCGGCGCCAGCTGGAATCCGTCGCGCAGGACGTCCGGTTCGTCGCGCTGCTGCGGCCGGACCACGAAGCCTACCGCGCCACGGAAGCGCTGCTGCGGGAATACGCCGCGCAGGCGCCCAACGTGTCCGTCGAATTCGTGGACCCGGACCGCGACCGGGCCCGCACCGAGCAGCTCGTGGCGCAATACGGCTGGACCGGCGGCGAGGGCGTCGCCGTCGCCATCGGCGGCCGCCACCAGATCGTGCCCGCCGCCGACCTCGTCGAGTACGCCGCGGCCGCCGATCCCGACGATCCGCCCCGCCGGACGTTCCGCGGCGAAGCGCTCTTCGGCCGCGCGATCCAGGGCCTCGCGCAGGCCGCGCGGCCCGTCGCCTGCTTCCTCCAGGGCCACGGCGAGCGCGCGCCCGACGACTTCGACCGCCACGCGGGCTATTCCCGCATCGCCGCGCACCTGCGCGACGCCAACCTCGACGTCGAACGGCTGGACCTCGGCGAGACCAAGACCGTGCCGACCCGCTGCGCGGTCCTGATCGTCGCCGGTCCTTCCAAGGAATTCGCGCCGTTCGAGATCGCCCTGCTGCGCGACTATCTGAACCGCAAAGGCCGGCTGCTGCTGCTGCTGGATGCCCGCACCGCCACGGGGCTGGAACCGCTGCTGCGCGACTGGGGCGTGGAACTGGGCAACGACGTCGTCGTGGACGAAGCCCGCACCCTCAGCGGCCGCGAACTCCACGTGTCCGCCTATCCCGCGCATGCCATCACCGCGCCCTTGCAGGGACTCGCCAGCGTCTTCTTCCTGCCGCGCTCGGTGCGCGCCCGCGACTCCGAGCCCGGCGCCGACAAACCGATCGTCGCCCCGCTGGCCACCTGCTCGGCGTCCGGCTGGGCGGAATTCGATCCGGACGATCCCGCCGCGCATTTCGACCCGTTGGTGGACCTGCCCGGGCCGCTGCCCGTCGCGGTCGCCGTCGAGCGCGGACCCGTGCCGGGCGTCCACGTGCAGATCCGCCCCACCCGCCTCGTGGTCGTCGGCGAATCCGATTTCGCCGCCAACGGCGGGCTCATGGGCGCCAACGCCGACTTCTTCCTCAACGCCGTGCGCTGGCTGCTGGAGAGCGAAGGCGGCTTCGCCGCCGCGCCCGCCGCGTTCGAGGAACTCCGCCTCGTGCTCGACGCGCGGCAGCTGCGGCATCTCTTCTGGATCGCCGGCGCCGCCTTCCCGGGCATCGTCGCCCTGCTCGGCCTCTGGGCCACCTGGCGGAGGCGGCGATGAGCTTCCGCCTGACCGGCATGCTGGCCCTCGTCGCCGCCGCGCTCGCGCTGCTGATCGCGTTCGCGGACCGCGACGACGAAACCGCCCGCGCCCGCCTCGAACAGACCCGCCGCGCGTTCCGTTTCGATCCCGCGCGCGTGGACGGCCTGATCATCGAGACCGACGGCCAGGCCATCGAGTGCCGCCACGACGGCCGCCGCTGGCGGCTGGTCCGGCCCATCGCGGCGCGCGCCGATCCGCTCGCCATCGCCCGCCTGCTGGGCGCGCTGCAGGAACTGCCGCGCGGCGACGTGCTCCTGCCGCCCAAGCGCGCCGGCAATCCCTATGCGCCCTACGGCCTCGACGCGCCGCGCGCAGCCATTGCCCTGCTCTCCGGCGCCGCCACCAACCGCATCCTCATCGGACGCCGCACGCCGCTGGGCGACGGCGTCTACGTCCGCCAGTCCGAGCAGGCCGGCCTCGTCCGCCTGGATCCCGCCCTGCTTGGCCTGCTGCCGGCCGGCCCGGAAGCGCTGCGCGACCGCGCGCTGCTGGCCGGCACCCCGGCGGACATCGACCGCCTCGATATCCGCGGCCCGGGGGGCTACCTGCAACTCGCCCGCGCGGAATACAACGGCTGGCGCCTGTACCAGCCTTTCGCCGCCCGCGCGGATTCCGCCAGCGTGGCCGCCCTCGTCGAAAAGCTGCTGGCCTGTTCCGTCGTCCAGTTCGTGCAGGACGGCGTCAGCGATCTCGCCCCCTACGGCCTCGACAGCCAGAGCGCCGTTTCCGCCGTGCTCAACACGGACGCCGGCGACGGCTCCCAGGTGCTCGTGCTCGGCGACCCGCTGCCGAACGACCCCGCCCTCGTCTATGCCCGGCTGCAGGCCGAAAACTCCATCTATGCCGTTCCGCGCGAGGTCCGCCAGGCGCTGCTCGTCGCCCCCGACGACTTGCGCGACCGGCGCCTGCCCGGCCTCGATCCCGACGAACTCCGCGGCCTCCGCATCGCCGCCGGCGAAACCGTCCTTGAATTCCGCCAGGACGACGGCGACTGGAGCATCGCCGCCCCGCTCCGCGCCCCGGCCGACGCCGACGCCGTCCGCGACCTCCTGCGGTCCTGGGCGGACGTCCGCCTCGGCTCCTTCGAGAACGCCGCGACTTCCGCCCCGCCGCCCGCGTGGACCCGCGAAATCCGACTGACTCCGCGCCGGGACCGCGCCCCCGACGTCGTCGTGCGCGTCGCGCCGGCACCGGACAGTCCCGATGCCTGTCGCATCGCCATCGAAGGCGAGGCCAGCGTCGCCCTCGCTTCCCCCGCCCGCCTGCTGAACTTCCCGCTCGATCCCCAGCCGTACCGCGCGCGCGACGTCCTCGCGCTCGCGCCGGCCGACGTCGACCGCCTCCGCATCGCCGCCGGCGAAACGACCGTCCAGATCGACCGCGATCCCAGCACCGGCCAATGGGTGCCGGCCGCGCCGTGGATCGACGGCCTGCTGGCCGCGCTGTCTCCCCTGCGCGCGGAAAGCATATTGCCCGCCGACGCCGCCGTGCCGGCCGATGCCTTCGAGCCGCCGCATCTGGTCCTTTCCGTACGGCTGCGCGGCGCCAGCGGCATCGCCGCCACGCTCACCGTCGGCGCCGAAACCGAGCCCGGCGGCCCGCGCCTGGCCACCCTGCGCGGGCGCGATTTCGTCTTCACGCTGCCGGCCTGGACCGTCGCCGCGCTGACGCCTCCGCCAAACCCATGAAATCCCTCCGCATCCATCTCGACGCCCACGCCCACGTCTATCCGTTCCACGACCTGCCGAGCCTCCTGCTCGCCGCGCTCGACCGCATGCCGCGCCGCGCGCCGACCGACCAGCGCGTCCTCGCGCTGGCCGAGCGCGCCGACTGCGCGTTTTTCCAGGCCCTTGCGCAGGACGAAATCCGCCTGCCCGGCGACCGCTGGCGCGTCGTCGCCTGGGATCCCGACGGCGGCGTCAAGTTGCGCCACCTGCCCGACCACCGCGACGTCTGGATCCTCGCCGGCCGCCAAATCGTCTCCGCCGAACGCATCGAAGTGTGTTCGCTCTTCAGCGACGAGCCGATCCCCGACGGCCGGCCCGCGCGCGACATCGTCCGCGCCATCCTGGCCGCCGGCGGCCTGCCGGCGCTCGACTGGGCGCCCGGCAAATGGCTCTTCGGCCGCGGGCGGCTCGTGCGCAAACTGGTCGCCGAATTCCCGCCCGCGCAACTCGTCCTCGTAGACTCCTCCCTGCGCCCGCTCGGCTGGCCCGCGCCGCGCCTCTACGCCCAGGCCCGCCGCGCCGGCCGCGCCGTGCTGGCCGGCTCCGATCCGCTGCCCTTCGCGGGCGAAGAAGACGTCGCCGGCTCCTACCACTGCACCTTCGAGATTCCGGCCCCGGCCGATCCGGTGCGCCTCGTCGCGCCGCTCAAGGCCGCCCTCGCGGCCGGCGCCCCCGGCCTCCGCTTCGGCGGCCGGCGCGGAACGCCGCGGACGGTCTTCCGCCGGCTCCGCCGCAACGCGCAGGAGAAAAAACAGCCATGATCCCGGAAATGCCGCGCGTCCTGCTGATTTCCCCGCAGCCGTTCTTCCAGTGGCGCGGCTCGCCGCTGCGCGTGCGGTTCAACGCCCAGGCCCTCGCCGAACTCGGCTACGACGTCGATCTGCTCGTCATGCCCGTCGGCGACGACCTGGCGCTTCCGGGCGTGACGCTCCACCGCGCACCGAACTACATCCGCGCCAAGGATCTGCCCATCGGCCCCTCGACGCCCAAGGCCCTGCTCGACGTGGCGCTCTATTTCAAGGCCGCCGCCCTCGCGCGCCGCCGACGTTACCACGTCATCCACGGCATCGAGGATGCCGGCCCCATCGCCGCGGTCCTCGCGCGCCGCCACGGCGCCAAGATGATCTTCGAGAAACACTCCGATCCGGCATCCTACAAGAAGGGCTTCATCCGCAATCTCGTCATGGCCGCCTACCGCCGCGTCGAGCGCTTTTCGATCCTCCGCGCCGACGCCGTGATCGGCACCGGCCCGGCGCTCGTCGCCCAGGCGCAGCAGATCGCCCCCGGCAAGCCCGTGCACCACGTCTTCGACATCCCGTCCTCGCTCGTGGAACCCGACCCGGAGAAAACGCGCGCGGCCCGCGAACGCCTCGGCTTGCCGCCCGGCGCGGTGCTGGCGCTCTACGTCGGCTCCTTCGCCGTCTACCAGGGCATCGATCTGCTTTTCCACGCCATCCCCGCCGCCCTGCGGCAGAATCCCAACCTGTATTTCGCCGTGATCGGCGGCAGCCCGGAACAGATTTCCCTGCGCCAAACGGCGCTGATGGACGCCGACCTGGCCGAGCGCGTCCTCTTCCCCGGCCACATCCACCCCGACGAACTGCCCCACGTGCTGGCCGCGGCCGATGTGTTGCTTTCCCCGCGCATCGCCGGCGGCAACACCCCGCTGAAGCTGCTCGACTACCTCAAGGCCGGCCGCGCCATCGTCGCCTGCGACAATCCCGCCAACCGCCTGATCCTCGACGAAACGACCGCCCGGCTCGTCGCGCCCGATTCCGCCGCGTTCGCCGCCGGCATCGTCGCCCTGGCGGGCGACGCCCCGTTGCGCGAGCGCCTCGGCGCCGCCGGGCGCGAGCTGCATCGCACCACCTACAACTACGCCGAATACCGCCGCCGCCTCGCCGGCGTCTACCGCCAGCTCCTCGGCCCCGCCGCCGACGCCTGCCGCAACCCCGACACGCTCTGATCCGCCCCGCGCGGAATTTTACGTAGAACGTAAAAAGTTTGCGCGAGTTTTACGTAGAACGTAAAAACTTTGCGCCCGCTACTTCGGCGAGGGCGGGATCACCAGCACCGGGCAGTCGGCCTTGCGCACGACGCGTTCGGTGACGTTGCCGAAGAGGATCTTGCCCACCGCGCCCGCGCCCTGCCGGCCCAGAATGATCAGATCGACGTCCTGCTCCGCGGCGTATTCGAGGATCTTGTGGCGGGCCTCGCCGATGCGCATGGCGACCACCAACTTCACGCCCGCGGGCACCCGCGGCACGTAGGCTTCGGCCAGCTTGGCGTCGATCTCGCGCTTGGCGCGCGCATCGACGTCTTCGTCCACTTCGTAGATGTAGCCCTTCCAGAACTGCGCCGGCGGCTCGGGAATCACGTGCAGCAGGTGCAGCTCGCAGCCGACGTTGCGCACGGCCGAATTGACCGCGAAGACGAACGCGCGGTCCGCGTTCTCCGAAAAATCGGTGCAGAACAGGATCTTCTTGAAGTTCTCGTGCCGGATCGTTTCGCCCATGGTCCGCCTCCCGCCTGTCCGCTCATTTCACCCACGTCGTCGGCACCGTCACGAGCTGCGGGAACGCCAGCAGCAGCAGCGCCGCGACGACCAGCGCCCCCAGGAACGGCAGCGCGCCCTTGAACACGCTCTGCAGCGGCACCGCCCGGTCCATGCCGCTGACCACGTACACGTTCACGCCCACCGGAGGCGAAATCACGCCCATCTGCGTCACCAGCACGATCATCACGCCGAACCAGATCGGGTCGAACCCGAGATCCAGCACCACGGGATAGAAGATCGGGATGGTCAGCATCACCAGCGCCAGCGCGTCGAGGAAGGCACCGGCCACCAGATAGAAGAGCACGATCGTCAGCAGGATGCCCCACCCCGGCAGCGGCAGCCGCGCCATCCACGCGGCCAGTTCGGTCGGCACGTTGGTGATTTGCAGGAAGTGGCCGAACACCGTCGCGCCCGCCACGATCACCAGCACCATGCACGAGGTCCGCAGGGTTTCGCCCATCGCCGTCGCCAGCATCCGGAAGCTGCACTTGCGCAGCGCGAGCGCGATCCCCACGCTGCCGGCCGCGCCCACGGCGGCGGCCTCCGTCGGCGTGAACCAGCCCGCGAACATCCCGCCCATCACCAGCGCGAACAGCAGGAGCGTCTCGACCACGCCGCCGAGCGACCGG
>DAOTNL010000026.1:0-18937 GCA_035450765.1 Kiritimatiellia bacterium | reverse complement strand
GCTGCTGTGGGACGATGCCCCCTACGTCACCCACAACCATCGGATCCAGCACTTCAGCGCGGAAAACGCCGTGGACCTGTTCCGCCTGCGGCCGCAGCGGGGCCAGATGCCGAACGGACAGTATACGCCCCTGGTCGAGCTGTCGTACATGCTGGAGCATCGGCTGTTCGGCTTGTCGCCGTGGATCTATCACCTGGACAACGCGCTGTTGCACGCGCTGAACGTCCTGCTGGTCTTTTTCTTCGCCCGCCGGCTCACCGGCAAGGCATCCTGGGCGTGGCTGGCGGCCATGTTCTTCGCCGTGCATCCGCTGCACGTCGAGTCCGTGGCGTGGGCGACCGAACGCAAGGACGTGTTGAGCGCCCTGTTCTATCTACTGGCGCTGATCTGCCATCTGCGCGGCCGGGACGGGTTGCGTTTCGGGGCCGGAGCGGCGTTGGCGGCAGGCTTGGCGGCGTTCCTGTCCAAGCCGCTGGCGGTGACGCTGCCCGCGGCCTGTTTCTTGTGCGACTTCTACCGGCAGGAGCGATGGGATTGGAAGTCCGGCCTGCGCCTGTGGCCGTTGTGGGCGCTGTCGGCGGCGGGCATCTGGATCACGTTCTACACCCACGTGGCGACGAACGTGGCCAAAAGCCGAGAGGTGCTGGCGCTCGGGAGCAACCTGCTGGTGGCGGCGCGGGGCGTCGCGCTCTACGTGGAGAAATTCGTTTGGCCGTTCGGCCTGAGCGCGTTCTATCCGGTGCCGGAACCGGGCCAGCCGTTCGGGCTTTCCTATTACGCCGCCTTGGCGCTGGCGGCGGCGGCCGTGGGCGGCACGGTTTGGCTGGCGCTGCGGCGGCGCGGCCGCATGGTCGTCTTCGGCGTGATGTTTTTCCTGGTTGTTCTGGCGCCGAGTTCGCGGATCGTTCCGGTCGGCGTGCGGTTCCTGGCCGCCGACCGTTTCTTCTATCTGCCGGGCATCGGATTGTTCCTCATCTTGGCCGCAGGGGCGGACCGTCTGTTGCGGGTGCCGGGGAAGATGCGCGGAGTCGCGCTCGCGCTGGTTGCGGGTCTGGGCTTGCTCTGGGCCGGCGCGACATGGCAACGCAGCCGGGTTTGGTTCGACGACGAAACCCTCTGGCGCGATGCGCTGGCGAAATATCCGGAATCGTCTAACGTTCTGGGCAATCTGGCGCAAGGCTTGCTGGACCGGAATCCGGAAGAGGCCGAGCGGCTGGCCGACCGGGCCTTGGCCATCGCGCCAGGCGACGGTCAAACGATGCTGGCCAAGGCGATCTTGGCTCAGCGCGCCGGCAATCGCGATGCCAGTCTGGAGTGGCTGGACAAGGCGGCTTCTCTGGATGCAAGTCCGACGGCCATAGCGGATTTGCGAGGTAAGATCTATGCCTTGCAGGGGGAGTACAAGAAAGCGATCCTATCCTATGGCGCCATCGTGGCGATCGAGCCCCAGTCGTTGGCGCATTACGGACTCATGGCGCTGGCGTCCTTGGCGCTGGGCGACGAAGGCGGCGCGTTGGAGTGCCTGCGGGAGATGGAGCGTCTGGATGAGACCATGGCCAAGCAGGCCAGGAGATTGCGCCAATTCGTTCCGGAGTATTCTTCGTTATCCGCTCTCCAACAACGCATGGTATTGATTCCGGGCCTGATGCAGCACCAATACGAGCTGGCCCAGAACTGCCAATTCGAACAGAAGGACAACGAGCGCGCCCTGCGCGAGTATCGATTGCTGTTGGCCCATTATCCCAGCGTAGTCGATTTCTGGACGAATGCGTCGCAACGCATTTCCTCGCATGGGGATATGCCGCAGATAGCCGACATCAGGGAAAACCATGTCCGCAAGTTGGCCGTGGCCTTCTACAACCACGCTTGTTTGCTGACGTTGACGGGAGAGTTGGAGGGGGCCCGCGAAGCGTTGCGCCAAGCCTTGCGGTACGACTCTTCTTTAAAGAAAAATGCCGCGACCGACCCCGATTTGGCGGCGTTGCGCGAATCCCCCGGATGGTGACGCGGGCGCCGCGCCGCCTGCGGCGACGATCGTCCAGTCCTATCCGGTAAAACGCATCTCAAGTTAACGAGATTTTAACTAACTGTGCAGCTCTTCGCCATGTAGCATGGCCCAACTGGGAAAAGAGCGTTTTTGAAGTCCAGCACGCATCGCTGCACGGAAAATGCCGCTCGCGGAAGCCTTGGGTTTCGGCGGGAGGCGCGATTTAAAAAAACAAGGATCGAGGGAACTCCAATGAAGACAAGTCGAGTGACGAGATTGATTCTGCCGATCTTGGCCGCGGTGGCTTTTTGCGTCGGGACCGGCGCAGCCAATGCGGCATTGTCCGAAGGTTTCAACGCCACGGGCTGGGGCGCCAGCTACGGGACCTACACGGTCAACGGTTGGGTGCTGACCAGCGTTTTCCGCGAAACGACGTCGAAGTATGAAGGGGCGGCGGCCATTCGGTTCTCGAGCGCGGGCACCCGCAGCATCGTTAGTCCGCAGAACGCCGCCGGCATCGGCACGGTGAGCTTCTGGCATCGTCGGTGGTCGGCTACGGACGGCACGGTGAATTTCTCGGTCTACGTTTCCTCCGACGGATCGACATGGGGTACGGCGATCGCGACGGGCAGCAGCACCTCGGACACGTACACCCAGTTCAGCCAGGCGGTGAACGATGCGGCGGCCAAGTACGTGAAGATCGACGTCACGTCGGGCAAGCGCTGGCTGGTGGATCTGGCCGAAGTGTCGGACGCCCCCTCGGGGCCCGCGGCTCCCTCGGTGAGCACGGTGGCGGCCAGCGGCATCGGCACGACCTCCGCCACGGCCAACGGCAACGTGACCGACGACGGCGGCGACACGGTGACGGAACGCGGCGTGGTCTACAAGACCTCCTCCGGCGTGGCGATCACGGACAACCCGACCGCGGCGGCGGCCGGCGGGACGGGCGAATTCTCGGTCGATCTCTCCTCGCTCGACGTCAACCAGATCTATTATTTCCGCGCCTATGCGATCAACGGCGTCGATACGACGCTGGCGGCCAATGAGCTGAACTTCACCACGCTGGCCAACGTGCCGGGCGCCCCGACGGTGGACAACCCCACGGCGACGACCCTCGACGTGACGATCGACGCGAACGGCAATCCCGCTTCGACCGAATTCGCGATCCTGCGCACGAACGACGGCCAGTATCTCCAGGCGAACGGCAGCGCCGGAGCTTCCGCGGTTTGGCAGACGGCGGCCGCGTGGGGCACGGTCACGGCCACCGGGCTCTCGCCCTCGACGGATTACGGGTTCCAGGTCAAGGCCCGCAACGGCGCGAACGTGGAAACCGCGTTCGGCGACGAATCCAGCGAATCGACCACGGCCGCGGCTTCGGGCATCTGGATCAATCCGATGAGCGCGGGGGCGCCGATGGGGAGCCTCTATGTCGGCGACGTTCTGGGCGAATGGTACGTGAACTTCGAAATCGGCCAGCAGGAGTGGAACTACGCCCAGGTCGGCATCGGCACGAGCGCCGAGGGCATCGGCTACAACTGGGGCGAAGCGACCTGGTACCAGGACGGCGATTGGCCCAACAAGCGCGTCCGCCGCAACCTGAGCGGCTTCCAGTTCACCTCCGCGGCCAACTACTACGTCATCTGCCAGGCCAAGGCCAACTCCGGCGACGACTACACCTCCAAGTCCGGCAACGGCTGGGGCAACTCCACGCTCTATCCTCCGGCGGATCTCGCCTCGGCCTATTTCACGGTCGCCGCGATCGACGACGCGTCCGACCTTTCCGCCGCAGCCGACGACGCGGATCCGACCCACGCGATCGACCTGGGCTGGAACAAGAACACCCAGGGCCATGGCGTGATGATCGTCCGCAAGGCCCCTGCCGCGTCCTGGACCGAGCCCACCCAGGGCACGTCCTACTCGGTTTCCGACACCCTCGGAGCCGGCACGGTCGTCTACGTCGGTTCCGATACGTCCACCACCGACAGCGGCCTGAGCGCCGGTTCGACCTACGACTACAAGTTCTACTCGGTCAACAACGGCTACTACGCCGCCGGCGTGACGACGCAGGGCGAAACCCTGCCGTGCGAGCCGGACGCCCCCACGGGCCTGTACGCCAGCGAAACCAACGAAACCGACTTCACCGCGACCTGGACGGCCTCCGACCGCGCGACCGGCTATCGCCTTGACGTCAGCACCAGCGCGACGTTCTCCAGCGCCGGCGACACGCCCGAGACCCTTTTCACCGAATCGATGGGCACGGTGGGCACCACCACCACCATCGCCAACCACGAAGCGGCCGACGGCTTCGACAACGACGCCTACACGATGTCGGCGGGCGGCGCGGCCAACCCGGCCGACATCCGCGCCACCAGCACCTCCAGCGGCTACACCGGGGCGTCCGGCGCGGCGAATGTCTACTTCACCTCCACCGCCAACTCCTACGGGTTCGGCATCGCCGGCATCGACGTGTCCGGCTACGGTTCCCTGAACCTGAGCTTCGGCTATCGCAAGGAATCCGCCACCGCCAACGCCACCTTCGCCCTTGAGTATTCGACGGATGGATCGACCTGGACTCCCGTCACCGTGACCGGCCTCCCTGCCGAAAACGCCGCGACCGGCTGGTACTTGGTTTCGGGCGTGGAACTGCCTCCGGGCGCCGCCAGCCCGACCCTGAGCCTGCGCTGGGTCAAGTCCGGCAGCATCGCCATGCGCATCGACGACGTGAAGCTGGTGGGCACGCCCTCCACGCCGTCCTTCGTGGCCGGCTACGAGAACCTCGCGGTCGCGGGCACGAGCCAGCTGGTCGAAGGCCTGGACGACAACACGACCTATTACTTCCGCGTGCGCGCGGAAGGCGAGGGCGGCTGCCCGAGCGCGAACTCGGACACCGCTTCCGTGACCACCCTTGAATCCATCGGCGGTCCGCAGACGATCGACTTCCCGGCCATCGCCGACAAGGTCACGACCGACGTGGTCGAACTGTCCGCCACGGCCTCCAGCGGCCTGCCGGTTTCGTTCTCCGTGTTCTCCGGTCCGGCCGAACTCGATGAAGACGGCGTGACCCTGAGCTTCACCGGCGCGGGCGAAGTGAGCGTCGTGGCCAGCCAGGCCGGCGGCGGCGGCTGGGATCCGGCCGACCCCGTCACCAACACGTTCAACGTGACCAAGGCCATCGCCACCGTCACCCTCGGCGATCTCGCCCAGGCCTACGACGGCACGCCGCGCGCCGCATCCGTCGCGACGGTGCCCGCAGGCCTGACGGTCAGCGTCACCTACGACGGCGAAGCCGCCGTGCCGACGGACCCCGGCCAATACGAAGTGATCGCCACGGTCGTGGACGACCTCTACCAGGGCTCGGACACGGAAACCTTGACGATCTCGGTGGCCAGCCCGGCCTCGTTCTCCGGCGTTTCGGCCGGCATGGATGCCGTGGAACTGTCCTTCACGCCGAACGCGGCGGGCAACGACGTGGTCATCGTCGTCAACGGAACCGGCGTCTTCGACGATCCGGCCGGCGCGCCGGTGGTCGGCGAAGCCCTGGCCGGCGGCACGGTGCTCTACGTCGGGAGCGAATCCCCGCAGACGCATGCCGGCCTGGATTCCTGCACGCCGTACTACTACAAGGCCTGGTCCTACGTGGACGGCTTCTACTCCTCGGGCTTGGCGGGCAGCGCCAATACCGATGGTCCGAACGCTCCGACCGGCCTGTCGGCCGTGCCGGACTATGCCAGCTTCGTGGCGAGCTGGGACGCCGTCTCCGGCGCCGCGGGCTACCGCCTCGACGTCAGCACGGAAGCGGACTTCGCCACCGGCGGCGGCGCGGGTTCCGTCTACGTGGCGGACTTCGAAGACGCCAGCAAGACCAGCTACGGCGCGGGCAGCGTGATCCTCAACGGCATCTCCTGGACCCTCAACGAAGCCGTCATCGGCGATCTGGCCAACGACCGCAAGAACGGCCTGAAGTCCGCGCGCGTGCGCTCCAACGAGACGGTCAACGCCACCGGCATCCTCGCCATGAACGAGGATCTGGCCACCGGCCTCAGCTCGATCGCCTTCCTGCACGGCAAGTACGGCACGGATGCCGATACGACCGGCCGGGTGGAGTACAGCACCGACGGCGGCCAATCCTGGACCAGCGCGGGCACCTTCACGGCCAATTCGACCACCCTGACGCCGTTCAGCGTCACGAACCTCAACGTGGCCGGCAACGTCCGCGTCCGGATCGTCAAGACCTCCGGCACGACCGCCCGCTACAACGTCGACGACATCAAGCTCTATCCCTACGACCCGCCGACGCCGTCTTTCGTGGCCGGCTATGAAAACCTGGCGGTCGCGGGCACGAGCCAGGAAGTCTCCGGCCTGGCCGAAGGCGTCACCTACTACTTCCGCGTCCGCGCGGAAGGCGCCAACTGCGCGAGCGCCGATTCCGCCGTGGCCAGCACGACGACGCTGGAACACCTGCGGCTGGTGCTGAACAAGACGGCGGTGAACGTGCGCGAAGCGGGCGAGGGGCGGTTCTTCGTGCGGCTCAACAAGGCGCCGGAAGAGACGGTTCAGGTGAACGTGGCCCGGGTTTCCGGGGACGCGGGGCTGGACGTGAAGAGCGGCGGGCTGCGCACGTTCACGGCGGCGACGTGGAGCGAGTGGCAGGCGGTGACGCTGGCGGCGGCGGCGGACGAGAACGCGGCGAACGAGGAAGCGACGTTCGTGGTGGCGGCGTCGGGCGGCATCGGCGGGGAGTACGTGGCGGCGACGGCGCTGGACGACGACCTCGGCGAGAACCTGGCGCTGGCGTCGGGCGGGGCGGTGGCCTGGGCGACGGGCGCGGCCAGCCGGCCGGAGCAGCTGATCGACGGCGTGCACGCGGCGAGCACCAACTACGCGTTCGCGACGTGGACGAACGACCCGCGCGGGACGATCACGCTGGACCTCAAGACGATGGCGACGGTGACGCGGATCCGGCTGCTGAACTGGGACTGGCTGAACCGCAGCCAGCGCTACGCGATCGAACATTCGACGGACGCGGCGAACTGGAGCCCGCTGGTGGACGCCAGCGGCGCGGACCGCCAGGGCTGGGACGACTGGGCGGTGGCGAGCCAGTCGCTGCGGTACCTGCGGATCACGGGCCTGACGAACTCCGCGAACCAGTACGTGGTGGTGCCGGAGCTGGAAGTGTACGGCACGCGCGACCTCACCAGCCTGGCGCAGCCGGTGGTGTATTCCGCCGCCGTCAACGTGCGCGAAGGCGGCGAAGGCCGGTTCTTCGTGCGGCTGGACAAGGAGCCCGACGGGCTCGTCGAGCTGGCCGTATCGCGGTCGGACGGCAGCGAAGACGTCGAGGTCGCCGGCGGTTCCGTGCGCATCTTCAAGCCGTCGAACTGGAACGTCTGGCAGGCGGTGACGCTGGTGGCCGCGGCGGACGGGAACGCCGACGGGGAGACCGCGACGTTCCGCGTGTCGGCGCCCGGGCGCATCGACCAGTTCGTGACGGCGACGGTGCTCGACGGCGACGTGGGCGCGAACCTGGCTTCGCCGGCCTCCGGCAGCACGCTCGTCGGCAAGGGCGCGAGCAAGGTCGGCCAAATGGTCGACGGCGTGCACAACGTCAGCACCAACTACGGCTGGACGATCTGGACGAACGTGCCGCCGGGCACCCTGACGCTGGATATGCAGCGGTCGATGATCCTCGGGCGGATCCGGCTGCTGAACTGGGACTGGATCTTCCGGACGCAGCGCTACACGATCGAGTCGTCGGAGAACGGCGTGGTCTGGACGCCGCTGGCGGACGCGAGCGGAGAAGACCACCTGGGCTGGGACGAGTGGACGTTCAGCGAGGTGTCGGCGCGCTACCTGCGCATCGTCGGGCTGACGAACTCGGCGAACCAGTGCTTCCTGGTCTCGGAACTGGAAGTGTACGGGGAGCCCGGCCCCCTGCCGCAGCTGGCGGTGTCGACGACGGACGTGAAGGTGCGCGAGAACGGCGAAGGCCGCTTCTACGTGCGGATCGCGGAAGCGCCGGAAGGCAACGTGCCCGTCACGGTCGCCCGGGTCTCCGGGGACGCGGGACTCTCCGTGCAGAGCGGGGCGGACCGGTCGTTCACGCTCTCGACGTGGAACGCGTGGCAGGCGGTGACGCTGGCGGCGGCGAACGACGAGGACGCGGAAGGGGAAACGGCGACCTTCCGGGTGTCGGCGCCGGGCTACGAGGACGTCTTCGTGACGGCGACGGCCCTGGACGACGAGATCGGCGAGAACCTGGCGCTGGCTTCGGCCGGGACCACGGTTTCGGGCGCCGGATCGAGCCGCCGCGGGCAGCTGATCGACGGCGTGCACAACGTCAGCACCAACTACGCCTACACGACGTGGACCTCGACGCCGCCGGGAACGATCGTGCTGGACCTGGGCGGGCTCAAGTCGCTGACGCGCGTGCGCCTGCTGAACTGGGACTGGACGTACCGGACGCAGCGCTACCGGATCGACTACTCGCAGGACGGCTCGGAATGGTTCCTGGGCGTGGACGCCACCGCGGGCGATCACAGCGGCTGGGAAGACTGGGCCCTGGCGGGCACGCCGACCGCGCGCTACGTGCGGTTCACCGGGCTGGCGAATTCGGCGAACGCCTACGTGCTGGTGTCCGAGCTGGAAGTCTACGGCACCGCGGCGGGCCGTCGGTCCGCCGGGCGCGCGCCGGCGGCGGCCGTCGCGGCGGGCGGCGCCATCGCGGAAAGCGAGCCGGTGGCGGTGCTGACCAGCGAAGGTCCGGCCGACGAAACCGGCTGGAACGCGGTGGATGGCGACGACGCGACGGCCTGGGTCGGCCAGAAGGCCGGCGGCGGCTATCTCGTGGTCGAATACCAGCCGACGCTGACGCTCGCGGGCCTGGAAGTGGACGTGACGGAAGCCTCGCTGGCCGACGCGCAGGTCCTGACCAGCCTCGACGGCCAGGACTGGCAGCCGCTGCCGGACGACCTGGAGGCGAATCCCGTCTCGCTGAACTTCCTGTGGATCGTCTTCCCGGACGACGGCACCGACGCCGTGCCGGAAGTCATCGAGGTCCGGCCGAATCCGTAATCGCGGCCTCCTGAACGGAGGACCCCGCAGCCGGGCGGCGCGCAAGCGCCGTCCGGCTTTGTTTTGCATTGATTAAAGCTTTGTAAGCCGTCCACCCGGCGTCAGCTGTCCGAATGGCGAAAATTTCGCGAAAAATCGGCCAAGCGACAGCGAAATCGATTAAGCCCTAATTTTATCGCAACAAGCCTTGCACTGTAATTTAACCATACAATTTTTGACATGATGGAATAAAAACCATGAAATCGATCCTACATGAAACTGCGTTTTGGAGTGCAATCGGGTTGTGTCGCGAGAGCCGTTCGCCAGGCGTTTTTGGGCTTGGCCGCGCTGGCTTTTCCGCTTTCGGCCGCGGCGGCGCCGGCGGCGAAAGACGGCGACGGCACGCTGTCCGTTGCGCCGGCGACCGTTGCCGCGGCCAGCGCGGACAACCGCTTGGAATTCCAATTCCGCAACGACAACCGCGGTTCTTTCAACGCCGGTGCGCAATTTGAGCTGACCGTACCGGCGGGTTGGACGGCGCCGCAGGCGGCGGATCCGTCCGCGCCCGGTTTCGTGGAAGTGTTTTCGACGGCCGGCACGGCTTCGGCCGCGGTTTCTTCCGTTTCGGGTTCCGGTCCTTGGCGGATCGCGGTGGATTTCACGGCCGCCAAAGGGGCGGTCAATGGCTTCGGCCTGGCCTACGGCGGCGCCGCGGCGCCGGCCGCGATCGGAACGCAGACGTTTGCCGCGCGCACGCACCAAGCCGGCGGGGCATTCGTTGCGTTGGATGCGAGTCCGGCCGTGGCGGTGGTTCCGGTCCAGGCCGGCGTGACGCTCGGCAACCTGCTTCAGGTCTATGACGGCACGCCGCGCGCCGTGACCGTGCAGACGGATCCGGTCGGCTTGGCCGTGGCGGTGACCTACGACGGCGTACCTGAAGCGCCGGTCGCAACGGGCCTCTATGCCGTGGTCGCCACCGTGGTGTCCCCCGGCTACGCCGGCTCGGCCTCCGGCCTGCTGGTGGTTCGGGAGGCCGGCGGCGGCGACCCGGTCTTCGGCCTGGAGACGTTCGAGAACTTCGCGCCCGCCGCCGGCGGCTATCAAAGCGGTACTTTCCTCGGCCAAGACGGTTCCGTCTGGTCCTATGCGCAAGCCAGCGCGGATGAAAGCATTGCCGGCCGCTCGCCGACCTTGGCCAAGGCCAAGGGCGCCTTTATCCGTTCGGGGATCCTTCCGGGCGGGGTGGGGACGGTTTCCTTGAAATTCCGCAAGGCGGGCAATCAGAAGGTCGCCTGCGGCGTGCTCGTCAACGGCGTCCAGATCGGCACGATATCCGGCGGCGACAGCTCGGTCCAGACCTGGACCAGCGGACCGGTGGGCGTCGCCGGCGAATTCACCCTGGCGTTTTCCAACAACGTGAACGCCGGCGCCATCACCTTGGACGACGTGGCCTGGACGGGCTACAAGCTGCCGGCGACAGTGGCGCTGGCCGGCTTGGCGCAGACGTACGACGGCACGCCGCGCGCCGCGACGGCGCAAACGGAACCGGCCGGCTTGGCGGTCGAGATCGCCTATGACGGCTCCGCGACGGCCCCGACGGCCGCCGGCATCTACGCCGTGGTGGCCACGGTCGTCGACGGCGTATATGGCGGCTCCGTTTCCGGCACGCTGACCGTGGCCAAGGCGGACCAAACCCTCGATTTCGCGGCCATCCCGGATTCCGCCGTGTTCCAGAAGGTGAATCTGGCCGCTGCGGCTTCCAGCGGATTGCCGGTGGCGTTCGCGGTCGGCTTTGGGCCGGCGGCGATCGCCGCGGACGGCGCCACCGTCTCCTTCACGGACACGGGCCGCGTGGCGATCGTGGCCGCGCAAGCGGGCGACGCCAACTGGAACGCGGTCTCCGCGACGCGGGAATTCGAAGTCTTGCCCGCCTTTGCCCTCAGCGCGGACCAAATCAACGTGCGCGAAAACGGCGAGGGCCGCTTCTTCGTGCGTCTCAACGGCGCCCCGGCGTCCAACGTGGTCGTTTCCGTCGCGCGCGTCGGCGGCGACGGGGATCTCCGGGTCAAGAGCGGCGCGTCGCTGGCGTTCGGGCCGGCGAACTGGGACTGGTGGCAAGCGGTCACGTTGGCGGCGACGAACGACGACGACAAGGCCGGCGGCACGGCCACGTTCCGGGTGTCGCTGCCGGGCAGCGAACCCCGCATGGTGGCCGCCATGGAACTGGACGACGACGTCGGCGAAAACCTCGCCGCGGCGACAAACGGCGCGACGATATCGGGCGGGCTGAATCCTGGGCGGGCGATCGACGGCATCCACGCCAGTTCCGGCAACTACGGCGGCCTGTTCTGGACCGACAACCCGCCCGGTGCGCTGACGCTGGCGCTGAAAGCGCCCAGCTCCGTCTCGCGCATCCGGGTGCTGAACTGGAATTGGCTGTATCCGGTGCTGCATCGCTATCTGATCGAATCCTCGCTGGACGGCACGAACTGGACGGTGCTCGTCGATGCAAGCGCGACGGACCGCCACGGCTGGGACGACTGGGAGATTCCCGAGCAGACGGCCCGTTATCTGCGCCTGACGGGGTTGGCGAATTCGGCCAATCCGCTGGTGTGCATTTCGGAATGGGAAGTGATCGGCAAGCGCCTGCCGGTGCCGGCCAACGTCGTGCTGCAGAATCTCCGCCAAACCTACGATGGCCGGCCGAAACAGGTGGCCGTGCAGACCGATCCGCCGAACCTGCCGGTGGCCGTCGTCTATGAAAGCGCCGCGTTGCGCCGCCGTTCCGATCCGGCTCCCGAAGCGGCGACCGAACCGCCGGTCGCGGCCGGCGTCTACGCCGTTCTCGCCGAAGTGGCCGACGAAAACTACGAGGGGTATGCCGAGGGCACGCTGGTGGTGGACAAGGCGAGCCAAACCATTTCATTTCCTCCGCCGGGGCATCAAAGCGCGGCTTCCCCGATGGAACTGCGGGCAGTGGCCTCCAGCGGCCTCCCGACGAGCTACGCGGTGGTGTCCGGGCCGGCCACGCTGGACGAGTCGGGCGTCCGCCTGACGTTCAGCGGCACGGGCACGGTCACCGTCGTGGCCTCCCAGGCCGGCGACCAGAACTGGGAACCGGCGGAAGACGTCGCCGTCACGTTCGACGTGACCTGTCCCGGGCTCTGCGTCGAGGTCAACCGCGCAAACGTCAACGTGCGCGAAGGCGGCGAGGGACGGCTCTTCGTGCGCCTGACCATGCCGCCGGAGAAAAGCGCCGTCGTGAGCATCGCGCCCGCCGGGGACGCAACGAACGTCGCGGTCGCGAGCGGCGCCGTCCGCACGTTCACCGCGGCGAACTGGGACGTCTGGCAGGCGGTGACGTTTGCGGCGGCCGAAGACGACAATGGCGCCGACGAAACCGCCCGGTTCAAGATATCGCTGGCGGGCGCGGCGGACCGATTCGTGACGGCGACGACGCTGGACGACGACCTCGGCCCGAATCTGGCCTTGGCGTCCGGCGGGGCCGCGATTGCGGCGAGCAAGGCGAGCCGCGCGGCGCAGTTGATCGACGGCGTGCACAACGTCAGCACGAACTACGGCTATTCCATCTGGACCAACGATCCTCCCGGCCGGTTCACCTTGGACCTGAACGGCGTGAGGACCGTGTCGCGCGTCCGTCTGCTGCTTTGGGATTGGATCTACCGCACGCAGTCGTATCGCGTCGAATCGTCCGTGGACGGCACCAATTGGACCGTGCTGGCGGATGCGAGCCGGGGCGACCGCAACGGCTGGGAAGATTGGGACGTTTCCGGCCAAGCGTTCCGGTTCCTGCGCGTCGTCGGCTTGTCGAGTTCAGCCAATCCATACGTGCTGATTTCGGAATTGGAAGTCTACGGCGCGCCTCCGGCGCCCCTGCGCCTTGGCGCCGCCGCGGCCAAGGGCGTTTCCGCGGCAACGGCCGCCCCGGTCGTGGACGAGCCGGAACCCGTGCTGGTGCTGACCAGCGAAGGCCCCGCCGACGAGACCGGCTGGAACGCGGTGGACGGCGACGACGCGACGGCCTGGGTCGGCCAAAAGGCCGGCGGCGGCTATCTCGTGGTCGAGTACCAGCCGACGCTGACGCTCTCCGGCCTGGAAGTGGACGTGGCGGAAACCTCGCTGGCCGACGCGCAGGTCCTGACGAGCCTCGACGGCCAGGACTGGCAGCCGCTGCCGGACGACCTGGAGGCCCATCCCGTCGCCCTGAACTTCCTGTGGATCGTCTTCCCGGACGACGGCACCGCCGCCGTGCCGGAAGTCCTCGAGATCCGGCCGAATCCCTGATCCGGGACGCATTCCCGTCCGCCGGGCGACGCCGCGAGGCGCCGCCCGGTTTTTTGTGGTTGAGCGGAGGCGCCGTCGCGGCATAGACTGACTTTTCAGTTCCTTTTGGAACCCCCACGGACGGAGCGCAGAGACATGTTGAACCTGATGGGCAATGGCGGACCGGTGATCTGGATCCTGCTGGCGTGCGGCCTGTTCGCGGCGCTGGTGTTCTTCGAGCGCCTGTTCAACCTGCACCGGGCCCAGATCGCGGCGGACGACTTCCTCAAAGGCGTCTACAACATCCTGAACCGCGACAACCCGGTCGAGGCCGCCGCGATTTGCGAGGAAGCCCCCGGACCCGTTGCGCGGCTGGCGCTGGCGGCGGTGCTGCACCACGACGACACCTTGGAGAGCATCGGCCGGGCGATCGAGGACGCCGGCCTCGAGGAAATTCCCCGCATGGAGCGCGGGTTGGGCTGGCTGGCGACCCTCGCGCGCATCACGCCGCTGATCGGACTGCTGGGGACGGTGCTGGGACTGATGGACGTCCTGCTGGCGGCGCACCGCGCCGCGCCGCTCGTGCAATCGGCCGACCTGACGGGCGGCCTGTGGAACGCCCTGTCCGCGACGGCCCTGAGCCTCGTGATCGCGATCCTGGCCTACGCGGGCTACAACCTGCTCGTCTCGCGCGTGGAATCCATTCTGCTGGACATGGAACGCTCGGCTTCGGCGCTGTTGAATTTCATGCGCCAGTGGAAACGCAACCGGGAAACGCCGAAATGAGGATTCCCGACCAGCCCATCCAGACCCAGTTCCGCAGCGTGCGGCGGCGCTTCCGGGGGCGCTATCGCCGCGCGGTGGGGCCGGTCGAGGTCACGGCGTTGCTGAACGTGATCGTGCTGGTGGGCCTTTTCCACTACGCCTCGTCGCGCTTCGTGCTGCAGCCCGGCGTGCGCGTGCGCTTGCCGGAGGCGCCGTTCGCGGACGGCGCGCCCTATGGCGCCCGGGTGCTGACGCTGGCGCAGGGCGGCCTGATGTTCTTCAACGACGAGCGCATGACGCCGGCGACGCTGGGACCTGCGCTGGCCCGGGCCGGCCGCGAAATCGCCGATTCGCCGCTGCTGATCGAAGCCGACGAGGGGACGCCGTACGGCACGTTGATGGACGTGTATGCGCTGGCGGCGGAAGCGGGGATCCGCGAGGTGGTGCTGGCGACGCGTCCGCCGCCGGTGGCGCCGTAGGGGCGGGCCGTGTATCGCCTGCGCCCATCCGAAGATCCCGTCCGGCGCTGGCGGCGGTTCTGCCGTCCGGGCGCGCGGTGGGCCGCGGCGTTCGCGGCGATCTGGTTCGGCGCGTGGGCGCTGCTGTTCCGGATCGCGCCGGCGCCGTTGCCGGCGTTGCGCGAGGTCCCGCCGCCGGCCGCGTGGTGGTGGCCCGCGGCCGCGGCGCCGGCGCTCGACGTGCGCGCCCACTGGACGCCGGCGGCGTTCGCCCTGTCGACCCCGGCGGGTTTCAGCCACGCCTTGCGCGGCGGCCGCTCCAGCGTGGCGCCGCCGGTCCAGGCGGACCGGCCGGCGCCGGCCTATTGGACCGATCCGCCCGCTTTCGCCGCGCCGACGCTCGCTTTGCCGGCGCCGGATGCGCCGACGTCCGTCCCGGAGGTCTTTGCGCCGCGCCCGGCGGTCCGCGAGACTCCCCGGCTGGCCTTTTCCGCCGGCTGGGAATCGCGCCTGTTTTCAGGCATCGATCTGGATTATCCGAACTGGACGAACGCCCCGTGGCAAGCCCGGGTGGAACTGCGGTTCGACGACCGCGGCGTGCCGACGTCCGTCCTGCTGGCCCAGGCCAGCGGGCTTCCGGACGTGGACCGGCGCCTGGCGCGGTCCGCCAGCGGCTGGCGCCTGCTGGACCCGGCGGCGCCCCGCTCCGGCGCGGCGGTCTGGTTTGCGCCCGCTCCGGCGGGAGGTGCCCCATGATGCCGCTGGCGCTGCCGGATTGGTATCTGGCGTTCCTGGCCGCGAATCTTTCGGTGGTATTCGCCGCCACGCTCTACTATGCTGTGCGGCGATATCGGCGGAGACCCCGGCGCCGCGCCGCGCCGTTCATCTTCCGCTGCGCCGCCTGCGGCCACGTCTACGTGGACCGGCGCAACGTGCCGATGTCCGAATGCGGCAAGTGCGGCGCCATGAACGAGAACGTGAAGAGCTTCTGAAAGAGAATCCCGAATGAGCCTGACCATCCCCATCGTCAAATACACTCCCCACAAGGAACTGCCGGAGCTGGAAGCGTTCCTGACGCGGCCGGCGTTCGCCCCGGAAGCCGAGGAAACGGCCCGGCGCGTTCTCGCGGACGTGCGGGCGTCCGGCGACAAGGCGGTGCAGAAGTACACGAAGGAATTCAACGGCATCCAGCTGGCGCCCGCCCGGTTCGCCGTCTCGAAAGATGAACGGATCGCCGCTTCCGAACAGGTGGATTTGATGTTCAAGCGTTGCGCGTCGGACGTCTTCGCGCGCATCGTGCGTTTCGGCAAGGCGGGCATGCGCAAGGACTGGAGCATGGCCACGCCGAAGGGCGGGGTGCTGGGCGAAAAGTTCACGCCGCTGGCGCGCGTGGGCGCCTACGTCCCCGGCGGGGCCGCCCCGCTGGCCTCGACCGCCCTCATGAGCGTGTCGCTCGCCAAGATCGCGGGCGTGCCCGAGATCGTCGCCTGCACGCCGTGCGACAAGAAGGGGCGGGTGGACCCCTTCCTGCTGCACGCGCTGGAAGTGGCCGGCGCGACGGAAATCTACCGCATCGGCGGCATCCAGGCCATCGGCGCCATGGCTTTCGGCACCGCCACGATCCGCAAGGTGCAAAAGATCGTCGGCCCCGGCGGGCCCTACGTCACCGCGGCCAAGAAGCTGGTCTACGGCGACGTGGATCTCGACATGGTCGCCGGCCCCAGCGAAATCGCGGTGCTGGCCGACGAAACGGCCGTGCCCGCGCACGTCGCCGCCGATCTGATCTCGCAGCTCGAGCACGGCACGGGCCACGAAAAGGCGCTGCTGGTGACGCCCTACATGGGCCTGGCCAGCAAGGTGCTCGCGGAAATGGAGCGCCAGATCGCGTCGCTGTCGCGGCGCGAGGCCATCGAGCGGGCGGCCGGCGCCGGCGCGCTGTTCGTCGTGACCGACCACCTCGACACGGGCATGGACGTCGTCAACCGGTTCGCGCCGGAGCATTTCGAGATCATGACGAAGGAGCCGCGGCGCTGGCTGCAGAAGGTCAAGAACGCCGGCGCGGTGTTCGTCGGCGCCTGGACGCCCGAGAGCGCGGGCGATTTCGTTGCCGGTCCCAGCCACGTGCTGCCCACGGGCGGCACGGCGGCGTTCTTCTCCGGGCTGACGGTGGATTCCTTCCGCAAGCGGACCAGCGTGGTGGCCTTCACCCGCGCCGACCTGATCGAAACCCTGCCGCTGATCGAGGCGATGGGGCGGGTCGAAGGCCTCGACGGCCACGCCCGCGCCGCCGCCGTCCGCTTCGAATCGCCCGCGGGCTGAGCCGCCGCCGCGGCCGGTGGCGTGGCATCGGGCGAGATGTGCGGAAAATTCCAAAACCATGTTCCGGTTCGATAGGATCGAACCTAGGCGACCAGGAAAAGGATGCGATCGGCCGCGAGCCGAGGCGGGTCCCCATATTTCTTGCCCGGTCCTGCCGCCTTTGGGAAAGCGGCTTCAACGAAAATGCCGACGGGCCGTTGCGAAAGCGGGAACGCTTTCCCGAAGGCGGCCATCTCGACCGGATTGCGGGAACGAACGACTGTCGCATCGAGAAAGTGTGGAGCAGCCGTTCCGGGAGATGCCTGGTCCAGCGGACTCCGGCGGAAACCCTGCGAACAGGAATCCGCACCCTTGATGGTTGACGTCCCCGGACAGGAAAACGTGGCGGCGCAAGGAATGTCAGGCGGCGGGTTGGGCGCGCAGGGCGCGGGCGAGGGCGCCGAGGAACAGGGCGAGCAGGACGACGCCCGCAACGGTCGCGCCGATCCAGCCCAGGAGCGCCAGGATCGTCATGACGACGCCGGCGATAAGCACGCCGAGGAAGATGGACAGCAGCGAGTGGGCGAAGCTCATGCCGAGCAGCCAGCCGGCCATGGCGCCGGTCCACGCGCCGGTGGCCGGCAGGGGGATGGCGACGAAGACGGTCAGGCCGAGGGTTTCGTATTTCTCGATGTCGGCGGTCTTGCGGCGGGTGCGCGCGAAGAGCCAGTCGAAGAATTTCTTGCCGGCGGGAACTTTCATGCAGAGCTTCGAGGCGGGGCCCAGCAGCAGGAGGATGAAGGGCACGGGCAGCATGTTGCCGAGCACGGCCCAGAAGAAGATGCGCGCGGCGCGGCGTCCGTCGTCGCGGCCGAGCCGGGTGGATTTGTCCGTGTCCGGCAAGAGCACGTGGCCGGCGGGGATGGCGCCGCGGAGCTCGACGATGGGCAGCGTGGAAATGGCGACGATGGCGGCATCGACGGAAAAGCCTTTTTCGCGCAGGGCGTTGGCGAGCTTCTGGCCGGTGCTTTCGTGGGGCACTTCGACGGCGGAATCGGCGCTGGCGCGTTCCAGAACCAAGGGTTCCGGGTTCAGGGTGTCGGGGTTCGCGGTTTCCGGAAGGGCGAAGGCCAAGCCGGGGAGCAAGGCGCAGGCGAGGGCGAAGAGGCGTTTCATCGGGCGAGGTGTTCCTTTTTGATCCGGCGGAAGCGGTGCAGCATGCGGAAGAAGCGGATGGTGTCGAAGAAGGGGTTGACCTTGGATTTTTCGTCGCCGTAGATGGTCTGGATGGCGACGGCGCCGATCTTGCGGCCCTGGAGGGAAAGTCGCAGGAGGATTTCCGATTCGGCGGCGAAACGCTGGGAATGGGCGTCGCAGGGGCCTTCGGGGAACGCGGAACGGTGGTAGAGGCGGAAGCCGCACTGGCTGTCGGGAACGTACTGGCCCATGACGCGGGAAAGCAGATCGGACATGAACCGGTTGACGAGCCGGCGGTTCCAGGGCATGTCGCCGACGTTGCCCATGCGGTTGCCGACGAGCACGGGGCTGTGGGTGCGCTCGTAGGCCTGCAGGAAAGCGGGGATGTCGGAGGGGGCGTGCTGGCCGTCTGCGTCCATCGTGATGGCGAGGTCGTAGCCGTTCGCGCGGGCGTAGTCGAAGCCGGTCTGCAGGGCGGCGCCCTTGCCCTGGTTGTGCACGTGCTCGAGCACGGTCGCGCCGGCCTCGGCGGCCGCGCGGTCGGTGTCGTCGGGCGAGCCGTCGTCGATGACGACCACGTCGGGGCAATAGTCCAGGACTTCGCGGACGACGGCGCCGACGCGCTTGGCCTCGTTGTAGGCGGGGATGAGGACGCAGGTTTTCAGGGGCGGCTTGGCCATGGGGCGCTCAGTAGGCGTTCTGGCGGTTGAAGAAGGTCTGGATGAGGATCTTGAGGTCGAAGGAGAGCGACCAGTTTTCGAGATAGTAGAGATCGTGCTGGACGCGGTCTGCGATGGAGGTGTCGCCGCGCAGGCCGTTGACCTGGGCCCAGCCGGTCATGCCGGGACGGGAGACGTGGCGGGTCATGTAGTGGCCGACGCCGTCCTTGAACTGCTCG
>DAOTNL010000025.1:0-19112 GCA_035450765.1 Kiritimatiellia bacterium | reverse complement strand
AGCGTGTACTGGCAGTCGCCCTTGCGCCCCCACGCCACCAGCGCTTCGGGCGATTGGGGGAATTTCACGATGACTTCGTTGAAGGCCAGAATCGCCGCCGCGAACTGCCCCAGTTCGCTGAGCACGTCGCCCTGGGCCAGCAGGGTCTCGGCCAGGCGGGCGCTGTCCGGATAGCGCGCCATCAGGGCGTTGAAATGCTCGTTCGCGTCCAGGTATTTCCGGCGCGCGGTCGCCGCCCGCCCCGCCCAGTACAGCGCGTCCGCCGCCCGCGGGCTGTCCGGATATTCCGCCGCCACTTCGGCGAACCGGCGCTCGGCGACCTCGAAATCGCCGCGGTTGAAGGCGTGCTCGCCGAGCCAGAAGCGCACGTCCGGGGCGAAAACCGAGGCGGGATGGTCCTTGAGGAACTGCTCGCAGACCCGCAGCGCGTCGGCGTCCTTGCCGAGCAGATAGAAGCACCACCCGCGCATGAATTCCGCCTGCTCCGCCGGCTTCGTCTGCGGCAACTGGTCGCGGATCCGCGTGAAATCGTCCATCGCCGCCGCGAAGGCGCCCAGGCGGTAGCGGATCAGGCCGCGCGCCAGCAGGGCCTGCGCGCAGGGTTCCGGTTCGGCGCAGCCCTCGACGACCCGCCCGTACTGCTCGATCGCGCTTTCCAGCGCGCCGCGGTCTTCGTAGAGCGCGCCCAGGCGCATCGCCGCCGCGCGCGCGAATTCCGCGGCCGTCCCGGCGCGGCTCAGTTCCAGCAGGCGGATCTCGCCGGCTTCGGTCTCGCCGAGTTCCAGTTCCGCGGCGGCCAGCTGCAGCTGCGCGCGCGCCGCGGCCACGCCGCCCGTCGGCGCCGCCGCCAGCACCGCGGCGTAGGCCGTCTTGGCCTGGGAGAAGCGGCGGGCCGCGAACTGCGCGTCGCCGAGCTTCTGGAGCAGTTCGAGCCGGCGGGCGGCGTCGGTCTCCCGGTCCACCGCCTGGGCGTAGGCCGCCGCGGCTTCCTCCGGCCGGCCGGCCGACCACAGCGCCCACCCCAGGCCCGCCAGCGCCTGCGCCATGCCCGGGGCGCCCGCGAACGCATCCAGCCAGACCTGGTATTCCGCCGCCGCCGCGTCCCATTGGCCCATGCGCGCCAATTCGTCGGCCAGGCCCATTTGCAAGCGGGCCGCGCGGGTTTCGTCGGGCACCTTGGCGGCCACGGAACGCAGCAGCTCGCGGCCGGCTTCCGTCGCGCCCGATTGCAGCAGCAGCCGCGCCTTGGCCACTTGGCTCTCCAGCCGCTGCAGCGGATCGGCCGCCGCCGCCACGCTGCGGTCGATCATCTTCAGCGCGACCGGATAGTTCGATTCCGACCCCAGCGCTTCCGCCACGAGGCGGTAGCCCTGCGCGCGGGTTTCCGGACGGAGGCTTTTGTTCGCGGCCATTTCCTGCAGGCGGCCCATCGTTTCCGGCCGGCGGCCCTGGGCCAGTTGCAGCTCGACGGTCTTGAGGGCGGCGCGCTCGCTCCAGACCTGGCCGGCGTAGTTCGTTTCGATCCGCGCCAGCGCCGCCTCGGCCGCGGCGATCTGGCCCGCGGCGGCCAGGGCCGTCGCCAAATCCAGGCCCGCGGCCGGCGCGTCGGGACTTTCCGGATGGCGCGCGGCGATCAAGGCCACGGCATCCTGCGCGCCGGCCCAGTCCTGGCGGGCCATGAAAATCCGGGACAGCAGCCGCAGCGCCGCGGGCGCGACGTCCTGCTCGGCGAATTTCTCGCGGAATCCGTCCAGCTCGGCGGCGGCTTCCGGCAGCTGGCCCAGCGCGAAGCGCGCCTGGGCGCGGGCCAGGGCATAGCCGGCCGCCAGCGCCTGCGCGCGCACCCCGCCGCCGTGCGCTTCCAGCGTGGCCAGCGCGTCCGCGGGCTGTTCCATCGCCAATTCCACCCGCGCCAGCCACAGCGCGCCTTCGGCCTGGCGGCGCTTGTCGGGCGCGCCCGCCACCAGTTCCTCCAGCCGGCGGCGCGCCAGCCGAAACAGGCCGTCCTCGTAGGCCGCCCGCCCCGTCGCCAGCAGCCGCCCGGCTTCCTCGACCGTCAGCTTCGCCGTCGACAGCGGTTCGTTCTCGTCCGTCTCCTGGGCGAGCGCCGGCGCAGTGCACGCCAGCAACGCGACCGTCCACAAAATGGCCCGCCAAAATCTCATGCCTTCTTTTTCGCTCGTTTCGCCTTCGCCGGGTTCGCCGGCGCGGCCGGCCCCAGCAGCGGGCGCAGGTATTCGCCCGTGTGCGACGCCGGATTCGCCGCGATTTCTTCCGGCGTGCCGCAGGCGACCACCCGGCCGCCTTCGTCGCCGCCTTCCGGTCCCAAGTCCACAATGTAGTCGGCCGTCTTCACCACGTCGAGGTTGTGTTCGATCACGATCAGGCTGTTGCCCGCGTCGCGCAGCCGCAGCAGCACCTGCAGCAGGCGGTCCACGTCCGCGAAGTGCAGCCCCGTCGTCGGCTCGTCGAGCAGGTAGAGCGTCCGGCCCGTGTCGCGCCGCGCCAGTTCGGCGCTGAGCTTCATGCGCTGCGCCTCGCCGCCGGAGAGCGTCGTCGCCGGCTGGCCCACCTTCAGGTAGCCCAGGCCCACTTCGCTCATCGTCCGGAACTTGCGCGCGATGGCCGGCACCGGCGCGAAGAACTCCAGCGCCTCGTCAATCGTCATGTCCAGCACGTCGGCGATGCTCTGGCCGTGCCACTTCACTTCCAGCGTTTCCTGGTTGTAGCGCCGCCCGCGGCACTGCTCGCAGGTCACGTACACGTCCGGCAGGAAGTTCATCTCGATCTTCAAGATGCCGTCGCCCTTGCACTTCTCGCAGCGGCCGCCCTTGACGTTGAAGCTGAACCGCCCCGGCGCATAGCCCCGCATCTTCGCGCCCGGCAGCTGCGCGAACAGGTCGCGGATGCCGTTGAACGCGCCCGTGTACGTCGCCGGATTCGACCGCGGCGTCCGCCCGATCGGCGACTGGTCGATCACGATCACCTTGTCCAGATGCTGCATGCCGGCGATCTTCCTGTGTTTGCCGGGCTTTTCCTTCGAACCGTAGAACTTCCGGAACAGCGCCCGCCGCAGGATGTCGTCCACCAGCGTGCTCTTGCCGCTGCCCGAGACGCCCGTCACGCACGTGATCCGCCCCAGGGGGAAGCGCGCATCGACGTTCTTCAGGTTGTTTTCCGCCGCGCCGAAGACCTCCAGCCACGCCTCGCCCGGCGCCAGGCGCTCGGCCGGCACGACGATCTGCCGCTCGCCGTTGAGGAACTGCGCGGTCAGGGACGTCTTCGATTTCAGCAGCTCCGGCACCGTCCCGGCGAAGACGACCTCTCCGCCGTGCACGCCCGCCGCCGGCCCCAGGTCGATGACGTAGTCCGCCTCGCGGATGGTCTGCTCGTCGTGCTCGACCACCACCACCGTGTTGCCCAGGTCGCGCAGGCCTTTCAGTGTCCGCAGCAGCTTTTCGTTGTCGCGCTGGTGCAGGCCGATGCTCGGCTCGTCCAGCACGTAGAGCACGCCCACCAGCCCCGCGCCCACCTGCGTCGCCAGCCGGATCCGCTGCGCCTCGCCGCCCGAGAGCGTCCCGCTCTCGCGGTCGAGGTTCAGGTAGCCCAGCCCCACGTCGCACAGGAATTTCAGCCGCTGGCGGATTTCCTTCAGGACTTCCGCGGCGATTTTCCCTTCCTGCTCCGTCAGCGGCAGGTTCGCGAACCACTCCGCGGCGTCGCGCGCGGAGAGCGCCATGACCTCCATGATGCCCTTGCCGGCGACCTTGCACGCCAGGCTTTCCGGCTTGAGGCGCTTGCCGCCGCACGCCGTGCACGGCAGGCGGCTCATGAAGTTCGCCAGCTTGTGCTTGATGTAGTCGCTGTCCGTTTCCGCGTAGCGCCGCTGGAGGTTCGGAATGACGCCCTCGAAGGGCTTGCGGTACTTCCGCCACGCCCCGCGCATCCAGAAGCCCAACTCGACGTCTTCCTCGCCCGAACCGTGCAGCACCACGTCGCGGATCTTCTGCGGCAGCTCTTCCCACGGCGTGGCCAGGTCGAAGCCCAGGTACTTCGCCAGCGCCCGCAACAGCCCCTTGCGGTAGATCGCCTCCCGCCGCCCCGCCGGCCGCCACGCCGCGATCGCTCCCGCATCGATGGACTTCGTCGGGTCGGGCACGACGAGGTCTTCGTCGAACACCAGCATCTGCCCCAGGCCGTCGCATTTCGGGCACGCGCCGTACGGGCTGTTGAACGAAAAATTCCGCGCCAAGAGCGCGTCGAAGCTGATGCCGCAGTCCGCGCACGCGTTTTTTTCCGAAAACATCTGCGGCGTCCAGGCCTCGCCAGCCCCCGGCTCCTGGAACAGCGCGTGCAGCACCCCCTCGCCCTGCTTCAGCGCCAGCTCGACCGAATCCGTCAGCCGCCCGCGGATCTTGTCCGCCACCACCAGCCGGTCCACCACCGCCGCGATGGAATGCTTCTTCTGCTTGTCCAGCTTCGGCGGGTTCTCGATCTCCACGATCTCGCCGTCCACCTGCGCGCGGGTGAAGCCCAGCCGCCGCGCCGACTCGAAGACCTCGACGTGCTCGCCCTTGCGACCCTCCACCAGCGGCGCCAGCAACTGCACCTTCGTGCCTTCGGGCTTCTTGAGGATCTGGTTGACGATTTCCTCCGCGCTCTGCCGCGCGATGGGCTTCCCGCACTGGTGGCAGTGCTGGTGCCCCACGCTCGCGTACAGCAGGCGCAGGTAGTCGTGGATTTCCGTCGTCGTCGCCACGATCGACCGCGGATTCGCCGCGCCGGTCCGCTGCTCGATCGCGATCGCCGGCGAGAGGCCTTCGATACGGTCCACTTCCGGCTTCTGGAGCTGCTCGAGGAACATCCGGGCGTAGGACGACAGGCTCTCGACGTATTTCCGCTGCCCTTCGGCATAGAGCGTGTCGAACGCCAGCGACGACTTCCCACTGCCGCTGAGGCCCGTCACCACGCACAGGCTGCCGCGCGGAATCCGAACGGTAATGTTCTTGAGGTTGTGCTCCCGCGCCCCCTCCACCAAAATATAGTTCTCCGCCATCGCCTTGCGCCTTTTCGTAAATGGATGGGCCACCCTACCACGGACCGGCCCAGCCTTCATGCCAATTCTTAAAACCCCGCCCCCTCCCCGTCAATCCCATACTGAACTCCCGTTCCCCTTCCGCGGCTGTTCCACTTGGAAATTGGACATTGGTCATTGGACATTGGATATTGATTCCCCTTCTTCTCGCGCCCTTCGCCATCCGATGGTAGCTTCCGCCGCAGAAGCGAACGCCATGGCCCGATCAACGCCCAAGAAAACCTCCCGGCGCTTACAAGGATCCCTTGGTGCGCTATCTCGACGTCTACGAAAACGACCCGCCCGACGACGCCCGCCTGGCCCGCTGGATCCGCCAAGCCGCAAAACTCCCCGGCTGGGGCAAAAACTAGGCCGTTTTTGTCATTTTCGGCCCGAAAAACCCAGTTTTTCGCGTTTTCAGGCCCAAAATCGGCACTTTCAAGCCTTCCGGGAGCCCCCGGAGGCCCCCAAACACCAAAATGGACCGCAAATAAACGCAAAATCACGCAAATGGGTCGATCCGGGCGCCCGTCGCCCCTCTTTTTGCCCTTTTTTCCCGAAATCACGGCCCGACGCGCATTGACCCGTTCCCCGCCTCTCCGATATTCTTGCGTCCAGAGAGCATTTCTCCCCGCTGCAGAAAGGCCGAAACAGATCGGTGGACAGCGGCCGACATATGCCCGCAAAGGATGGGAGCACGAAATGAATGCCAGAAGCGAAACCGGTGCGGCCATCGATCGGCGCGCATTCCTGAAACTTGCGGGCGGCGCGCTGGGGGCCTTGGCCCTCGGCCAGGCCCTGCCAGCCCTGGGCGTGGAACCGGACTGGACGGACGTCGGCGGCGAAGCCGATTTTCCGGAGAATCAGCCGGTTTTCCTCAAAGACCGGTTGGCGTTCGTCGTGCGAAGGCCCGACGGTTTGCACGGCCTGTCGGCGCGCTGCACCCACCGCGGCTGCACCGTGGCTTGGTCGGAGAATGCGTTCGTCTGCCCCTGCCACCAGGCGCGCTTCGACGTTGCCGGGTCGGTATTGGCGGGTCCGGCGCGGGATCCCTTGCCGGAGATGCCTGCAAAAGCCGAAAACGGCCGGGTCTGGCTGGGGTTGTGATTCCGCCGGCGGGCGGCGCTCAGCGCAGGGAGACGTAGCGGAAGGCGTCGGGGAGCGCGGCGGCGACGTCGCTGGCGCGCATGGCGGACTGGGTGTGGCGCAGCGCGGCGTAGTCGCCGGCGTTGCCGTGGAGCCAGACGGCCGCGCAGGCGGCGTCGAACGGCGGCAGGCCCTGGGCCAGCAGGCCGGCCAGCAGCCCGGCGAGGACGTCGCCGACGCCGCCGCAGGCCATGCCGGGGTTGCCGGTCAGGTTGATCCACGTGGGGTGGCCCGCCTGCGCGATCAACGTCCCCGCCCCTTTCAGCACGACGATGGCGCCGGTGCGTTCGGCGGCGGCGCGCGCTGCCGCCAGGCGGTCGCCCTGGACGGTCGCGACGTCGGTGCCCAGCAGCCGCGCCAGTTCGCCGGGGTGCGGCGTGAGGACGACGGGCTGCTTGCAGGCGCGGACGGCTTCGGGCCGGCCGGCCAAGGCGTTGATGGCGTCGGCGTCGAGCAGCAGCGGCGCGGGCGTTTCCCGCAGCAAATAATCCACGAGCGCGGGGACGTCGGGGCCGCGGCCGAGGCCGGGGCCGGCCAGCACGGCGTCGGCGCCGGCCAGATCGGGCTCGGCGGCGAGGCGCACGTCGGCGATGGCTTCGGGCACGCGCGCGACGAGCGCGGCCGTGGCGCTTTCGACGGTGGCCACGCGGACGTACCCCGCGCCGGAACGCACGGCGCCTTCGGCCGCCAGCACGATGGCGCCGGGATAGCGCGCGGACCCGCCCAGCAACAGCGCCGTGCCGTAGGTGCCCTTGTGGGCGTCGCGCGGACGCGGCGGCAGCAGCCGGCGCACGTCCATCACGGAAGTCATGTGCAGGTCGGGGCTGGCGTCGGCCATGTCCTCGACGTATTCGCGCGGAATGCCGATGGGGATCAAGGTGAGCGAGCCGAGATGCTCGCGGGCGGACGGCGCGGCCATGCCGACTTTGGGCAGGCACATGGTGACGGTGAAATCGGCGCGGACGGCGCAACCGGCCGGCACGCCGCCGTCGGCGTCCAGCCCCGTCGGAACGTCGGCGGCGACGATGATGGAGAACGGGCGCTTGGAGTTGACGTATTCGACGGCCCGGCGGACGTCGCCGAGGGGCTCGCCGCGCGCGCCGGTGCCCAGCAGGGCGTCCACCAGGATCGGCGGGGCCAAGGTCGTTTCGGCCTGGCGCAGCCAGGCGCGCTCGCCCACGACTTCCCGCCACGGCACGCCGAGCTTGGCCATTTCGTCGAAGAACAGCTTGGCGGCGCCGCGCAATTTCTCCTTGGGGCAGGTCAGCCAGACTTCCGCCGGCTGGCCGAGATCGCGCAGGGCGATCGCCGCCGCGAAGGCGTCGCCGCCGTTGTTGCCCGGTCCGGCCAAAAAGCGGACGGGCACGGCGGGCCGGGCCATCTGGACGGCGATTTCGTGGATGGCGCGGGCCAGGCCCCGGCCGGCGCGTTCCATCATTCCCGTCGCCAGCGCGCTGTCTTTCGCGATCGCCCGGGCCTCGGCCTTGCGCAGCGTTTCCGAGGCGATGAATTTCATGCGAGCAGGGCTTTCATTTCGCGCACGGCCTGCTCCATGCCGACCATGACCGCGCGGGCCACGATGCTGTGGCCGATGTTGAGGACTTCCAGATGCGGCACGGTCCGGAGGAAGACCGGCAAGTTGTCGTAGTTGAGGCCGTGGCCGGCGTTGATGCGCAGGCCGCGGGCCTGGCCGTATTCGGCGGCGGCGGCCAGCCGCCGCAGCTCGTCCGCCTGCGCGGCGCCGGACAGCTCGCAGTATTTGCCGGTGTGCAGTTCGACGACGGGCACGCCGAGGGCCACGGCGGCGTCGAGCTGCGCGGGATCGGGCTCGATGAACAGGCTGACTTCGATGCCGGCCGCCTTCAACTGGGCGACGGACGGTTTCAGGGCCGCGAACTGCCCGGCGGCGTCGAGGCCGCCTTCGGTGGTCAGCTCCTGCCGCCGTTCGGGCACGAGGCAGACTTCGGCGGGCCGGACGGCGAGCGCGATCTTCACGATCTCGGGGCTGTTGGCCATTTCGAGGTTGAGCGGGACTTTCAGTTCCCGGCGGAATTCGACGACGTCGGCGTCCTGGATATGGCGGCGGTCTTCGCGCAGGTGGATGGTGATGCCGTCGGCGCCGGCGCGCTCGCAGAGGCGGGCGGCTTCCAGCGGCGCGGGATAGGTCGTGCCGCGCGCCTGCCGCAGCGTGGCGACGTGGTCGACGTTGACGCCCAGCTTCATGGCGCGGGATCGGCGGGCTTCCGGGCCGTGGCCGCTTCGGCCTTGAAGAACAGCGCCAGGAGGGTCAGCACGACGTAGGCCACCACCATGACGGCCGCGGTCTGGATCAGTTCGCTGATGGCAAGGGTCATGGCGCGCTCCGGGCTACAGCAGAGCCTTTTCGTCGGCGCCGCCGAAGAAATGGGCGTGTTCCATGTCCAGCACGACTTCGACGGCGTCGCCGATTTGCTTGCGGCAGGCGGCCTGGACGCGGGCGGTGAAGCTGGACCGGCCGGTGGAGGCGTAGAGGTAGACTTCGGAGCCCATCATTTCGACGACTTCGACGGTGGCGGGCACCACGCGGGCGGGATCGGCCTGGGGCCGCTCGCTGCGCTCGTGCACGTGCTCGGGGCGGATGCCCAGCGCGACGTCCTGGCCGGCGTGGGCGGCCAGCTTGCCGGCGGCGGGCTCGGGCACCGCGAGGCGGAACTGGCCTTCGTCGAAGAACACGGCGTTGCCTTCCCGGACGAGGCGACCCTTGAAGAAGTTCATGGGCGGGCTGCCGATGAAGCCGGCGACGAACTGGTTGGCGGGCCGGTTGTAGATGTTCAGCGGCGTGTCCACCTGCTGGATCCAGCCGTCCTTCATGACGACGATGCGGTCGCCCATCGTCATGGCCTCGATCTGGTCGTGGGTGACGTAGATCATCGTGCTCTTCAGGCGGGCGTGGAGCTTGCTGATTTCCGCGCGCATCTGCACGCGCATCTTGGCGTCGAGGTTGGAGAGCGGTTCGTCGAACAAAAACGCCTTGGGCTTGCGGACGATGGCGCGGCCGACGGCCACGCGCTGGCGCTGGCCGCCGGAGAGCGCCTTGGGCTTGCGCTCGAGATAATCGACGATGCCGAGGATTTCGGCGGCTTCCATCACGCGCTTGTGGATCTCGGCCTTGGGATACTTGCGCAGCTTCAGGCCGAAGGCCATGTTGTTGTAAACGCTCATGTGGGGATAGAGCGCGTAGTTCTGGAAGACCATCGCGATGTCGCGGTCCTTGGGCGGGATGTCGTTGACCTTCTTGCCGTCGATGTAGATGGCGCCCTTGCTGATGTCTTCGAGGCCGGCGATCATGCGCAGCGTGGTGGATTTGCCGCAGCCGGAGGGCCCGACGAGGACGACGAATTCCTGGTCCTGGATTTCCAGGCAGGCGTCGTGGACGGCGGTGACGTCGCCGGGATAGATCTTGTACACGTTTTCGAGAACGACCTTGGCCATGGAAAACTCCTCACGGCGGGCGCCCGACAGGCCGCCCACGTGGTCCCGCTTGTAGCATCCCGCAAAAGGGCCTGTCAAAACAAACCCCGCTTGAAATGCCGCGCGGCTTGGCCCATACTGCGCGCATGACAACTTCTTCCCCCGCGAGCCTCTCGGTCGTCATTCCCGTCTTCAACGAAGAGCCGAACGTCGCCGCCCTGGCGCAGAAGCTCCACGCGGCCATTTCCGGCATCGGCCGCGCCTACGAGATCATCCTCGTGGACGACGGTTCGCGCGACGGCACCTGGGACCGCCTCAAGGCCGCCTGCGCGGCCTACCCGCATTTCCGGCTGATCCGCTTCCGCCGCAACTTCGGCCAGACCGCGGCGATGTCCGCCGGCATCGACGCCGCGAAGAACGACGTGATCGTGACGCTGGACGCCGACCTGCAGAACGATCCGGCCGACATTCCCCGCCTGCTGGAGGAGATGGAGAAGAACGACTACGCCGTCGTCTCGGGCTGGCGCAAGGACCGCAAGGATCCGTTCATCAACCGCCGCCTGCCCTCGATGATCGCCAACGGGCTGATCTCCAACATCACCGGCGTGAAGCTGCACGACTACGGCTGCACGCTGAAGGCCTACCGCCGCGAGGTCTTGCAAGGGGTGCGGCTCTACGGCGAAATGCACCGGTTCATCCCGGCGCTGTGCTCGTGGGTCGGCGGGGACATCGCCGAGGTGGTCGTGACGCACCATCCGCGCCTGGCGGGCAAGTCCAAGTACGGCATCGGGCGCACGTTCCGGGTGATCCTCGACTTGTTCACGGTCAAATTCCTGCTGCGGTTCACGGGCGGGCCGATGCAGCTGTTCGGCAAGATCGCGTTCGGCTTCGGCGGCGCGGCGCTGCTCATGCTGCTGGTGGTGGCGCTCGACCGCCTCTTCGGCTTCGGCGCAGCCGGCCAGCTCTATCTGATCAAGCGGCCGTTCTGGGTCATCACGCCCTTCATGCTGCTGGCCTTCTGCATGCAGTTCCTCTCGATGGGCCTGCTGGCGGAAGTGCAGATCCGCACCTACCACGAATCGCAGGCCAAGCCGATCTACGCGATCCGCGAGACCTGCGAGTCGCCCGGCGCCTGATGCCCGCGGCCGCCCACCCGTCCTGGCTGGCGGCGCTCGTCGCCGGATTGGGCATCCTGCTGGCGGCGGGTTTTGCCGCCGGCTTCCACCTCGCCGCGCGCCGGTGCGGCGCCACCCCGTGGCCGCTCGTGCTGGCGCAGTTCGCCGCGGCCAGCCCGTGGCGTCCGCGCGACCTGTGGGCGGTCGCGCTCGTGCTGGCCGCCGCGCAGTTCCTGCGGCGCTTCGCCCCCCCCGCCCTCGTCTACGACGTGCTGGCGTTCCAGGTCGCGCTGCTGGCGGCCATTCTCTGGCGGATGCGCGGCAAGCCGCAGGCGCTGGGCGCGCGGGCGGCGCCGCGGACGGTGCTGGCCGAGGCCGCGCTGCGCTGGCTGGCCATCCTGCCTCTGATCTGGTTCCTGGGATTCGCCTGGAACCTGGCGCTGGGCCTGCTGGGCCGCGAGCCGGCCTTCCAGCACGCCGTCGCGCTGTTCCTGGAAACCGACACGGCGTGGGAGCAGGTGCGGTTCGTGTTCTTCGCGGTGGTCGTCGCGCCGGTCGCGGAGGAAGCGCTGTTCCGGGGCCTGCTGCTGCCGCTGCTGGTGCGGCACGCGGGAGCCGTCGCCGGCGTGGCGCTGACGGCGCTGGGCTTCGCGGCGCTGCACGGGCTGGAAAGCCTGCCGGCGCTGGCGGTTTTCTCCGTGGCGCTGTCGCTGGCCTATGCGCGCACCGGCACGCTGCTGGTGCCGATGGCGATGCATGCGTTCTTCAACGCGGCGAACCTGGCGCTCGTGGCGGCGCTGGTCCGCAGCGGCGCGCTGCCGACGTAAGGCGACGCCCGGACGCAGCTTTCTTCCAAGCGGGCCCCATGGGCCTTGCGCCATGGGGGAACCAACTTCGCTTCCCACGGCGCAAGGCCGTGGGGGAGCGCAACCGCCGCTCAGCGCGGGAACGCCGCGGGCGCCGCGGCGATCAGCGCGCCCCATTTTTCCTTGGCCAGCGCCAGCGCGCGGCCGCGGTGGCTGAGCTTGTTTTTCTGCTCGTTGCCCATTTCGGCGAACGTGCGGTCGTAGCCGTCCGGCACGAAGAGCGGATCGTAGCCGAAGCCCTGCGCGCCGCGCAGCGCATCGACGATGCGCCCCGGGCAGGAGCCCGAGACCGTCTCGGCGCGGCCGGTCGGATCGCTCAAGGCCGCCACGCAACGGAACCGCGCGGAACGGTCCGTCTTCCCGGCCAGCTTGCGCAGCAGCTTGGCGTTGTTGTTCGCGTGGTTGCACGGCTCGCCGGCGTAGCGCGCGGACCAGACGCCCGGCGCGTTGCCCAGCGCGGTCACCTCGAGCCCGGAATCGTCCGCCAGCGCCCACAGGCCCGTCGCGCGCGCCAGCTCGGTCGCTTTCTTGAGCGCGTTGGCTTCGAAGGTGTCGCCGTCCTCGATCACGTCGTGCAGATCCGGAAATTCCGCCGTGGACACCCATTCCACGCCGGGCAAATCGAAGATCTCGCGGATTTCCTGGATCTTGTGGGCGTTGCGGGAAGCGATCAGGATCTTCACGGGGTCCTTTCAGCCGACGAAGCGGCGTTCGATCTGGCGGGAAATGCCCGTCAGGATTTCATAGGGAATGGTGCCGCAGTGCTTGGCCAGTTCGTCGGCCCAGATGCGTTCGCCGCCCTGTTCCCCGATCAAGACGACTTCGTCGCCGGCCCGCACGCCGCTGTCGGGTCCGAGATCGGCGGAAATCCAGTTCATGCTGACGCGGCCGACGACGGGCCGGCGTTTTCCGCCGATCAGGACATGGCCCTTGTTGCCGAGATGCCGCTGGTAGCCGTCGGTATAGCCGCAGCTCAACGTCGCCAGATCGGTCGGCGCCGGCGTCCGATAGCTGCCGTAGTAGCCCACGGCGAAACCGGCGGGCACGGTCTTGACCTGCAGGACGCGCGTTTTCCAGCTCAGGACGGGGACGGTCGCGAAGCGCTGGGCGGGATCGGCGGAACCGTAGCCGTAGAGCGAGATGCCGACGCGGACGGCGTCCTGGTCGCAGTCCGGCAGCAGCAGCGCGGCGCGGCTGCTGGACATGTGCCGGAACAGGCGCCGGCCGGCCGCGGCGTCGAGCATCGGCAGGGCTTGCCGGAATTTTTCCGCCTGGCCCCTGGCCGCGGTCGGTTTCCGCTCCGGCTCGACCATGGCGAAATGGGTGCAGACGCCTTGGGCATCCAGCCCCGGCAAGCGCACGACGGCGGCGGCCTGATCGAGTTCGGCGGGGCACACGAAGCCCAGCCGGCCCATGCCGGTGTCCAGCTTGAGGTGCACGGGCAGGCGCGCGCCGGCAGCCACGGCGGCCGCGGAAAGCTCCTGCGCATGCGCGGACGAGACCACGACGGGGACGATCCGCTCGCGCAGCATGTGCGGCACGTCCGCCGCTTGCGCCGCGCCCAGCACGAGGATCAGCTCGGCCTCCGGCGCGGCCGCGCGCACGGTCGCGGCTTCGGCGACGTAGGCCACCGCGAAGCGCCGCACGCCCGCGCCGGCCAGCGCCGCCGCCGCCGCCGCCAGGCCGTGGCCGTAGGCGTCGGCCTTCACGACGGCGATCAGGTCCGCGCCGCGCAGCGCGGTCCGGATGGCGGTCGCGTTGCCGCGCAACCGGTTCAAATCCACTTCGACCCAGGATCCGCCGCAATTCATGATGCGGGGCATTTAACACTCCGCCTCCGCGCCGCGCCACATTTTTCGGCATCGGGCGCGCAAAGGGCTGGAAATCGGTTTCGGCTTCGCCTAATCTGCCGACACCATGCCAACCGGAGGAACCCGTATCATGAACGTCCGCGCCATCGTCCACCTCACCCTGCTGCCCCTCCTGCTGGCCGGATGCGGCGGCGGCGGGCCCGGCGAAGACCGGATCGAAAACCGGAATCCCGGCAACAACGACCTGAACGTCGTCGTCGCGTTCGGCGACAGCATCACCCGCGGCAGCGAATGCGCGTGCGAGCCCTATCCGCAGCGTCTCACGGCCCTGATCGGCAAATCCGTGCTGAACACCGGCCTCAGCGCCAGCCGCGCCATCGAAAACGTGTCGCGCACCCAGGAAGCGATCGACAAATACCATCCCGCCTTCATGCTGATCCTCTACGGCGTCAACGACCTGATCGCCAGCGCCGAGGTGGCTTCCGTCCTCGCCGCCCTCGAAGAGATGCTGACCATCTGCGAAACCAACCAGGTCGTGCCCGTCCTCGCCACCTATCCGCAGCCCGTCGGCAACCACCTCGGGTTCGCCGAGCGCACCCTGCAGCTCAACGATGGCATCCGCCAACTGGCCCAGGCCCACGGCATCTACTGCGTCGATCTCGAGCGCGAATTCGATGCCGATCCCGAACTCTACGAGGGCGACGGCCTGCACCCCAACGAAGCCGGCACCCGAGTCGTGACCCTGGCCTTCGCCGACCTGTTCTGAGGGCGGATTTCACGTGATTTTCATCTTTTTTACCTAGACGTTCCGTCCCATTTTCGTAAGCTCCAAGCAGATATGAAAATATCTGCGGAGGGTTGGGCCATGAAGACGGTGCGCAAGTGGATTTCGTTTTCCGGAGCGGTCTCTTTTCTTTCCGCGTTTCTGCTCGCCGGCTGCGGTTCGGACGGCGACTCGGCCCTGACGAACAGCAATCCCGGGCTCAACGACGTCAACGTCGTCGCGGCCTTCGGCGACAGCCTCACCCAAGGCAGCGAATGCGCCTGCGTGCCGTATCCCGCGCGCCTGTCCGGCTTGATCGGCAAGATCGTCTACAATTCGGGCGTCGGCGGCAGCCGGGCGCGCGACAACGTCGGCCGCACTCAGGAAGCCATCAACAAGTACCACCCCGCGTTCATGATCATTTTGTACGGCGTCAACGACGTCATCCACGGCGGCGATGCCGGCAGCATCGCGGGGGCCGTCAACCAGATGGTCCTCATCTGCAAGCAGAACAACGTGGTGCCCGTCCTGATGACCTATCCGCGGCCCATCGCGGGCCACAACCTGTTCGCGGGCGGGACGATCGCCCTCAACCGGAACATCCGGGCCATCGCCAAGGCCGAAGGCATCCGGTGCGTCGATCTCGAAAAGGAATTTTCGGCCGGGCCCGACCCCCTATATGCCGAATGGCCCATGACGGACGCCAATCTGATGCAGCCGGACGGCTTGCATCCCAACGACGCCGGCACGCAGATCATCGCGCTGGCCTGCGCGGATCTCTTCTAGGCCGCGCGGATTGCCGGCCGTGGAGGCGCCTGCCGCAACGTCCCCCTTCCGCCGGATCGGCGTGCTCCTGCTGACCGGGTTCCTGGCCGGTTGCGGCGACGAAGGCGGCGGGCTCTCCAACGGCAATCCCGGCCTCAACGACGTGAACGTGGTGGCCGCGTTCGGCGACAGCATCACCCAGGGCAACATGTGCTCTTGCGCGCCCTACCCCGCCCGCCTCGGTCCGCTCGTCGGCAAGACCGTGGTCAACGCCGGCGTCCACGGCACGATGGCGCGGGAGAGCGTCGGCCGCGCGCAAACCGTGATCGACCGGTTCCACCCCGCCTTCATGCTCATCCTCTACGGCGTCAACGACGGCATCCACGGCAAGGGCACCGACGGCACGCTGGCCGCCCTGCGCGACATGGTCGGCATCTGCCGCCAAAACCAGGTCGTCCCCGTTCTCGCCACCTATCCGCTCCCCTTCGGCAGCCACGGCGCGTTCACCGGCCGGACCGACGTCCTCAACGACGGCATCCGCGCCCTGGCGAAGGAACTGCGCGTGCGCTGCGTGGACCTCGAGCGGGAATTCGCGGGCCCCGCGGACCCGGTCACCGGTCTCGCCGAAACCGACCGGAGCCTCATGGAAACCGACGGTCTGCACCCCAACGACGCCGGCACGCAGATCATGGCCCTGGCGTTCGCCGACCTGTTCTGAACGCCCCCCGGGAAACTCAGGCGCGCGCGGCGGCCAGCAAGTCCGCCAAGGTCGTGCGCCCTTCGTAGAGCGCCTTGCCCACGATGGCCCCCGCCAAATTCGCCTTCCCCAGCCGGCGCAGCCGGACGACGTCGTCCGCCGTCGTGATCCCGCCGGAAGCGATGATCGCGCAGCCGGGACCCACGGCGTCGCAAACTTCCGCGTTGCCGGCGAAATTGGGTCCGCGCAGCATGCCGTCGGTGGCCGTGTCGGTATAGATGATCGTTTTCACGCCCGCGGCCGCCGCGCGCCGCGCGAGGTCCACGGCCGTCGTGCGCGAGGTTTCGGTCCAGCCCTTCACCTGCACGAAGCCGTCGCGCGCGTCGATGCCCACGGCCAGCCGGTCGCCGTATTTCCTCGCCAGCGCCGCCAGCTCGTCCGCCCGCTCCAGCGCGCGCGTGCCGAGGATGGCGCGGCGCACGCCGCGGGCCAGCAGCGCATCGACGTCCGCGTCCGTCCGCAGGCCGCCGCCGCATTCGACGGGAATGCCCGCCGCGGCCGCCATTCGCCCGACCACGTCCAGATGGACCGGATGCCCCGCGAACGCGCCGTCGAGATCCACCACGTGGAGCCAGGCCGCGCCCTGCGCCGCCCATTCGCGCGCCTGCGCGGCCGGATCGTCGCCGTAGACCGTCGCGTCGTCCGCGCGGCCCTGCCGCAAGCGCACGCACTGGCCGCCCTTCAAGTCCACCGCCGGCAAGATCGTGAAAGCGTCCATCGTTCCTACTCCCGGCTCCAGTCGACGAAGTTCTTCAGCATGCGCAAGCCCGCCTGCTGGCTCTTTTCGGGGTGGAACTGCGCGGCGACCGTGCGGCCGCGCCAGACCAGGGAGGTGTATTCGACTCCGTAATCCGTCCGCCCCGCGTCCCAGCCCGCCGCGCCCGGCAGGTAGAACGAGTGCACGAAATAGAAATAGGTCCCGTCCGGGATGCCGCGCAGCAGCGGACATTCGTCCCGGCCCGGCGCGCGGCGCACGCGGTTCCAGCCGATCTGCGGCACCTTCCACTCCGGCGGCAGCGCGAATTTCTCGATCGGCGCGGGAATGATCCCCAGCCCGGCCGTGCCGGGCGATTCCGCGCTGCCGGCGCAGAGCATTTGCAGGCCCAGGCAAATCCCGAGCAGCGGCCGGTCCGCGGCGATCCAATCCCGCAGCGGGTCCACGTAGCCGGCCCGCTCCAGGTTCGCCATGCCGTCGCCGAACGCCCCGACGCCCGGCAGGATCACCGCGCGGCAGGCCGCCATCTCGGCCGGGCCCGCCAGGATGCGCGCGGGCGCGCCCAGGAAAGCCAGCGCGTTCGCCACGCTGCCGAGGTTGCCCATGCCGTAATCGACGATGCCGATCATGCGCGTCAGAGGATGCCCTTGCTCGACGGCACGCCCTGGACGCGCGGATCGCGGCGGCAGGCCGCCTTCAGCGCGCGCGCCAGGCCTTTGAAGACCGATTCCCACGCGTGGTGCGCGTCCGCGCCGTAGAACTGGCGGACGTGCAGATTCATCCGCGCCTGCGTCGCGAACGCGCGCAGGAATTCGACCAGGAGGCTCAGCTCGAAATCGAGGATTTTCTTCTTCTTGTTGGCCATTTCCACCACGAGATACGGCCGGCCGCCGAGGTCCAGCACCACGCGGCTGAGGGTCTCGTCCATCGGCATCAGGCTGAAGCCGTAGCGCTCGATGCCCTTGCGGTCGCCCAGCGCCTGGTTCAGCGCGTCGCCCAGCGCGAGGCCCACGTCCTCCACCGTGTGGTGGTGGTCCACCGCCAGATCGCCCGTCGCCTGCAGCTTCAGGTCGAACAGCGAATGCTTCGCCAGCAGTTCCAGCATGTGGTTGAAGAACGGCAGGCCGGTTTCGATCTCGTACCGCCCGTTTCCGTCCACGTCCAGTTCCGCGCGGATCTGCGTCTCGCGCGTGTTCCGCGCCACGATGGCCTTGCGCTTTTTCATGATGCGGGGACGATACCCGTCCCGCCGCCGCCGCGCAACGGATTTCCGCCCCGCCAAAGTGCTTGCGGCGGCCGGGAACGCCGCCTATATTGGCGGATGCAGGCTGTCCTGCGCGGAAAGAAGGCAACCATGGCGCTGATCAATTTCGACTGCCCCGAATGCGGCCACAACCTCGAAGTCGACGAGGGCGGCGCCGGCTTCATCGTCAAATGCCCCGAATGCGGCAATCCCCTGCAGATTCCCGAACTGCCCAAGTCCCACCGCATCCGCAAGGCCGCCGTCGCCGCGGCGACGCTGCTGGCCATCCTCGGCCTTGGCGGCGCGAACGTCTTTCTCTGGTCCCGCGCGCGCGATTTCGAGCGCCAGGCGGAGGAACTCGCGCCGCTGCGCGAGGCGCTCCGGGGCGCCCAGGCGTTGAACATGGCGCAGGGCGCGGAAATCGAGCGCCTGCAAGGCGAACTGGCCGCCCAGCCGGAGCAGGATTCCGACGCGCTGGCCCAGGCCGCGCTCGCGGCCGTCGCGGAAACCGAGGAACTTTCCCGCGAGCTGGGCCGCGTGGGCCAGCGTCTGCTGGAGAACAGCCCGGAAGACCGCCTGCGGCTGCTGCGGACGCACATGGCCAAAGTCGTCCAGGCCGCCAAGAACGACCTGCCCGTCGCGCCGGTCGTCACCGACGTCGGCCCCGGCCAAGGCGTGCAGGGCCGCAAGATCGTCTTCCCCGTCCTGCCCGGTCCCGACGGCCAGGAACTGCGGAAGAACGCCGTGGTCGGCGGCGTGGAGGGCGACAAGGTGTCGGTCCTGTTCGAAGGCGGCACCGCGACCTATCTGCTGAGCGAGCTGCATCCCGGCGTCGCCGCCTTCCTGCCGGTGGATCCGCTGCTGGCCTTGCCGCGGCGCCAGCGCGACGCGGAAGTCGTCCGCGTCTTCCAGACCCAGCAGGCCGAGCGCGACGAAAAGATCGCGCAGCTGCGCGCCGCCGTCGAAGCCCAGTTGCCCGCCGCCGCGCCCTAGGCCGAAAGCGGTCCGCCATGGCGACGCCTCCCAACGAAGCCGAAATCCGCCGGCGCATGGCCGCCGCGGGGGTTCCGCCGCTGGTCGCGGACGCCTTCCTGCAGAACGTGCGCCGCTGGTGCGCGGGCGAGCTCGGCACGATCCCCGGCGCGGACCTGGCGCCGCTCGGCCGCTTGCCGCGGCTGGAGGAACTGGACGAATTCGATCCGGCCGGCGAAGCGGCCATCGCCCGCACCGTGCTCGTCAAGCTCAACGGCGGTCTCGGCACCAGCATGGGCCTCGAGCGCGCCAAGTCGCTCATCGTCGCCAAGAACGGCCTGACCTTCCTCGACGTCGTCGTCCGCCAGGTCGAATTCCTGCGCCGGCGCTGCCGCGCGCCCCTGCCGCTGCTGCTGATGAACAGCTTTTCCACCG
>DAOTNL010000024.1:0-19265 GCA_035450765.1 Kiritimatiellia bacterium | reverse complement strand
TTTTTCGGGCACTTTCACCCGCCGAATCCGCCAAAAGGCCGCGCCAAGGCCCGAAACCCTGTCCTCAACCGACCTTTTCGGACGGACTCAATGCGCCCCCAGCGCATTTACTCCGCCAAAGGCGCATTTACTTTGTCCATTGACCGTTTTCTTGGCGATCCGGGTGGCGTCGAAAAGCACGCCGAAGCCGAAGCGTTCCCGGACGGCTTGGAATTCCACGACGGCCTTTTCGCCGGTCATGGGCAGCCAGCCGGCGGGTTCCCACTGGGTCCGGCGGCTGGAGGAAAACTTGACGGCCTGGCCCGATTCCAGTTGGCCGATGATGCCGGACTTGCCTTTTTCCACGATGGTGACGACGGCGGGGCTGGCCAAATCGGCGATGGTGCTCGGGCCGGCTTCGACCAGTTTGGCCTGGGTGACTTCCAGCTGGCCCTTGTTCACGACGAAGGTCACGTCCACCTTGTCGCCCACCGTCGGCCGCCAGGTGGCGGGCTCGTACATGGTCTGCTTGGCGGAGAGGTGGAAGAGCCGCAAGGTGCCGTCCTGATCGAGGGTGAAGGTGCCCCGGGCGCACGCCTGGACCTGGCCGGCGGCCTGGTCGGCCCAAGCCGATCCTGGCAAAACCAGCGCGCACAGCAACGCAACGAAAACACCGATCCGGGCAATACGCATGGCGATCTCCTTGTGGGTGGTTCTCGATCTGCCGGCCATGATAGCAGGTCCGCGGCCGCCAAGGCAATCCCCCCCCCAACGCACGGGGAAACGAAACGTCCGCGCGCCGGTCGTTCGCGGACATGGTCGGGAGGGGACTCGAACCCCTACTCCTTGCGGAACCAGCTCCTAAGGCTGGCGCGTCTGCCAATTTCGCCACCCGACCAGCGGTGCGGCGTGCATTAGAGGGCCCGCGCGGGCGGATTTCAAGCCATTTGCACGGGCGCGTTTTGGGGTTTGTCGGATGCGGGGCGGGGATGGTAATGTCTAAAGGTTTTAGTGGAGGAAACACCGATGGCGACCATTTACGACTCGAAAGACATCCTGGGCATCCTGCCGCACCGGCATCCGTTCATCCTGGTGGACCGGATCGTGGAGTGCAACGACAAGGACTGGATCGTCGGGATCAAGAACGTCGCGGCGAACGAGCCGTGTTTCCAGGGCCATTTCCCCGGGATGCCGATCTTTCCGGGCGTCCTGCAGCTGGAAGCCATGGCGCAAACGGCCGGCATTCTGCTCAACAAGGTGCTGGGTTCGGAGGGCAAGGTGGCCTATTACCTCGGGGTGGACGGCGCGAAGTTCCGCCGGATGGTGGTGCCGGGCGACCAGCTGCGGATGGAAATCAAGTTTCTGAAGCTGCGCCTGGGCATGGCCAAGGTGGAGGGGCGCGCCTTGGTGGACGGCGAACTAGCCTGCGAAGCGACGATGATGTTCGGCGGGGGAAAATAATGGCGGCGACGATCCATCCGCTGGCGGTGGTCGAGCCCGGCGCGGAGCTGGGCGTCGACGTGGCGATCGGTCCCTTCTGCCGCGTGGGGCCCCACGCGCGCCTGGGCGACCGCGTGACGCTGCGGTCCCACGTGAGCGTGGACGGCCACGCGACGCTGGGGGCGGGCTGCGAGGTCTGGCCGTACGCCAGCATCGGCGGCAAGACGCAGGATTTGAAGTACAAAGGCGGCGCGCCGCGCCTCGTCGTGGGAGAGAACACCGTGATCCGCGAGTGCGCCACGCTCAACTGCGCGACGTTCGACGGCGGCGAAACCCGCGTGGGTTCGAAATGCCTGATCATGGCCTACTGCCACGTGGCCCACGACTGCGTCGTCGGCGACCGCGTCATCATGGCCAACAACGCGACCTTGGCCGGCCACGTGATCGTCGAGGACGACGCGATCATCGGCGGCCTGACGGGCATCCACCAGTTCGTGCGCATCGGCCGCATGAGCATCCTGGGCGGCTACACCAAGGCGGTCAAGGACGTGCCGCCGTTCATGATGGCCGACGGCGACCCACTGAAGGTCTACGGCCCGAACAAGGTCGGCCTGGAACGGCACGGCGTCTCGCCGGAAGCCCAGCAGGCGCTGAAAACGGCCTACAAGATCGTGTTCCGGATGGATCTGACCACGGACAAGGCGCTGGAACGCATCGCGGCGGAATTGCCGGACTTGCCGGAAATCCGGCACTTCGCCGATTTCATCCGCGCGAGCGAACGAGGAATCTCCCGATGAAGACACGGCGGCGGTACGGAGCGGGGCGGGTCTGGGTGCTGGCCGCGGCGTGCGGCGCGGCCGCCGCCATGGCGGCCGACCGGGGCGGGCCTGCGGCCGAACCGGCGCCGGCGGCGCCGATCCTCGCGCCTGGCTTCGCGGCGGAAGACGCCGCGACGGCTTCGGCCGGCGGCGGCCTGGTGCAGTTCAGCTTCGAGCAGGCGGACATCCGCCTCGTCACGCAGATCGTCGGCAAGATCACGGGCAAGAAGTTCGTGGTGCCCGAAGGCGTCGCGGGCAAGATCACGATCCTGGCGCCCGGCCCCGTCACGGTCGCGGAAGTCTACCCCTTGTTCCTCGGCACGCTGGAAGCCAGCGGCTACACGGTGGCCGAGCGCGACGGCGTCTACCGGGTCGTGGCCATGCCCGGCGGGCCCGCGTTGCCGGCCGGCAGCGGCATCGACGGCGGCCTGGTGACCAAGCTGATCCCGCTGAAGAACGTGGCCGCGGCCGACGTGAAGAAGAGCTTCGAGCCGCTCGTGCGCGGCGGCAAGGAAGGCGCGCTCGAGGCGTTCGCCCCCGGCAACCACTTGATCGTCACGGACACGGCCGAAAACGTCGCGCGGCTGGAAGCGCTCGTGGCGGAAATCGACCGGCCCGGCGCCGGCAGTTCGATCGAGGTCGTGGCGCTCAAGCACGCGGGCGCCGAAGAAGTCGCCCGGCAACTGCGCGCGACGTTCGGCGCGGCCGACAGCGCCATCAACAAGGTCAACCGCCACATGCAGCAGGTGGCCGGCGGCCTCGGCGATTTGCCGACCGATTTCACCGTCGTCGCGGCCCCGCAGGCCAACAGCCTGATCCTCGTGGGCCTGCCCATGCAGATCGCCGAAACCAAGCGGATCATCGCGATGATGGACGTGGAAAATCCCCACGGCTTCGGGCGGCTGAACGCGATCTTCCTGAAATACCTGTCGGCGGAGGAAGCGGCCAAGAGCCTGAACGCGCTGCTGGGCAAGGCCCCGGCGGCGGACGGCGCGCCGGTCGAGCGCGACATCGCGATCGAGCCGAGCGTGCCGAACAACGCGCTGCTGGTGGACGCCTCGCCGCAGGATTTCGAGTACGTGCGGCGGCTGGTGGAGCGGCTCGACGTCGTGCCCCAGCAGGTGCTCGTCGAGGTGCTCATCGCCGAGGTCAATCTGGAGAAAGGCCTCGATCTGGGCGTCGAGTGGTTCGGCATCGACCAGCCCGAGGGCAGCGGCACCGGCGCCTTCGGCCGTTCGCGCTACGGCGATTCCGATTCGATGATGGGCCTGCTGAAGGAAGGCACATTCCCGCAGGGATTGGCGCTGGGCGTCCTCAGCGGCACCTTCACGGGGCCCGACGGCACGACTTACAACCAGATCCCGCTGTACCTGCAGGCCGTCGCCGGCAACCGCGACCTGAAGATCCTTTCCAACATCCCCCTGTGGGCCCAGAACAATCTCGAAGCGTCCGTCAGCGTCGTCGAGAACATCCCCATCCTGAAATCGTCCGTCGAAGGGTCCGGGTCCGACCGCGACTACATCCAGAACATCGAGCGGCTCGACGTCGGCATCAAGCTCAAGCTGACGCCCCACGTGAACCCCGACCGCGAAATCCAGCTCGACCTCAACCCCAGCATCGAGTCGGTGGTCGAAGAAAGCAGCGACGCGCTCAAGTACACCCCGACCATCGCCAAGCGCGAGGTCAAGACGACCGTGACCATTCCCGACCGCGCCACGGTCATCCTCAGCGGCCTCATCCGCGAGGATTCGGCCAAGATCGCCACCAAGGTGCCGCTGCTGGGCGACATTCCGTTCCTGGGCGCCCTGTTCCGCTCGACCAGCGACTCCAAGAAGCGCACCAATCTGCTGATCTTCGTGACGCCGCGCATCGTGACCGACATGCAGCTGGCCGAGCAGGAGAAGGCCCGCCTGGAGAAGACGGCCAGCCTGCCCGCGGCCGAAACCGTGCTGGCCGAGCCGGCGCCCGAAGCCGAAGCGCAACGCGCGCGCGAAGAGAAGGAGCGCCGGAAGGCGGCCGACAGGAAGGTCCGGAGGACCGGCAAGCGATGACGGCCGACGCCCAGGGCCTGCCCGCGCTGGAGCGCATCGAGGAGGAGTGGCTCGATCCGGCGCTGATCGAATCCGTGCCCGTGGACTGGGTGCGCCGGCACGGCGTGGTGCCGTTCCGCCGCAACGGGCAGGTGACCATCGCGGGCGCCGCGGGCGGCGCCCTCCAGGCCTACGAGGATCTCGCGCTGCTGCTGGGCGCCGAAGCCGTCTGGGTTTCCGCGCCGGCCGCCGAAATCCAGCGGGCGATCGACCGTTGCTATTTCCGCCGCGCCGGCCGGCCCGACGAGGCCGCCGCGCCCGCGGCGGCCGCCGCCGCGCCCGAAACGCCCCCGCGCCGCGAGGCCGACGACCTGCTGGCCGGCAGCGCCGACGCGCCGGTCGCGCACTACGTCAACGGCATCCTGCTCGAAGCCGTCAAGCGCGGCGCGTCCGACGTCCACGTCGAGCCGTTCGCCGACGGCCTGGCCGTGCGCTACCGCATCGACGGCCTGCTCTACGCCCAGCCCCCGCCGCCGCGGCCGCTCGAAAACGCGCTGATCGCGCGCCTCAAGGTCATGGCCAAGCTCGACCTGGCCGAAAAGCGCCTCCCGCAGGACGGCGTGGCCCGCGTCCGCGTCGGCGCGCGCGAAATCGACGTGCGCGTGTCCAGCGTGCCCGTGGCCGAAGGCGAGCGCATCGTCCTGCGCCTGCTGCACCGCGAATCCACGCGCTTCACGCTCAACGAGCTGGGCATGTCCGCCGGCATGCTCGAGGAATTCCGCGGCATCCTGCGCGCGCCCCACGGCATCGTGCTGGTGACCGGCCCGACCGGCAGCGGCAAGACCACCACGCTCTACGCCGCGCTGCGCGAGCTCGATACCGCGCACCTCAACGTCCTGACCATCGAAGACCCCATCGAATACCAGTTGCCGGACATCGGCCAGATGCAGGTGCACCCGAAGATCGGCCTGACCTTCGCGCGCGGCCTGAGGCACGTCCTGCGCCAGGACCCGGACGTGGTGCTCGTCGGCGAAACCCGCGACCTCGAGACCGCGGAAATCGTCGTGCGCGCCTCGCTGACGGGCCATCTGGTGTTCACCACCTTGCACACCAACGACGCGGTCGGGGCGGTGACGCGGCTGGTGGACATGGGCATCCCGCCGTACCTGCTGGCGGCCGCCGCGCGCGCGGTGCTGGCCCAGCGGCTGGTGCGGCGCCTGTGCCCCAAGTGCCGGCGCGAAGTCCCGCTGGCCGCCGAAGAAGCCGCATGGCTGGGGCAGCCGAAACTCGCCGGCCGGACCGCGTGGACGGCCGCCCCGCAAGGCTGCGCGGAATGTCTCGGCGGCTACAAGGGCCGCACCGGCATCCACGAACTGCTGGCGGTGACGCCGGCCATTGCCGAAGCCATCCGCCTGAACGTGCCGCCGGCGGAACTGCGGCGCCTGGCGGAAGCGGCGGGCTTCCGCGACATGCTCGCCGACGGCGTCGACAAGATCCTCGCGGGCGTCACCTCCGCCGCCGAAGTGCTGCGGGCCGCGGGCGCGCGCCGGGACTAGCGGGGGCCGGATCGGGGCATGACGACTTTCGCCTACAAGGGCTACGACGCTTCCGGCCGCCCGCAGAGCGGCCTGATCGAAGCGGCCGATCCCAAGGACGCCCGCAAGCGCCTCGCCGCGCGCGGCATCCTGCCCGAAACCCTCCAGGCGGCCGGCGGTTCCGCCGCGCGCCGCGGCGCGCCGAAGTCCGCGTTCGTCGCCGACGTCCGCACGATGTTCTACCGCGAGTTGGCCGCGCTGCTGGGGTCCGGCGTCGCGCTCGTGCCCGCGCTGGACGTCATTCTGCAGGCGCCCGAGCTGGACCAGGCCCGCACGCTGCTGGCGGCCGTGCGCGACGCCGTGCGCGAAGGCCAGTCGCTGCGCGCGGCGCTGGCCGCGGCCTCCGCCCAGGTCACGCCGTTCGAGCAGGCCGTGGTGGAAGTGGGCGAGCGCACCGGCGGCATGGCCGAGGCCCTCGCGCGCCTGGCGACGTTCCTCGAAGAGCAGGAAAAACTGCGCGAGAAGCTGGCGACGGCGCTGCTGTATCCGGCGGTCGTCGTCTCGCTCGCGGTGGTCATCGGCGGGCTGGTGCTGGCGTTCATGCTGCCGCTGGTCGGGCGGATGTTCGCCGAAGCGCATCTGGATTTGCCGTGGCTGACGCGGGTGCTGTTGGCCGGGGGCCGCGCCGCCGGGTTGACCCTGCTGCTGCTGGCGGCGGGCGGAGTGGCGGGCGTTGCGGCCCTGCGCCGCCGGCTGCGGACCGACGCCGCGCTGCGCCTGCGGATCGATCGCGGGCTGTTCGCGCTGCCGCTGGTGGGCGCCGGCTGGCGCAACCTGACGAGCTTGCGGTTCGTGCGCGTGCTGGGGCTGCTGCTCGAGCGCGGCGTGGGGCTGATCGAAAGCGTGCCGCTGGCGGGCCGGGCCTCGGGCAGCGCCTGGCTGGCCGACTGCGCCCGCCGCGAAACGGACGCGATGGGACAGGGCAAGCCGCTGGTCGAAGTCATCCGCGGCATCCGCCCGCTGCATCCCTCGCTGGCGGCGTGGGTGCAGGCCGGCGAGGCCGGCGGCAACCTGATCGGCCTGCTCGACAACGCCGCGCAGCGCTTCCAGCAGCGCTGGGAGCGGCTGGCGTCGCGCGGCATGCTGGTGCTGGAAATCGGCCTGACCGTGGCGGTGGGCCTGTTCGTCGCGCTGATCGCGCTGGCGGTGTTGCTGCCCGTGCTGCAAATGAACAAGGGGATCGTTTCGTGATTTGGTGGATCTACAACCTGCTGTTTCCGGTGGCCTTCGCGTTCCTGTTGCCGCATTTCCTGCTGCGCATGCTGCGCCGCGGCGGCTACGCGCGGGATTTCGCCCAGCGCTTCGGGCGCTACGGCGCGGCCGAGGCCGCGCGGCTGGACGCGCCGGGCCGGCCCATCTGGATCCAGGCCGTCAGCGTCGGCGAACTGGCCGTGGCGTTTTCCTTCATGGCCGAACTGCGCCGGCGCGATCCGGGCGTGCGCTTCGTGCTGACCACGAACACCTCCACCGGCCACGCGCTGGCCTTGGAGAAAGTCCAGGCGCCCGACGTCACGCTCTACTTTCCGATGGACGTGCCCGGAGTGGTGAAGCGCGCGCTGCGGCGCATCCGGCCCGCCGCGGTCGTGCTGATCGAAAACGAGCTGTGGCCCAACCTGATCCGCCTCGCGCGGCGGCAGGGCATCCCGACCGTGCTGGTCAACGGCCGCATTTCCGAGCATTCGTTCCGGGGCTACAAAAAGATCCGCTTCGTCACGCGCCGGCTGCTGCCGGAAGTCCATTGGTTCTGCGTGCAGACCGCGGCCGACCGCGACCGCCTGCTGGCGCTGGGCGCGCCGTCCGACCGGCTCGAAGTGGTCGGCAGCGCGAAGTACGACCTCGAGGCGACGCCGCCGACGGCCGAAGTCCGCGCGCGCGCCGTGCTGGCGGCGGTGGGCGTGCGGCCGGGCGAGCCGGTCTGGGTGGGCGGCTCGACCTGGGCCGGCGAGGAAGAAGCGCTGCTGGACGCCTACCGCGCGGCCAAGGCGCGCCATCCGGGCCTGCTGCTGGCGCTGGTGCCGCGCCACGCCGAACGGCGCGACGACGTGCTGGCGGCCATCCGCGCGCGCGGACTGGCCGTCGTCCAGCGCAGCCGCTTTCCCGACGGCGCGCCGCCGCCGGACGCGCGCCCCGACGTGCTGCTGGTGGACACCACCGGCGAGCTGCGCGGCTTCTACGCCGCGGCCGATCTCGTTTTCGTGGGCAAGAGCCTGACGCAGACCGGCGGGCAGAATCCCATCGAGCCCGCGCGCGACGGCAAGGCCATCCTCGTGGGACCGCACATGGAGAACTTCGCGGAAGTCGCGCGCGATTTCCGGGACGCCGGCGCCTGGGTGCAGGTGGCGGACGCGGCCGAACTGGCCGCCGCCGCCGAGCGCCTGCTGGGCGACGCCGCGGCGCGCGAACGCCTCGGCCGCGCCGCCGCCGATCTCGTCGCCCGCAAATGCGGCGCCACGCCCAAGATGGCCGCGCGCGTCCTCGCCGCGCGCCTTCGCTAGGTTCTTACGTAGAACGTAAAAACGTTCATCGGGATTTACGTAGAACGTAAAAACTTTGGCGCGGTTTTACGTAGCACGTAAAAACTTTGAAAGGCGCGTCAGGGCGTGGCGGAGAGGGGGTCGGCGGGCGCCGCGGGGGCGGCGGGATAGGCCACGGGCGCCGGGGCGGCGGGTTCGCGGGGCACGAAGCGCCGCCAGAGATAGGAGGCGTAGAAGCCGAAGGCGACCAAGGCCGCGAGCGCGAGCCCGTAGAAGAAGATGCGCCGGGGGATGGACGGCTCGTAGCGGGTCTTGCGCCAGGCGACGGGGACGATGGCGATCAGCACGCCGGCGGCCAGCGCGAGGCCGATGCGCGTCAGAAGCGCGTGGAGCTGGTACGTGGGCATCACGGGGAAAGACTGTAGCGCCGGCGCGGGGGCTTTGGCAAGGCGTTAGTAGTCGAAGTCCGAGCCGCCGACGAATTCGCGGATGATGGAGGTCGGCGGGGGCACGTCGGTGGACAGCGGCAGGAAGTGGGACAGGAATTCCAGCATGCGGCGGGCCTCGGCGTAGACGTGCTGGTGGGGCTTGATCTCGGAAAGGAGGGGGCGCGCCAGGACAGAGAGGATGGCGAGTTCGTAGTCGAGGGCGGAGTTGAAGACGGCGTCGGCTTCTTCCTGGAACGGGAAGATCCAGGCGCGCTCGCCGCGGCCGACGTTGGGCCACATCTCGAGGGTGCGGGTGGCGGAATGGCCGCGGTAGCGGTGGTCGCGCACGAGCCGGCGCAGCAGGCGGTTGTCGGTGGTGGGAATGCGGTTGTTGTTGTCGAGGTTGAGCTGGGTCAGCGCGGAGATGTAGACGTGGAACTTGCGGGCGTCGGGCAGGCCGGGGGTGAGATCGGGGTTGAGGGAGTGGATGCCTTCGAGGACGACGACCTGGTCGTCGTCGAGCCGCATCTTGCGGCCCTTGTAGGAACGCGAGCCGGTGTGGAAGTCGAAGGTGGGCAGTTCGATCTCGCGGCCGGCGTCGAGGTCGGCGAGGTCGCGGTTGAGGGTGGGCACGTCCACGGCGTGGAGATGCTCGAAGTCGTATTCGCCGGCCGGGGTGCGCGGGGTGTGCTCGCGGTCGACGAAGTAGTCGTCGGTGCCGAGGGTGACGGGGCGCAGGCCGTTCACGCGCAGCTGGATGGCCAGGCGCTTGGCGAACGTGGTCTTGCCGGACGACGACGGCCCGGCGATGAGGATCCACTTGATGGACGGATTGGACGCGATCTGGTCGGCGATGGCGGCGATCTTCTTCTCGTGGAGGGCTTCGGCGACCTTGACGAAGTCCTTGATCTCGTTGGCGGCGATGATTTCGTTGAGGCGGCCGACGGTGTTGACGCCGAGGATGCGGCCCCAGCGGTTGTATTCCTTGAAGGTCTCGGCGAGGACGTGGATGGGCTGGAAGTCGGGCACGCGCGGAGCGGTGTCGCAGGTGGGCATCTGGAGGACGAAGCCGGTCTGGTAGGGGATGATCCGGAAATATTGGAGCGGCCCGGTGGAGCGGGTCATGGGGCCGGTGGCGAGGTCGGAGAAGTTCTCGCAGACGTAGGTGACGATCTTGGGCGTGTTCGTGAAGCGCAGGAGGGAGACCTTGTCGTCCTGGCCGTTCTGGGTGAACTGCTCGATGGCGGCGGTGTAGGAAATGCGCTGGCGGAGGATGGGGCGGTTGGTGGCGACGAGGTCGCGCATGTGCGCTTCGAGCGCGGCGGCCTGTTCGGCCGAAATGCCGCGGATTCCGCCGACCTCGAATTCGCAGTAGAGGCCGGGGCCGAGGGCATGCTCGACGGAGAAGCGCGCCTGGGGATGGAGGTCCTTGACCGCCTTGGCGAGGAGGAAGGACAGCGAGCGGACGTAGATCTGCATGCCGCCGGGCGAGGCCATGGTGACGAACCGGACGGTGGAATCGATGTCGAGGGTGTAGCCGAAGGTCACGAGTTCGTTGTTCACCAGTGCGCCGAGATAGGGCAGGCCCGTGGCGGGATCGGCCGGTTCGTGCAGCAGCTCGCCGACGAGCGTCTGGGAAGGGCAGGGAATTTTCTGGCCGCTTTCGAGCGTGATGGTGATCGTCTTTTTCATAACCGGTCAAAGATGCCACGCCGCAGCGGCGGAAAAAAGCCTAAAAGCGCCCGGAGAGGTCGAATCAGGCGTCGGCCAGCAGGCCGTGGACCTGGATTTTGCGGGAGAGGGGGATGAGGACGTCCGCGTAGAGGCCCGCGAGCCGGCGGACGGTGGCCTCGTCCGCCCCGTTCTTGCGCGCGCGGGCTTCCACCCGCGCGATCACGCCGGCCTCGACGGAGAGGTTGGTGATGGCCTCTTCGACGAGGCCGGGGTCGCCGGTCCCGAGGGCGGCCTGCAGAACGTCCGGCAGGGCTTCGCGCTTGCGGACGGCGACGTGGATGGACAGCGCCAGCCGCCGCGCGAGCGAATTCAGGCAGGCCGTGTCGGCGGCGATGCAGGCGTTGCGGTCGGCCTCGCCGCCGCCGGGGGCGCACAGGGCGGGCAGCACGGCGCGGACGTAGAACGGCCGCAGGAGCAGGACCCGGCCGGCGAGCGTGGTCGAGCCGGCGTAGGCGCCGGCCAGCTCGTCCAGGGCCGGCGCAGCCGCGCCTTTCAAGGCGTAGAGGTCTTCGTTCCACGGCAGGCGCGCCCGCGCGCAGAGGTCGTCCGTAAGCGGGACGTCGAGCGAGGCGATCATGTCGCGCAGATGGAAGAGGGCGTCCATGGCGGTCAGGCGACGGGGTAGGTGCCGATTTGGCGGGCGGACTCCGAAAGCGCGCGCACGAGCTGCCAGGCGGCTTGGGCGGACGGCGAGCGCCAGTCCGTGGCGGCCTCGATGAAGAAGCCGTATTCCCACGGGCGGCCGGGGAGCGGCCGGCTCTGGATGAAGGTGAGGTTGATTTCCGAGGCGTCGAACGGCGCCAGCACGTGCAGCAGGGCGCCGGGGCGGTTGCCGATCACGAGATGGACCAGCGAGCGCAGCCCCTTGGCCGGTTTCGGGACCGGGACGCGCCCGACGGCGAGGGTGAAGAACCGCGTGACGTTTTCTTCGCCGTCCTGGACGTTCTTGCGGAGGATGGCGAGACGGTGGAGCGCGGCGGCGGCCGCGGACGCGACGGCGGCGGCGCCGGATTCGCGCGCGGCGCGCTCGGCGGCGGCGGCGGTGCTGGAATCGGCCACGAGCTGGGCGCGCGGGAGCAGGCGCGCCAAGGTGCCGCGGCACTGGCCGAGGGCCTGCGGATGGCTGTAGACACGGCGGACATCGGCCAACCGGACGCCGGCGGGCGCCAGCAGATGCTGGCGCACCGGCAGCGAAAAGCTGTCGCGGATCCCGACGCCGGGATGCGCGGCGAGCTGGTCGAGCGTCTGGGTGACGGGGCCTTCGCTGGAATTTTCCACGGGCACGACGGCCAGCGGGCGCGCCCGGCCGCGGGCGGCGCCCAGGCGCGAGAAAATCTCGTAGTGCGACAGGCAGGGGACGAGCGTGGCCTTGGCGCCGAAACGGCGCAAGGCGGCTTCGTGCGAATGGGTGCCTTGGGGGCCCAGATACAGGATGGGGGTGGTCATGGGGAGGTCCTTCCGGTTCAGACGGGGCTGGGGGCTTGGCGTTCGCGGCGGGCCAGTTCGATCCACGGCGCGAGATCGTCGAGGAACTGCTTGAATTTCGCGCTTTCAAGCTGCTGGGCGGCGTCGCTGAAGGCATTCATCGGGTCGGGGTGGGCTTCGACGATCAGGCCGTCGGCGCCGGCGGCGAGGGCGGCGCGGGCCAGCGGCGGCACGAGCTTGCGCGCTCCGGCGGCATGGCTGGGGTCGACAATGACCGGCAGGTGCGAGAGTTGCTTGGCGACGGCCACGCCGCCCAGGTCGAGCAGGTTGCGGGTGCTCGGGTCGAACGAGCGCAAGCCGCGCTCGCACAGCACCACCTGGGTGCAGCCGTTGACGATCAGATATTCGGCGGCGGTGAGCCATTCCTCGACGGTGCTGGCCAGGCCGCGCTTGAGCAGCACGGGGCGGCCGGCTTTGGCGATCTGCTCCAGCAGGTCGTAGTTCTGCGCGTTGCGCGCGCCGATCTGGAACATGTCGGCCAGGCCGAGCAGCGGCTCGATCTTGTCGGGACCGGGCACTTCCGAGATCAGGGCGACGTCGAATTCCTTTTTCACCTCGCGCATGATCTGGAGGCCGTCCTGCTTGAGGCCCTGGAAGTCGTAGGGCGAAGTGCGGGGCTTGAAGGGCATGGCGCGGACGATGCGGATGCCGCAGCGGACGAGGTCCTGCACGGCGGCGCGGAACTGGTCGTAGGACTCGATGGCGCACGGGCCGGCGATGATCTCGACGTTCCCGCCGCCGATTTTCACGCCGCGGACGTCGACGACGGAATCCGCCCGGTGATATTCGCGGGACACCAGCTTGAACTTCTTCTGGACGGGGAAAACGGATTCGACGGCCGGCAGGTTGCGCAGGACTTCGAGGGACTGGTGGGACAATTCGTCGCCGATGCAGGCGACGACGGTTTGTTCGACGCCGCGGATGACGCGGGGCTGGTAGCGCAGGGAACAGACCATGTCGCTGACGGTGGCGACGTCGGTCTCGCTGCTGTTTCTTTTCAAGACGATGATCATGGAGGCATCCTGGGGTTCAGAGTTCAGGGGGCGGGGGGCAGGAGGTTTTCGCGGAGGGGGACGAACGCAAAAACCGCGCATCCGTTTTCGCCGGACACGCGGTTTTCGGAAGGAATCCCGGCGGCAAGCTCACCGGGTCGTTCCGGACCGTGCGTCCGGCGACCTAAAGATGAAGCTAAAATAATACCGCTTAAGATTCACGCGAAGTAATCAACCACGGGGACGGGGCGATTGTCAAGCGGGCGGCTTGGAAAATTCGGGGCGTGGAGGCAAGAAACGAAATCCGAACGTGAATTCCTTTGCCATCGAAAACACCAAGGACTACTTTTTCCCGGTGATCGTGCCGGCGGCCCATCCGGTCGGACGAAATACGGCCGGGGCGCGAGCGCGAGATCGAAAGACGAATGCCGATGGGCGGATCAGTGGCCATGAAGCGGACGGGCGGGCAGGACAAGCCTGTGCCGCAACCGTTTTTGCATCCAGCGGAACTTTTCGAGCCGGAAGGGCCGGGTCCCGAGATTTTCTGGGTGTGCGTCCGAACCCGGCCGCGCTGGGAAAAGAAATTCGCGGAATGGATGCTGGCCCGGCGCCGGCCTTTTTTCATGCCGGTATTCCGGCGCGAGACGGTCAGCGGCTGCAAGCGTCGGACCAGCCAGATTCCTTTGTTCCCGGGATTCGTTTTCGCGAAGGGGGATTTAAGTAAAAGAGACTTTGCGGCAACGGGATGCGTCGCCTACGTGCTGCGTCCGCGCGGAGCGCAGGAAGCGGCCCGGTTGCATCGCGAGTTGCGCGACGTGTGGCGGGGGCTGACCAGCGGGCTCTATGTCGAGCCAGTGCGGAATCTGGCCGTCGGCGAGAGCTGCCGGATCATGTCGGGTCCCTTGGCCGGAGTAGAGGCCAAGTTCGAGCGGCAAGGGCGAGCGGGAAGGCTGCTTTTGCAGGTGGAAATGATGGGCGGCGGCGTGGCCGTCGAGGTTCCCTCGGGCGAAGTGGAAGTCTTGTAAGGCGCGGGGCCGGCCCTTGACACGGAAACGTAGCAGTAGCATCATGAACATCAACGCGTTGCGTGCTTGCGCCGGGCCGGCGCGAGTTGCCAGCGGCGTGGAGCAATTCGGCGATGGTCTTCCATGCGGAACGGACGGGGACGGTAAAGATGATTTCAAAGCAATTCAACTGGGGTCGCGCGATTCGGAGCGGGATCGGGTCTTGCCTCCTGATCGCCGGGTTGCTGGCCGGCGGCGCCGGGTGCCGCAGCACGCCGACCTTTAGCCAACCCGAGCCGAGCAAGACCGGCGATTCGGTCAAGCTGAAGCCCGGCTTGATGATCGGCATGACGGTGCTGGTGGCCGGCAAAAAGGAAATCGACGAGCCGGCCAAACGGGTTTCGGAGAGCGGCACGATCGTCCTGCCGTTGCTGGGAGAGCTGGATGTCGCCGACAAAAGCCTGGAAGAGTTGCAGGACAAGCTGACCAAATCCTATCGGCAGTTCTTCGTGGAACCCCAAGTCATCTTGGAATTCGCCCGGGATGCCGGGACCGAGGGCGGCTCCCCTTGGGGTTTCGTCACGGTCTTGGGGCGGGTCAAGACGCCCGGGCGCGTGCCCGTGCCCGCCACGCGGGACATGACGGTCAGCGGCGCGATCCAGAAAGCGGGCGGCTTCGCCCCGAGCGCCAAGGAAAACGCCATCTTGGTGACGAGGTCGTTGCCGGGTGGCCACACGGAATCGCGCACGGTGAATCTGAAAGCCGTGGGCGCGGCGGGCCGGGTCGAAGACGACATCGTCCTGGAAGCCAACGACGTGGTCTACGTGCCGGAAGCGATGTTCTAGGTCAAGGCGTGTCCGCGATGTCGACTCCAGCCACCATGCCCGGGTCCGGCGGAACGGTCCGGCCGCGCGGCATATGGACCTGGCTGGCGTTGGGAGCGTTGCTCGCCTACACGGCATGGGTATGGGGCGGACTGCGACCGTCGTTCCACCGCGCGGGCGTGGGGCTGGCGGCGGCGGTCCTGGCGGCGCTGGCGCTGGAAGGCCGCGCCGCGGTTTTCCGCGTCGTGCTGCGCGACCCCGTGTTCTACCTGGGACTGGCGTTCCTGGCCTTTCTGGCGATCCAATGGTTCAACGCGGGGCGCGAGCAGTATTTCGATATCGTTTATCGGCGCTGGACGTTTACCGATCCGCCGTTGCCCGGTTGGCCTTTTGCCTTTTCCCGCCCGGAAGCCGCGCAGATGCTGGCGTGGTTTTTCCCCGCATGGACGATCGCCGTCGCGATCCGGTCGCGCCTGCTGGCGCGCCGGGCCTTGCGCGGCCTGCTGGCGTTCGTGGCCGGCTCGGCCGCGTTGCTCGCCGCGTTCGGCTTGGCGCAGTACGCGTCCGGAACCCGGGCGATCTATTGGCGGCAGCCGCTCGACGGCCATTTTTTCGCTTCGTTCGGCTACGGAAACCACGCCGGGCCGTTTTTCGTGCTGGCCGAAAGCGTGGCGCTCGGGCTGCTGTTCCGGGAAATCCTGGATTCCCGGCGCGGGCATGCGGACACGCCGTCGGCCATGCGGCTGCGGCATCCCTGGCGGGTGGCGGGGCTGGTGCTGGTCGCAACGCTCTGCGCGGTCGGCGCCAACATGGGCTTTAGCCGGGCGGGCATCCTCCTGAACGCGGCGCTCGGGCTGTTCGCGGCTGGATACCTGTGGAAGCGGGCCTGGGTCCGGCTGACGGCCGCCGGGCGCCTGAATTTGGCCGCGTTGACGGCGGGCGTGGCGGGGACCTTGTTTTTTCTCGTCGCCGGGTTCGGCGAGCACGGGATTCGCAAGGAGTTCATGCTGCGGCCGGCCGCACCGGAAACCCTGCACACGGCCTGGGAACGCATCGACTTGGAACTGGGTCATCGACCGGCGTTCGCGCGGGCGGCCTGGGCCATCTGGCGGGAACACCCGTGGTTCGGGGTCGGCGGGTGGGGCTACCGCTATCTGGTGGCGGACCACGTGCCGGAACGATACTGGCCGGCCCTGCAAACCCGGGGCTGGGCCAATGCCCACGTCGATGGACTCCAGTTCCTGGCCGAATTCGGCGCGGTGGGGATGGGCCTGCTGCTGGCGGCCTTGGGCGCGATGGTTCGCGACGTCCTGGCGGCGCGCAGCGGCCGGCGCGACGCGTTTTGCGCCATGGCGACCGCCGGCTTGCTCCTGACCGTGGTCTTCAGCCTCGTGGATATCCCGTTCCGTTGTCCGGCCATCCTGTATACCTGGGTGGCGTTGTTGTCGGCCATGCCCCTGGTTGGCGCGCCGACGCCAGCCGGGCAGTCCGTCCCGTTCCGTCGTCCGCAGTTTCCATCGCGAGGATGAATCCATGAACACGACTCCTGCCAATCCCGCGCCCGCGCCGATCCCGTCCGCGCCAAATCCCCCGGTGTACGGCCTGGCGCCGCCAGCCTACTACGGCCCCGGACCGGCCTACTACGGAGAATCCCCGGCGGATGCCGGGCCCCTGAACGCGCTGGATCCTTTGCAGCTTTTGCTGATCGCGCGGAAGAAATGGCTGACCATCCTGCTGACGATGCTGTTCGTGGTCGGGGCCGCCATCTTCTATCTGAGCAAGGCCACCCGCATCTACATGGCCCAGGCCACCATCGAACTGAGCGTGCGCCGGCCGCGCATCCTGAACAAGCAGGAAGCGATGATCGAAGATCCGGCCGCGATCATGCAGATCGAGGACACGCTGAACACCCAGATCGAAAAATTCAAAGGCAAATCGATGCTGCCGCACGTGGTGGCCAGCTATCGGCTGCTTTTCCCGGAAGACCGGATCCCGGACGGCGAACTGGCCGACATGCTCAACAGCCGGGCCAATTTCTCGCTCGTGCGCCGGACGCGGCTCGTGCGCGTGTCTTTCCAAAGCCCGGATCCCGAGTTCGCCGTCCGGGCCTGCAACGCCTATGCGGCGGGAGCGGAGGCCAGCGCCCGGGCGGAAAACCGGGCGACGTCCGACGGCGCCGTGGCCTGGCTGGAAGCGCAGGCGAAGGCGCAGAAGCAGGAACTCGAAGCGGCCGACAAGGCCTTGCTCGACGCCCGGCAGAAATACCAGATGGACGTGCTGGAAGGCCAGCGCCAGACGGTGCAAGGATCCTTGCTTTCCTTCAACGAAGCGCTCACGCAGATCGAAAGCAAAGCGGCGCTCGAACAGAAGTTGCTGGATGCGCTGGGCGCGGTGGAGTTGGACCCCGAAAAGGCGGGGGATTTGCCGGCGGACATTCCGCGCGCGGCCGACGTCGGCGTGGCCATCGAGCGCTGGCGGACCGCCGTGACGGAGCGCGATTCCCTGCTGTCGCGCTACACGGCGAAGCATCCGGCGGTGGAGGCTCAGGACAAGGCCGTGGCCTTGTACCGCAACCAGGCCATGGCCGCATTGCGGCGCGCCCACAGCACGGCCTCGGCCAATTTGGCGCTCTACAAGGAACAGGCGGAAAGCTTGCGCAAGAAAAAGGAAGACCAGCTGAAGCTGGCTTCGGATCTGGAGCGGGACATCCTCGACGGGAGCATGAAGATCGCGGCGCTGGACCGGGCGCGCAGCGCGGCCGACTCCTCCTACCTGGGCGTGCTGTTCCGCATCCAGGAGGCCCGCCTGTCCGCCGATGAAAACACGGCGACGGTCAAGCTGGTCGAACCGGCCGGCCGCGCCATCCAGATCCATCCGCGCCCGCTGCGGAGTTTGTTTATGGCGCTCGTGCTGGGCGCCGGCTTGGGATTCGGCCTCGCGTTCCTGGCCAACGTGCTGGAAGACCACGTCGTCGGTCCCGCGGACATCGAGAAAGGCGCCGGCATCAAGATCCTCGGCATCATTCCGCACGTCCAGGCGCAGGAACGCCGGGATATCGCCACGGCATCCTTGACGCACCGGTTCCCGGAAATGGCCGAGGCGTTCGCGGGGTTGCGTTCGGTGCTCGATTCGGCGGTCTACCGGTCGCACACGAAGGTGATCCTCGTGGCCAGCTCGCTGCCGGAGGAGGGCAAGACGACCACGTGCTGCAACCTGGCCATCGCGTGCGCCCTGAACGGCCAGAACACGCTGCTGATCGATTTCGACCTGCGCCGGCCGCGCATCGGCGGGATCTTCCCGATGCCGCCGGGCCAGAAGGGCGTGCTGGAATATCTGGCCGGCGCCGAGATTGCGCCGGACAAGATCGTCTACCCCTCCGGCTGCAAGAACCTCAGCGTCATGGCTTCGCGGGTGGTGGGCCATGCCCGGCCGGCGGAACTGGTCGGCGGAACCAAGGTGGCGGATCTGCTGGCGTGGGCGCGCGAGCATTACGATCGCGTCCTCATCGACGCGCCGCCGCTGGGCATCGTGAGCGACGCGCTGGCTCTGGGCGGCCTGGCGGATTGCGTGCTGGTGATGGCGCGGCCCGCCGCCAGCCGCAAGCGCGCCGTCCGCCACACGATCCGGCGTTTCCGCGACGTGGGCGTCGGCAACGTCGCCGTGGTCATGAACGACGTGGACCACTCCAAGTTTGCCTACCACGGCTACGGTCCCTATTACCATTATCGCAAGCATTACGGCGCCTACGCGGAAGCCGCGACCGCGGCCCCGGCGGACGCCGAACCCCGGAACGAACAAGCATGAACACGACCCCTGCCAACCTGATCGCCCGCATCGAATCGCGCGAAGCCCGCTTGGCCGTCATCGGCCTCGGCTACGTCGGCCTGCCGCTGGCCGTGGAGTTCGGCAAGCGCTATCCCGTCGTCGGTTTCGACGTGAACGCCCGCCGACTCGACGAACTGCGCGCCGGCCACGACCGGACGCTGGAAACCACGGCCGAGGAACTGCGCGCGGCCGCGAAACTCGCTTACAGCGACCGCATCGACGATCTGAAGCAGACGGACGTCTTCATCGTCACGGTTCCCACGCCCATCGACCGGCACAAGCGGCCCGACCTGACGCCGCTGGTCAAGGCCAGCGAAACGGTGGGCAAGGCGCTCAAGCCCGGCGCCGTGGTGGTCTACGAGAGCACGGTTTATCCGGGCTGCACGGAAGAAGACTGCGTGCCCATCCTCGAGAAATTCAGCGGCTTGAAGTTCAACCGGGACTTTTTCTGCGGCTACAGCCCCGAACGCATCAATCCCGGGGACAAGGTGCATACCGTCGCGAAGATCAAGAAGGTCACGTCCGGTTCCACGCCGGAAATCGGTCGGGCGGTGGACGCGCTCTACCGGTCGATCATCGTCGCCGGCACGCATCTGGCGCCGAGCATCAAGGTGGCCGAGGCCGCCAAGGTCATCGA
>DAOTNL010000023.1:0-19531 GCA_035450765.1 Kiritimatiellia bacterium | reverse complement strand
CGCGCAACCAGCCGCCCAAGCCGGTGGCGGTCTTCAGCCTGGAAATGTCCGCCGAGTCGCTCGTGCGCCGCATGGTCTGCTGCCACGCGGGCGTGCCCGCGCAGAACCTCTCCACCGGCAACGTCGGCAAGGAAGAACACGGCCTGCTGGTGGGGGCGATGGACGTCCTCGCCAAGGCGCCCATCTACGTGGACGACACGGCCGGCCTCGAAGCGCTGGACCTGCGGGCCCGCGCCCGCCGCCTCAAGCGCAAGTACGGCGTGGAATTCATCGTGGTCGATTACCTGCAGCTGATGAATTTCTCCAAGTTCGCCGCCGAAGGCCGCCAGCGCGAAACCGCCGCCATTTCCCAGGCCCTCAAAGGCATGGCCAAGGAACTCAAGGTGCCCGTCCTCGTGCTGAGCCAGCTCAGCCGCGCGCCGGAAACCCGCGAAAAGACCGCCGTGCCGAAACTGTCCGACCTGCGCGATTCCGGCGCGATCGAGCAGGACGCCGACGTGGTCATGCTGCTGCGGCGGCCCTGCAAGTATCCCGCCGACAAGGATTCGGGCGACGAACGGCTGGCCATCGTGGACATCGCCAAGCACCGCAACGGGCCGACGGGCGAAGTGCAACTGGATTTCGACGATCGCTTCACGCGGTTTTCGAACCGGCTGCGCGGCGCCGACGGGGAGGACGCATGAACCGGATCCGCTGGTTCCGCCGCGGGTGCGCGGCGGCTGTTTTCTGCGCGTGGGCGGCGACCGCCGCCGCCGTTCCGATCCGCGACGTCCGCGTTGCGCCGATCGGCCCCGTGCCGATCAACGCCGAGCAGGTGCTCGCGCAGGTCAGCGCGCGCGTCGGCCGCGATCTCGACCGCCCGGCGATCTCCGAAGACATCCGCGCGCTGCAGAAATCGGGCATGTACGCCTATGCCGAGGCGCGCCTGGAACCGGCGGCGGACGGCGGGGCCATCCTCGTCTTCCACGTGGCCGGCAAGCCCAGGATCCGCCGCCTCGCCGTGTCGGGCGCGGACCATATCGGCAACAAGAAGGTCCGCACCCTGATGGAAATCGGCTCGGGCGACCGCGTGGACGACGCGGTCCTCGGCCTCAAGGCCCAGAAGGTCCGCGACCACTACCGCAAGGAATACTATCCCGAAGCCCAGGTTTCCTGGACCATCCGGCCCGTCGCGGACCAGCCCGAATTCGCCGACGTCGATCTGGCCGTGGACGAAGGCAAGCCCGCCGTCGTCCGCAAGATCCGCTTCCGCGGCAACCGCCACGCCCGCGCGCGCGACTTGCGCAAGGTCATGACGCAGCGGCAGTCGAATTGGCTCTCCATCTTCACCAACGACGGCATGTACGAACCCGGCTATCTGGCGGCCGACCGCGAGGCGATCCGCAAGGTCTTCATGGACAAGGGCTATCTGGGCGCCATCGTGGGCGAACCGACGATCGCCTACGTCGGCCGCAAGAAGATCGACGTCACCTTCGAAGTGGCCGAAGGGCCGCTCTACAAGATGGGCCCCTGGCGGATCGACGGCGCGACCTTGTTCGCGACGAACGAAATGGCCCGCGGCATCGCCGTGCCCTCCGGGGCCGTCGCCGGGCTCGCCGCCATCGAGCGCGGCGCGCAGAACGTCCGCGATTTCTACGGCTCGCGCGGCTACATCAAGACCGCCGTCGAGCCGCGCGTCGTGCTGGACACGAACGCGGCCACGGCGTCCGTGGCCTACCAGATCCGCGAAGGCGCCTTGGCCTACATCCAGGGCATCGACATCCGCGGCAACGCCCAGACCCAGGACAAGGTCGTCCGGCGCGAAATCGGCGTCGCCCCCGGCGAGGTCTACAACGAAGTCAAGGTCCGCGCCAGCCAGAAGCGCCTGCAGAACCTCGGCTATTTCTCCTACGTCAACGCCTACCCCGAAGACACCGCCGTCTCCAACCGCTTCAACCTCGTCTTCGATCTCGAAGAACAGCGCACCGGCCAGTTCATGGTCGGCGTCGGCGTGTCGAGCATCGACGACGTCATCGGCTACGTGGAGCTTTCGCAGGGCAACTTCGACCTGTTCGGCTGGCCGCGGCCGGTGGGCGGGGGCCAGAAGCTGCGCCTGCGCGCCCAGATCGGCAGCTCCCGCTCCGACCTGGAACTCTCCCTGATCGAACCGTGGTTCCTGAACCGGCGGCTGTCCCTCGGCGTCGATCTCTTCCGGCGCGACGCGCGCTACTACAGCGACGAGTACGACCAGTTGACCACCGGCGGCGCCCTGACGCTCGGCAAGCCCCTGCGCAGCTTCAACCGCATCAACTGGATCTACGGGCTGGAAAACATCGACATCGACAACGTGTCGACCAACGCCAGCGATCTGATCCTGGCCGAAGAAGGCGGCCGCCTGAAGAGCTACGGCACCGTCGAGCTCGTTCGCGACACCCGCGACAGCACGTTCGTCGCCACGCGCGGCTTCCGCGGGTCCGCCGCCGCCACGCTCGCCGGCGGACCGTTCGGCGGCGATACGGACACCTACCAGTTCCAGCTGCGCGCCGCGCAGTACGTCCCGCTGTGGTTCGACCACGTCCTCTGCCTGCGCGGCTGGGGCTCCATGATCGAGGAATACGGCGATTCCGACCGCGTGCCGATCTTCGACCGCTTGTTCATGGGCGGCCCCCGCACCGTGCGCGCCTTCAAGTACCGCAAGGTCGGTCCCAAGGACGAAGACCGCGAAGCCATCGGCGGCCGCTCCGCCGCGACGCTCACCGCCGAATACACCATCCCCGTGTTCGAGAAGATCCGCCTCGCGTTCTTCTACGACGGCGGCATCGTCTGGCAGGACCTGTTCGAAGAAGATCTCGAGAATCCCGCGACGGGCGACGGCGAATACTGCGATGGCTACGGCCTCGGCGTGCGCTTCGACTTCCCCGGTTTCCCCATCCAGCTCGACTACGCCTGGCCCATCAACACCGACGACATGCTCGGCGACGGCGGCCGCTTCAGCTTCACCATCGGCTACACCTACTAGGCCGCCGCCCGCAGCCGATCCGTCGCCCGGTTTCCGTCGAATTCTGTCGCGAAACAGCTCTCCATCTCGCTGGATACCATGGAAATACCGATATCGATTGACGCCATTCGGGTCGGCAGGTAAAGTGTTTTACTAAATCTTCCAGCCCCGGGGCGTCATGCGACCGAATTTTCCGATCCTGAAGTGCGTGGGCGGTGTCTGGCTGCTGCTGCTGCTGGCCGGCGCGGCCCGAGCGGACAGCTTTTCCGTCGCGCTGGACTTGGCCCCCGTCGCCGTTTCCGTCGCGGGCGAGGTTGCGGACGTTTCCGGCGGCGCCGGTACGACGCTTACCGCCGTGCCCGGCCAGCCGCGCCTGCCGCGGTCAATCCTCACCTATGCGCTGCCGCCCGATGCCGACTTGGCCACCGTGGCCGTGACGGTGGACGAACTGGAATCCGCCGAAATTTCGCTGGACCGCCCGGTGCGCCCCGCGCCGCCGTGGCGCACCGCCGAGGATGCCGAACCCTTCTTCGGCGCGGCGACGAACCTCGTGGACGGGAAGGATCTCGACGTCTACGGCGCCGACGCCTTCGCGCCCGCCGCGGCTGCCGCGCTGGAAGGCGTCGCGCAGATGCGCCGCTGGAAACTCGCGCGCGTCGCCGTGAGCCCGGCGCGCTACCATCCCGTCCGCGGCGTGCTCCAGTCGATTTCGCGCGTTTCGTTCACGGTTTCCTTCGACCGCGCGCCGGCGCGCCGCGCCGATCCGCTCGCGGCCGACGCCGTCCTCGACGCCGACGCCCTCGCGCTCGTCGCCAACACCAAGGCCGCCCGTGCGTGGTATCCCGCCGCGCCGGCGCCCAAGTCCGGCGCCGTCTCGGGCGAGGGGTTCGTCGTCCTGACCACCGACGCCATCTACTCCGACTCGACCAACCTCTACGGCCTTGTCGCCCACAAGCGCGCGCTCGGCTACGTCGTGCACGTGGCGACCGAAACGAAAGTCGATGGCGTTTCCGCGGCGACCGGCTGGAACGAAGTGACCGGCCAGGCGCCCGACGGCAAGGCCGACCGGATGCGGAAATGGCTCCAGAACAATTACGTCTCCATGGGCATCAAGTACGTCCTGCTGATTGGCAACCCGGATCCGGCGGCCAACGAGCTGCCGATGAAGGAACTCCACTACCAGGCCTACGTCTATCCCGTGGACGCCTATTTCTCCGACCTCACCGGCAACTGGGACGTCGACGGCAACGGGCTGTACGGCAACGAAACCAACGACGTGGAACTGGCCGGCGGCGTCGATCTCGTGCCCGAAGTCTACGTCGGCCGCATTCCCGTCTATTCCATCGATCCGGAATGGCGCGGCGTCCTGCGCGGGATCGTCAGGAAAATCATCCAGTACGAACTGGCGGGCGACGTCGCCTGGCGCCGCGCCGGCCTGCTGCCCGAGAGCTTCAGCGATCTCAGCACCGACGGCGGCTGGCTCGGGTACCATACCGAAAACAACGTCCTGGCTCCGCAGGGCTACTCCGCCCACACCCTCTACGAGCAGGGCTCCGTGGACCCGGCTTACGACTCCGTGCTTGTTTCCGACGAAGAATTGCTCGGCAACGCGACCGCCCGGAACTGGATGACCAACTCCTACGGCATGGTGCTGTGGTGGGCGCATGGCTGGTCGCGCGGAGCGGTCGTCTATTCCGGCGGCGACGTCTTCAACTCCTACCAATGCCCGCTGCTCGCCGACGACCGCCCGGCGGTGCTGTTCATGTCCAGCTGTTCCTGCGGGGAGCCGTCCGACGACCTGAACATCAGCTACGCCATGCTGCGCGACGGCGGCATCGCCTCCGTCGCGGCGGGGCAGGTCTCCTGGTACTACTCCTGCCAATGGTCCCCGGCCGAAGCCAAGGGCCACAACGCCTCCATGGGCTACGACTTCATGCGCAAGGTCGTCGCCGACGGCGCGACCTTCGGCCAGGCCCTCGCGCAGGTGAAGCAGGAAGCCGACGGCTGGTGGAACAACCGCTACACTTTCTCCCTCTACGGCGATCCCAGCCTGTCCATCAACGACGTGGGCGCGGACGTCGACGCCGACGGCCTGCCGGATCTGTGGGAAAGCCAGCACGGACTGACCGTCGGCGCGGCCGACGGCGGCGGGAATCCCGACGGCGATGCCTACGACAACCGCGCGGAATACCGCGCCGGACTCGATCCGCAGACCGCGGACAATCCCACCTCGCTGTATTCCACGGTCTCCGTCGCCGGCACCTTCAACGGCTGGAATCCCGCCGCCGGCAATCTGGAACTCGTGGCCGATTATACCTGGCAGGGCGTCGTCGTCCTGACCAATGCCGTCGGCGTCCAGTTCAAGTTCGCCGCCGACGGCGGCTGGACCGACAACTGGGGCGACGACGATCCGCTGGCCACCAACGCCGACATGGCCGGCGTGGGCGACTGGATGGGCGCCAACATCCAGGCCGGCGCCGCGGACGGCCGCGTGCGCTTCACCTTCAACGACCTGACCAAAGGCTACCGCATCGAACCCGCTCCCGCGCCCGACCGCGACGGCGACGGCCTGCCGGACGACTGGGAAACCGTCCACGGCCTCGATCCCGACATCGCCGCCGCCGCCGGCAATCCCGACCACGACGTCTACTCCAATCTCGAGGAATACCAGAACGGCACCGACCCGCAGGTCTACGACGCGCCGCAGTCGGCGCACGCCGCCATGGCCGTGGTGGGCACGTTCAACGGCTGGGCGCCGACCCTCACCAACATGTGCCTCGTCGACGACTACCTCTGGCGCGCCGACGTCGTCTTCACCAATCTGCTCTCCATCCAGTTCAAGTTCGCCGCCGACGGCGGCTGGGGCGTGAACTGGGGCGACAACGACCAGGCCCAGACCGTCGTGCCCATGACCAACGTCGCCGAGAGCGGCGGCGCCAATATCCAGGGCAACGCCGCCGCGTTCGACGGTGTCTACCGCTTCACGTTCAACGAACAGAACCGCGTCTACAGCCTCTTCGAAATCGCCGTCCCCGACACGGACGCTGACGGCGTCGACGACGCCTGGGAAGAAGCCCACGGGTTCAGCCCCAAGGACGCGCGCGACGCCTGGGACGATGCGGACGGCGACGGCTTGACCCAGCGCGAGGAATTCGAGCTGAACGGCAACCCCGCGCTGGACGACACCGACGGCGACGGCATGGACGATTTCGCCGAGAGCGTCGCCGGCACCAAACTGGACGATCCGGATTCCATCTTCGCCGCCGTCGTGGAGACCGGCGCCGCGCCGAAACTGTCCTGGCCCGGCGCGACCGGCCGGACCTATGCGGTTTGCTACGCCACCAACATGGTGGGCGACGGTTTCCATGTCCTCGCCACGCACAGCAACATCCCGTGCGCCGCGCCCGGCACCATGACCATCGATCTGCCCGACCTGCCCGACGAATTCCAGTTCTACGGCGTCCAGGTCCGCAAGTAGCGGCCGGAGATCGGCGGGCCCTGCCGCCTTGCGCGGCAGGGTAGCCAACGTTGCCTCCCACGGCGCAAGGCCGTGGGGGGGGCGATCCGGCTACTCGACCCCGTCGCGGCAGTATTTCTGCCGGCGGCACCCGTCGCACGGCGCGCCCATCCAGACCGCATCGAACTGCGCCGCGGCCGCGGCCACCAGTTGCGGCTCGTTGGTCCAGAGGCCCGCCTCGAAGTTGCGCTTGCCGTCGCTCTTCATGCCGATGCCCGCGCCGGTCAGGTTCGCGGAGCCGATATAGGCCGCCTGCAAATCGACGATCAGCAGCTTGAAATGCACCCGCGGACACAGCACCCGTTCCAGGCCCGTCGCGAGAATGGGGTAGCGGTCGAAATCGCGCCGGAAATTGGGTCCGGGCTCCTTGGCGTGGATCAGGCGGACGCTCACGCCCCGTTCGATCAGCTCGGCCAACTCGCCTAAAAACGGCCGCGCGCGCTTGCCGCGCATCACGAAGACGTCCTTCAGGTCCGCCGTGCCGATCCAGAGGGTTTTCTTCGCCTCCCGCGCGCGCAGCAGCACCTCCGCATAGTGCTCCTCGTCGCGGATGTAGCGGGTCGTGAATGAAGCCGGCGCCGGCATGGCCCCCACTCTGGCACGCCCCGCCCCGGAAGGCAATCCGGGCGGAAACTACGAAATTCGCGAAATGCGCGAAAATGTTCGAGGGAAGAAGCCAACTACGAATGGAGCGAATGGCACGAATGGGGGGGCAGGGTGGCGGTGTTTACAAATCGGAGGGGGGAGGGTTATGATCAGGGCACACCGTGAGCACGCGAGATGGATACGTGCGCTATATGCGCGAGGCGGGGGCGGAGGGGAGCAACAAAGCCAACTCGTATATCCGGGCGCTGGAATTACTGGGGCCGATCCTGGCCAAGACGCGGACGCATCGGGACTGCGCGGACGTTTTCGCGGTGGAGTCGCCCGAACGGATCGGAGAACTGTACGAGCTGGTGCTGGAACAGCAGCGGCTGGAAAACGCCGGGATGTTCCGTGGGGAGGAGCCTTCCAGCTACTGGCGCAATCGATTCTATTCCGCCGCGCTGAAGAGCTATCAGGAGTTCCTGATTTTGGCACCGTACAAGCAGAAGCTGTGGGAACTGGCGCGCAAGGGCGGCGATCCGACGGATCTGGCCCGGCGGCTGAACAGGCAGGAAATCGGGCAGGTCGAACGATTCTTGGTGGATCGCGGGGTGGACTTTGCGAGCCGGGAAGGGAAGGATCGGATTTGCTCGGCCAAGGCGCGCGTGAACCAAGATTTCTTCCGGGAACTGATCTTGGACGAGTACCGGACGCAATGCTGCATATCCGGACTGAACGTGCCCGATGTCTTGCGGGCCAGCCACATCGTCGGCTGGGCGGAGGATGAAGCCAACCGGCTCAACCCGGCGAACGGCCTTTGCCTATCCGCGACCTACGATGCCGCGTTCGACCGGCATCTGATCTCCTTCGACGAAGATTGCCGCCTGATTTTCAGCCCCGTGCTGGCCGAGTTCTACGGCAACCAAGCCTTCCAGACCCAGTTCAAGTCGTTCGAAGGCCGGCCTATCGCCATGCCCAAGCGTTTCCGGCCCGATCCGGGATTCCTAAAAAGCATCGCGAGAAATTGGCGCGTTAATGAGTTTGTCGCGCATCTCCGACAACGATTCGGCAGGGTTGCGGAGCGAGGGTTGTTTGAGGATGGTTTTCAGACCTATTGGGAAAAATACGCCGGAATTTGATAACCAAGACAACTGCGTGGATATAGGGCGCAACTTGTCGCATATGGGGAGCCGGCTCGCGCCAGCCTCGCAAGGCCGGCCTGCGGCGGGGATCGGAATTCAGGCGGGGGCGGAATCCTGTGAATCCTGAACAATCCCGTTCATCCTGTCGAAACAGGGGGAATCAGGTTGTCCCGCCGCACTGCTGGAGGTAGACGACGACGTCGTCGCGGTGGTCGAGGGCGGCGAGGCGGAGGGCGGTCTTGCCGTAGTCGTTGCGGGCGTTGACGTCGGCGCCGCGTTCGAGCAGGAAGCGGACGATCTCCAAGTTGCCGCCTTTGGCGGCCGCCATGAGGGGCGTCAGGCCTTTTTTGCTCCGGGCGTCGATCTGCGCGCCTTGGTCGGCGAGATGGCGGACGATGTCGAGGTGTCCGCCGATGGCGGCCTGCAGCAGGGGGGGATTGCCTTCGGCGCCGCAGGCGTTGAGGTCCGCGCCTTTTTCCAGGAGGCAGCGGACGACGTCGAGGTGGCCCTGCCGGGCGGCCAGGGTCAGGGGCAGCTGGCCGAGCTTGTTCGGTTCGCCCACGGGGACGCCGCGCTCGAGCAGCAGGCGGACGACGTCGAGGAAGCCGCCGCCGGCGGCGATATGCAGGGGCGGGCTGCCGTCGTCGCCGCGCGCGTCGAGGTTCGCGCCGTGGTCGGCGAGATGCCGGACGACGTCCGTGAAGCCCTTCAGCGTGGCCCAGAGCAGCGGGGTCCAGCCGTGCTGGTTCTTGGCTTCGACGTCGGCGCCTTTTGCGACGAGGTATTCGACGAGTTCGAGATGGCCCTTGTTGGCGACGGCCATGAGCGGGGTCCAGCCGGACGGGCTGCGGGCATCGACGGGCGCGCCATGCTCCACCAGCTCCCGGACCGCGTCCGGATCGGCGGCGTTCGCCGCCTTCATCAAGGCTTCGCCCTTCTCTGCGTTCATGGCCGGCGATCCTAGCAAGCCGGCATCCGTTTGGCCACACAGAATGCCCGGCCGGGCGGAGTTTTACGTGCTACGTAAAAATTCGTCCCCGGTTTTACGTAGAACGTAAAACTTCAGGAAATTTAGGTAATAACCGCGCAAACTTTCTACGTTCCACGTAAAACCGGGCCAATCGAGGCTTGGCGGCCGCGCGGGCGGGGCGTAGGATGAGGGTGCGGGCGGACGCCGCGGAGGGACTGCGCATGAAGGCGAAGAAGGACGGGGCGAAAAAGGAAAAGAAGCTCAAGTACGAGAAGGAGCTCGCCAAGCTGCAGGTCGAGCTGGTGAAGCTGCAGGAGTGGATCAAGCAGAAGGGGCTGCGGGTGGTCGTGATCTTCGAAGGGCGCGACGCCGCGGGCAAGGGCGGCGCGATCAAGCGCATCACGGAATGCCTCAATCCCCGCATCTGCCGCGTCGTGGCCCTGGGCACGCCGACGGACAAGGAAAAAACGCAGTGGTATTTCCAGCGCTACGTGCCGCACCTGCCCGCCGCAGGGGAAATGGTGCTCTTCGACCGCAGCTGGTACAACCGCGCGGGCGTGGAGCACGTGATGGGGTTCTGCACGGAAGCGGAATACGAGGAATTCCTGCGCTCGTGCCCGGAATTCGAGCGCATGCTGGTGCGGTCGGGCATCATCCTCATCAAGTACTGGTTCTCGGTGTCGGACGAGGAGCAGGAGAGGCGGTTCCGGGCGCGGATCGACGACCCGACCAAGCGCTGGAAGCTCAGCCCGATGGACCTCGAATCGCGCGCGCGCTGGGTGGATTACTCCAAGGCCAAAGACCGGATGTTCGCCGTGTGCGACATCCCGCAGGCGCCGTGGAACGTGGTGAACGCCGACGACAAGAAGCGGGCGCGCCTGAACTGCATCCACCACCTCCTGAGCCAGATCAAGTACAAGGACCTGACGCCGGAGAAGATCGAGCTGCCGCCGCGGCAGAAGCGCAAGGGCTACGTGCGCCCGCCGCTCTCCGACCAGCACTTCGTGCCGGAAGTGTACTAGGCGCGCGAACGGCCGGCCGTTGCCGGCCGGCCGCGTTCGGCGGAGCTGGATTCCGGGCCTATTCTTCCGCCGGCATCATCTGCTGCATTTGCTGCATCATGGCGCCGAAATCCATGCCTTCCATCATGACGGCCTGCATGCTGGCGGCCTGGACGTAGTCGGACGGTATCGCGAACTGCGCGGCGTCCGGCGCGGAGAAGTCGTAGTTCTTGAAGAGCACGACGGATTGGATGGGCATGGCCGGCTGGCCTGGACCCATGGGGGCGTTGGCGGTGACGGTCATCTTGACGGGCATGTTTTTGTTCTTGGGGGAGAAGAGCATGACCATGTCGGTGCGGATGCCCTGCTCGACCATGGCGACGCGGCGCTTGATGCACTCCTCGCCTTCGTAGGTCTCGGTGCCGAGTTCTTCGATCTTGGGCTGGCTGGCGGAAATGCCGGCGCCGGCGGCTTCTTCGTTGCGGACGTATTTCTTCTTGTCGGGGAAGAGGGTGTAGGACGCGGACTGGCCGCCCTCGGGAATTTCGAGCGCGACCATCTTGAGGTTCATGAAGGGCATGGTCATTTCGGTGCGGGTCTTGCCGCCGTCGCGGACGGTGCGGGAGGTCATGTTCATGCCCATGGCCTGCATGACCATGTCGACGGAGTAGGTGGTCTGCAGCCCGAGTTCCTTTTCGAGCTTCATCCAGGGCTGCGAAGCCTTCGAATCGGATTCCTGGGCGAAGGCGGGCGCGGCGCAGGCCAGCGCGAGGAACAGGGCGGCGAACAAACGGAGCGGGGATTTCATGGGACCTCCTGGGGCGGTTGGTTTTCGCCGAAGATACCATGGGTTCGCCGCGGGCGGAAAAGGTTTTCTTGCGCGCGCGGCCTTGGTAAGGTGCCGCGCATGAACAAGCCGACCTTGATGATCCTGGCCGCCGGGATGGGCAGCCGCTACGGGGGACTGAAGCAGATCGATCCGGTGGGGCCCGCGGGCGAGATCGTGCTGGATTACTCCATCTTCGATGCGATCCGCGCCGGCTTTGGCCGCGTCGTGTTCGTGATCCGGCGGGATCTCGAAGCGGCGTTCCGGGCGACGGTCGGGGCGAAGTGGGAAGCGCGGATCCCCTGCGCCTATGCGTTCCAGGATCTGGCCGACGTGCCGGCGGGCTTCGCGGTGCCGGCGGACCGCGCGAAGCCCTGGGGCACGGCGCACGCCATCCGGGCGGGGCGCCGCGAGATCGCGGAGCCGTTCGCGGCGATCAACGCGGACGATTTCTACGGCGCGGCCTCGTTCCGCGCCCTGGCGAAGCATTTGACGGCGGAAACGAATCCGGCGGCGCACTGCATGGTGGCGTTCCGCCTGGACCAGACGCTCTCCGAACACGGCAGCGTGAGCCGCGGGGTGTGCCTGTGCGGGGCGGACCGGCTGCTGTCGGGCATCCAGGAGCGCACGAAGATCGTGCGGCACGCGGACGGGACGCTCTGGGACGAGCCGGAGGGCGGGCCGGCGACGGCGCTGACGGGCGCGGAACCGGTCTCGATGAATTGCTGGGGCTTCAGGCCGTCGGTGTTCGGCGAACTGGACGCGGCGTTCGATCGATTCCTGCGGGGCGAGGGCGGGCAGTCTCCGAAAAAAGAGTTTACGATTCCGTCGGTGGTGGACGGCCTGATCCGGTCGGGGCGGGGCACGGTGAAGGTGCTGGAGACGACGGCGCGGTGGTTCGGGGTGACCTACCGCGAAGACAAGGCGACGGTGCAGGAATCGATCCGCGCGCTTGTCGCCGCGGGGGAATATCCCGCGAAGCTGTAGGGGAGGGCAGCGGGGGACTAAGGGGGGCGGAATATCCAATATCCAATAATCAACGCCCAATTTCCAATTCAACAGCCCAGAAGCGGCTGTTGATCGGAACGATTACCTGTGTCCACGTGAGCCGATCCAGGGCATCCCGGGCTGTTCACTTGAACATTGGATATTGGACATTGGATATTGAAGATTGATCTCGCTTGGGCAAAAAAGGTCCGTGCCAGGCGTTATCGGGGGGGGGTAGCCTGGCACGGATGAGTGCAGACGGGCGGAGTATGGGGGGGTCTCCGTAGTCCCATCTGCTTGCTGCGTGGTTAGCAGCAAGTTGTTCAAATTGTGTTTGAAAGAACGCCCGGGGAATTTCCAAGTCCCCGATTTGTTTCGCAACTATACGGGACGAAGGGGGGGGTGTCAACTCCGCGGCCGCGGTTTTTCGCCTTTTTCGGGCAGCGGCTCAAGAGGTTGGCGCAGAGCGGGAAAGGTGCGGAGAATGTCCTTGGGGAAGCGATAATCGGGAAAGGCGCGCTTGCGGTATTCGGCCACCTGCCAGGCCAGGTCCCGGCGCTGGGCGCCGATCCAGGCCCGCACCAGTTGGTCCATGATGGCGATCTGGACTTCCGGCGGCCGTTTGAGCGCGCGGGCCCAGGCCCGTTCGAGGAAGCGGGCGGCGGCTTCGGCGTCGCCGAGTTTCAGGTTGATGCTGCCGAGCGTTTCGAGGACGAGCGGATTTTCGGGGTCGAGCTGGTCGGCCTTGGCGGCGTGGCGCAACGCGGTCAGCAGTTCGCCGCCGCCGTTGAGCATGCAGTAGGCGAGGTTGTTGAGGATCCGGGGATTGTCGGGCTCGAGGGCGAGGGCGGCGCGGAACACGGGAATCGCTTCCTTGTAGCGCTTCTTGCGCACGAGGACGTTGCCCTGGCCGACGAGCGCTTCCACGTCGGTCGAGCCCGCGAAAGCGTCTTCCTGGATGGCGACGTAGGCGGCCTGGGCGCGGCGGTAGAAGCCTTGGTCGAACCAAAAGTCCGCCAGCACCAGTTTCTGGTCGCGCGTGGGCTCCATCCGTTCCAGCGCGCCGGGCTTCAGGAGGCACAGCGCGGCGTGCTTGAGCGGCTCGCGGCGCGCGAAGAATTCCGTCTCGGGCAAGGTCTGGATTTCCCCGTTGCCGTCGAGCAGCTCCAAGGTGCCTTTCGCGCGGTCCCACGCGACGGGAACGTAGGCCGCGGCGTTGGGCTCGTAGCGCAGGCTCGGCGGCAGCAGGACCAGCAGGGGCCGGTTGCCGGCGAGCCAGCGGGCCAGTTCCGGTTCGTCGGCCTTCACGACCGCCAGGACGCGGTGGTTGGCGCGGGCCGCGGCGCGCAGGGCGTTGCGGTCCATCTGGGCGGGTCGCGCGGCGGGGGGCAGGATCTTTTCGAGCTGGGCGGCGTCGAGCCGCGCGCCGTTGGCGGCGAAAAAGGCGGCGACGATGGCGCGGTCGGCGCGGGTCTGGTCCGCCGGCACGGCGGGCACGCGCTTGAGGGCCAGGCGTTCGGCGCCGGGCCGGCCGGGCGTGGCGCAGCCGGCGGCCAGCGCCAGCAGGGACAGAAGCGCCAGCCAGCCGCCCTGCCGGCGCAGGAACGAATGGCGGGGGCGGCGCATGGCGGGCCTAGCGCTTGCGGGTGCGGTCGAGCACGTCGTAGACGCCCGGCGTGCCGCGGACGACGTGCAGCGCCCGCTGGCGGGCGGCTTCGTCGGGCACGGTGCCGTAGAGGATGGCGAGGCCGTTGTCCACGGTCACGCTCAGCATGGCGCGGCCGACCACGGCGTCGTCGTTGAGGCGGCTGTTGGCGACGGCGGCGACGCCTTCGTCGGTGGTGGGTTCGGCGGACAGGTCCTGGCCTTCGAGCGCGGCGCAGCCGGACCAGGAAAGCAGGGCGGCCAGGATCAGGAACGGGATCGTGCGTTTCATCGGCGGTCTCCAAAATCGGCGGGACGGAGCCGTCCGTCCCGGTTTCCACGCCCCGAACTCTATGCCGCGTGATCCGGAAAGTCAATGGCCGGGCGGTTGCCAGCGGGGGTGGGGTCTGCTAGGGTCCGGACCATGACGGACAAGAAGAATTCGTACACGATCAAGCTGACGCCGGACCAGATGGACGCGGCGGCGCGGATCCTGCGGGAGGGCAACTACCGCCCCCGGCGCGTGGAGTACGCCCTCGCGGCGGCGGAGGGCGAAGACTGCCAGATCGTGATCTACCAAAGCGGCAAGTGCCTGGTGCAGGGCAAGGGGGCGGCGGACTGGGTGACGTTCGTGCTCGAGCCGCAGGTGCTCGGCGAAGCCCGCCTGGGCTACGAAGACGTGCTCAATCCCGAAGCCAACGCGCCGCACATGGGCGTGGACGAAAGCGGCAAGGGCGATTTCTTCGGTCCGCTGGTCATCGCGGCGGCCTACGTCGACGAGACCATCGCCAAGGATCTCAAGGCGCTGAACGTGCGCGACAGCAAGACCATCACGACCGACAAGGCGGCGCAGGACCTGGCCAAGAAGATCCGCGCGCGGCTGGGCGACAAGTTCGTCGTGGTGTCCATCGGCCCGGCCGCCTACAACCGGCTCTACGCCACGATGGGCAGCGTGAACCGCATTTTGGCGTGGGGCCACGCCCGCGCCATCGAAAACCTGCTCGAAAAAGTACCGACCTGCCCCCGCGCCCTGAGCGACCAGTTCGGCCCCGAGCAGCAGATCCAGCGCGCCCTGCAGCAGAAGGGGCGGAAGATCAAGCTCGAGCAGCGCCACAAGGCGGAAAGCGACGTCGCCGTGGCCGCGGCTTCCATTTTGGCGCGGTCGGGCTTCCTGACGGCGATGGACAAGCTGGGCGAGAAGTACGGCGTGAAGCTGCCCAAGGGCGCGTCCGACAAGGTCAAGCAGGTGGCGGCCGAAATCGCCAAGAAACACGGCGGCGCCGCGTTTCTCGAGGTGGCCAAGTGCCACTTCAAGACGACCGACGACGTCCTCGGCCCGCTCGGCAAATCGCGCCAAAGCGAAAACCTGCCCGCCGCGCCGGAACGCAAGGCGTTCGTGCCCCGGAGACCCGCGAAATGAAACTGGTGAGATACGGCGCGCCCGGCGCCGAACGGCCGGGCATCTGGCTGGACGCGACGAAAAAGGAACCCGCGCGGATCCTCGACGTGCGCGGCATGGTGTTCGACATCGCGGACTACGACGCGCGCTTCTGGGCCACGCACGGCGTCGAGCGCCTGCAGGCGCTGCTGAAAGAGCCGAACCTCAAGACGATCCCGGCCGAGGGCGTGCGCCTGGGGCCGCCCGTGGCGCCGCCGCGGCAGATCATCTGCTTGGGCAAGAATTACCGCGACCACGCCAAGGAATTCGACGCCAAGGTGCCCGAATTTCCCGTCTATTTTTCCAAGAGCCCCGGCTCCCTGAGCGGCCCGCACGATCCCATCCGCCTCAAGCCCGGCATGGAACGCGTGGACGGCGAGGCCGAACTGGCCGTGGTGATCGGCAAGCGCGCGCGAGATATCCAGGAAGGCGAGGCCATGGGCCACGTCGCCGGCTACGCGGTCTTGAACGACGTGACCAACCGCGATTTGCAGAAGGCGCGCCTGCAGTGGTTCTTCGCCAAGAGCGCGGACTCGTTCGGGCCGATGGGCCCGTGGCTCGTCACGCGCGACGAGATCAAGCGGCCGCACGCGCTGGGCATCCGCCAGCGCGTCAACGGCGAGATCCTCCAGGAATCCAAGACCTCGCAGATGATCTTCCGCATCGACATGGTGCTGGCGGACCTGAGCCGGGTGCTGACCCTGGAGCCGGGCGACGTGATCTCCATGGGCACGCCGGGGGGCATCGGATCCGCGCGCAAGCCGCCCGTGGTGCTGCACGACGGCGACGTGGTCGAGTGCGAAATCGACGGCATCGGCACGCTGCGCAATCCGGTCGTCCTGGCCTACGGCTGAGCGCGGCGATGATCGCGGAGAGCCTGCGGCGGGAGCCGCAAACGGAAGCCGAATGGCTTGGACCGCTGCCGGTGAAAAGCTGGTTCGCGCATCCGGAGCGGCGGCTGGAGATCGACCTGGGCAGCGGCAAGGGGCGGTTCCTGCTGGCCCGGGCGGCGAAATGCCCCGACACCAATTTCCTGGGCATCGACCGCATGCTGCGGCGCATCCGCAAGGTGGACAACCGCGCGCGGCGGCTCGATCTGGACAACGTGCGCCTGATGCGCGTGGAGGGCTACTACGCCGTGGCCTATCTGATTCCGCCCGCCGCGGTGGACGTCTACTACGTTTTCTTCCCCGATCCGTGGCCCAAGGCCCGGCACGAAGGCCACCGGCTGTTCAACAAGCTGTTCCTCGACGCCCTGCACCGGACCCTCGCGCCCGGCGGCGTCGTGCACGTGGCGACCGACCACCTGCCGTATTTCGAGCAGCTCTCGGGCATCTTCGCGGGCGACGCTCGCTTCGCGCCCGTTGCGCCCTACGTCCCGCCGGAAGACGAACAGACCGACTTCGAGCGCTACTACGTCGCCACCAAGCCCATCGGGCGGCTGTCGGTGCGGAAGGCGTAGCGCGGATTGAGAAAAACGGGAGCGGAATATCCAATATCCAATGATCAATATCCAATATCCAAGTTCAGGCAGGGGATAGGACAGAGTGTTTTTGGATTTGTTGTAGCCGGTCGCGGTGAGGCCGGCGGCTGTTGATACGGCGGCCGGGGTCAACGCCCCCAGGCTACAAAGACCTTGATCCGCTCCGATGGGAGCGAAGCGGTCGCCGCCGGTGCGAGTCAGCGGCTCTTTTTCAGGTGCTTGGCCGCGAGGGCGCGGAATTCCTCCCATTCCGCGGGCGCGAACAACCGGCGCGGGAAGAGGAAGTAGGCTGCGTCGGTCGGGTACAGCAGGATCAGCTGTTTGTTCTCTTTCCACTTGAGCAGGTGGTCCCACGGAATCTTCGTTGTGCCGAGGTCCGACTGGACGTGCACTCCGGTCTCGTCGATCCGGTAATCGGTGGCATGGGCCAGGAAGCGGTTTTGCCTGAAGTGCCGGGTGGCCTGCCAGGGGAGCGCGACGAAGAAGAAAACGGCGAGGAGCGCCAAGCTGGCCAATGGCACGAGCGTGGAAGAGGTCCACGGGTCGGGCGAACAAATCTTCTGGATGGCTCCCAGAGCGGCCAGCGACAGGATCAGGGTCCCGGCCACCCCGTAGCCGGGCCGCGGCCGCAGGTGCAGAAAAACCGCGCGCCGGCAATCCTCCGGCCGGATGTCTTGGCGAATGGCGATCATGGTGTCCAGCAATTGGCTTCGGCGTTCACCCGTGCACCGCGTGCGGCGCGCCGGGGCGCAACGAAATGAAACTTCTTATGGTCTGGCCATGTCATCTGCCGCCTGCTGCAGTCGACCATCCAACGTCCACAATGTCGCATGGGAAATTGCGCAGGATGCGAGGATGTGCATATCGACCAATCCCAGGCCGCGTCCGCTGAGGCGGCGTTGTTCGATGAAAAAGAGTATTTCATCGTCCGACACGCGCTCGACCGAGGGCAGGGCATGCAGCAGCGCCAGAAGTTCTTTCCGGCGCTTGAGGTTCCCGCAAGCCAATTCGCCGATCACCATCGGATGGCATGCCACCTCGTCCTTGAGCAACAAATCGGCCAAAGCCTCGTTGCCATTTCGCAGGTGGTCGACCCATACGGACGTGTCGACGAGGGTCATTTATGGATTCCTGCGCCGCGGGATGGGCCGCAAGCCCCGCTCCGAGCGGCCCAGCCTGGCGAGCCTCGCCGCGCTGGCCCGCGCAATGAGGGCTTCCAGCCCCATATGGACGAGCGCGGTCTTTTCTTTGACGCCCGTCAAGGCCGAGGCCTTGGAGAGCACGTCTTCTTTGATGATGATGGTCGTTCTCATGTGCATGAATATGCTTCATTCATATGCATATGTCAAGGCGAACGTCAATCCGGATGAATCACCACTCGCTGGACGATTCCGTCTTGCGGATAGACCACGCACCAATCGGCGGGATGGTCCTTGTGCGTGTATAGAATCCGCGCATCGTGTTCGGCCGTGGTTTCGGCGATGCCGACCATGTGCGCGCCCGACAGGGCGCCGGAGGGGTTTTTGACGTACTTCGCCATGATTTCGTCGACTTGGGCGATGCTCATGCCGCGCTTGAGGCTCCACGCATCCACGTAGAATCCTTTTAGTTCGCTGGATCTCGATTTGGGGAGAACCGCCAGAAGCCAAACGGCGAATAGAGCCAAGGCGGCCGTCTTCACGATCCAAGGCCCTTTGGGCACAAGCGGAATGAGAATGGCCGCGCAGGCCAGCAGCGCCAGCCAATATGGCATGTAGGCGAACAGCATCTGGTTGTCGAGGCCGTGGAGCACATAGCCTGCGGCCCCGAGCAGGAGGAAGAATGCCGCGGATCGCTTGGTTCCGGTTTTCATCGGTAATCTGGCGAACAAATATTGAGCCTCAGATTGAGTTGCTTGTCCCATACTTTGTGGGGTTGGCCTTTACTGGCCTGATATTAGGCAAAACACGGAAGGGGGTCAACGAGGCAAGGGGCAGCGTCATGGGGCAAAGCTTCGGCGGGGCCATGATTCATCCCCGTTCATCCGGGGTTGGATTCGAGTCCGAGAGGCTCCGCGGGCCGAAAAACGGCTGAAAATACCTTCAAAACGGCCCCGAACGGCCTAAAAACATCGAAAACGGGCCCGAAACGGCTTTTGGGCGACGAAAACGGTCTGAAAATGGCCGAAAACCGGGACAAACTACGAATGACACGAATTTTTCGAATGGGGACGGGAAAGGCGAGGATCGCAGACAAAACAGCCAGAAAACGAGATTCAAACTGCGAAATTCGCGAAATGGGGCCAGAAAATCGACCGTAGCGGGGCTTGTGGGTGCGAAAACGGTCCGAAAACGGGAGCAAACTACGAATTCAGCGAATTTTTCGAATGGAAACGGGGCCTGAAACCAAATGGAAGGCCGGAAGGCGGATTTGGGGCTACTTGGACCCCATTCGCGTGATTCGCGAAATTCGTAGTGGGGCTGTTTATGACTCAGCGCGGGACGAAGCGGAGGGTGACGGGGGTTTTGACTTCGGGGACGACGTTGGTGTTGACGACGAGGAGTTCGTCGTTGGCGCCGCAAGGGAGGGAAATATTGACGATGGCGTAGGGGTCCCAGTAGGTGACGACGAGGGATTCTTCGGCGAAGGCCTTGAACTGGCCGTCCTTGACCACGGACCCGGTGAAGGTCCACGGGGCGTCGGGCACAACGGCGTTTTCTTCGACGTTCCACACGAACGATTCGGCGCGGGCGGATTTCGTTTCGCCGTCGGCCTGCCAATCGACGAAAATATCGACGGGCGCGCCCTTGGGCGGGCCCTGGCCGATGGCGGGCATGGGTTCGCCGCCCTTGAGGCCGGCGAGCAGCAACGCGGCTTGCAGGTCGAGAGCGTTGACGGGCAGGACGAAGACGGATTCGTGGACTTTGCCGGCGAGACCGCAGGCGAGGACTTCGATGGCGCCGGCGGTCTGGTTGACCCAGC
>DAOTNL010000022.1:0-20067 GCA_035450765.1 Kiritimatiellia bacterium | reverse complement strand
TCGCTTAGAGAAATTGCCGAAGGCAAAGTGAGCCTGCGCGAAAAAGCATGACCAAACGCGACTTCTACGAGATTCTGGACGTCCCGCGCTCTGCCGACGCGGAAGACATCAAGAAGGCCTACCGCAAGCTGGCCATGAAGTACCACCCGGACCGCAATCCGGGCGACAAGGACGCCGAGGAGAAGTTCAAGGAAGCCACCGAGGCCTACGAGATCCTCTCGAACGCCGAGCTGCGCCAGCGCTACGACCAGTTCGGCTGGGGCGCGTTCGAGCGGGGCAACGGGCGCGGCGGCGGCTTCGGAGCCGGCCACATCGACCTGGAAGAAGCCATGCGCGCCTTCGCCTCCGCGTTCGGCGGCGGCGGCGGGTTCGGCGGCAGCTTCTTCGACAGCCTCTTCGGCGGCATGGGCGGCGGCGGGCGCGACGGCGACGGCCGCGCGCGCGGCGCCGATTTGCGCTACGATCTGGAAATCGATTTCGAGGAAGCCGCGTTCGGCGCGAAACGCGAACTGACCCTCGACGTCGTCGAGGACTGCGCCGCCTGCGGCGGCACCGGCGCCGACGGCAGGAGCCAGCGTGAAACCTGCTCCGCCTGCGGCGGCCGCGGCATGGTCGTGCAGAACATGGGTTTCGTCCATGTCCGCCAACCCTGTCCGCGCTGCGGCGGCACGGGGGAGATCATCCGCCATCCCTGCCGCCAATGCGGCGGGGCCGGCCGCGCCAAGGTCGCCCGCAAAATTTCCCTGAACATCCCCGCCGGCGTGGACACCGGCTCGCGCATGCGCCTGGCCGGCAAGGGCGAAGGCGGGGCCCGCGGCGGCCCGCCGGGCGACCTGTTCGTCGTCCTGCACGTGCGCGAGCACCCGCTGTTTTCGCGCGAGGGGTCCGATACCCGCTGCGAAATCCCGATCCCCTTCCACATCGCCGCGCTCGGCGGCGAAATCCAGGTGCCCACGATCCGCGGCGACGTGCCGCTGAAAATCCCCGCGGGCACCCAGCCCGGCAAGACGTTCGTCCTGCGCGGTCTGGGCCTGCCCGAGGTCCGCGGCGGCGGCACGGGCGACCACTACGTCGCCGTCACCATCGAAGTGCCCACCGGTTTGCACGGCAACGCCGCCGATCTGCTGGCCGCGTTCGGCGCCGCCGTCAAGGAATCCAACCATCCCCGCCTGGCCGCCCTCCGCAAGAAGGCCGCCGCCTTTTTCTCGCGCAAGAAAACCCTGGACCCCACCCAAGGCGAACCATGAACGCTCCCGCCGAAAACGCGCCGGAAACCCCGGCCAAGAACATGCACTTCATCCGCGAGATCATCGCGGAGGACAACCGCACCGGCAAGTACGGCGGCCGAGTCGTCACCCGCTTTCCGCCGGAACCCAACGGCTATCTGCACATCGGCCACGCCAAGGCCATCTGCCTCGATTTCGGCATGGCGCTGGAAAACGGCGGCGAATGCCACCTGCGCATGGACGACACCAACCCCGTCAAGGAAGACGTCGAATACACCGACTCCATCAAGGCCGACGTCCGCTGGCTTGGGTTCGACTGGGGTCCGCACTACTACCACGCCTCGGACTACTTCGAGCAGATGTACGAACTGGCCTGCGGCCTGATCCGCGCCGGCAAGGCCTACGTCTGCGAACTGACCGCCGAGCAGTGGAAGGACTACCGCGGCATCCCGACGGAGCCCGGCAAGGAATCGCCTTTCCGCCGGCGCTCGCCCGAAGAAAACCTCGATCTGTTCCGGCGCATGCGCGCCGGGGAGTTCCCGGACGGCGCCAAGGTGCTGCGCGCCAAGATCGACATGGCGTCGCCCAACCTCCATCTGCGCGATCCGGTCATCTACCGCATTCTCCACACCCCGCATCCCCACGCCGGCGACAAGTGGTGCATCTATCCGATGTACGACTACGCGCACCCCATCGAGGACGCCCTCGAAAAGATCACCCATTCGATGTGCACGCTCGAATTCGAAGTGCACCGGCCGCTTTACGACTGGGTCATCCAGAACTGCAATCTGTTCCCGTCGCAACAGATGGAATTCGCGCGGCTGTCGCTGACCTACACGGTCATGAGCAAGCGCAAGCTGCTCGAACTCGTCCAGCGCAAGCTCGTCAAGGGCTGGGACGATCCCCGCATGCCCACGCTGTGCGGCTTGCGCCGCCGCGGCGTGCCCCCCGCCGCCATCCGTGAATTCTGCGAACGCGTCGGCATCACCAAGTACGACTCGCTGACCGACGTCGCCCTGCTCGAGCACTGCATCCGCGACGACCTCAACCGGACCGCCCGCCGCGCCATGGCCGTGCTGGATCCGCTCCGCGTCGTGATCGAAAATCCACAGGACTTGCCGGCGTCGGTGAAGGGCGTCAACAATCCCGAGGATCCCGCCGCCGGCGAGCGCGACGTCCCGTTCGGCCCCGAGCTGTTCATCGAGCGCGAGGACTTCGCCGAAGTCCCGCCGCCGAAATACTTCCGCCTCAGCCCCGGCAAGGCCGTGCGCCTGCGCAACGCCGGCTTCCTGACCTGCACCGGCGTCGAGAAGGACGGCGCGGGACAGGTGACCGCCGTGCGCGGGCGGTTCGAGCCGATGGACACCGCCGTCAAGGTCAAGGCCACCATCCACTGGGTCGCCGCCCACGCCGCGAAATCCGTCGAAGTCCGCCTCTACGACCGCCTGTTCAACGTCCCCGAGCCCGACGGCGACAAGGACGTGGATTTCAAGTCGCACCTGAATCCGGACTCGCTGAAGATCGTCCAGGCCCTCGTCGAGCCGTGCCTGGCGGAAGCCCGGCCCGGCGACCGGTTCCAGTTCGAGCGCGTCGGCTATTTCTACGCCGAACCGGACAGCCGGCCCGGCGCGCCCGTCTTCAACCGCACGGTCACCCTGAAGGATTCCTGGAAACCGGCGTGAACCCGACGGCCCGGCGGAGCGTTTCCATGAGCAAGAGGAAATCCGCTCCCGTGACCGTCCACGTGCAACGCATCGTCGTCCGCCACGACTTTCCCGTCGTGTTCACCCGGCATCTGTTTTCGCCGCGCAACCGCGCGCTGCGCGACGCGCTGACGCGCGGCGGCGTTGCCCGCCGCCACCGGTGCCTCGTCCTGCTGGACGAGGGCGTCCAAACGGCCTTCCCCCGCCTGCCGGAACGGATCGCCGCCTATTTCGATACCCATGCGAAGGCGCTGCAGCTCGTGCGCGCCCCGCTGGTCCTGCCGGGCGGCGAAGGCATCAAGCAGTCGGCGGCGCCGGTCCGCCGGATGCTCGCGGCCCTGCGCGCCGGGAACATCTGCCGCCATTCCTTCTGCATCGCGGTCGGCGGCGGCGCCTTCCTGGACGCCGCCGGTTTGGCCGCGGCTCTTTTCCACCGCGGCGTACGCCTCGTGCGCATCCCCACCACCGCCCTCGCCCAGTGCGATTCCGGCGTCGGCGTGAAGAACGCCATCAACTACGGCGGCGCGAAAAACCTGCTGGGCACGTTCGCCCCGCCCTGGGCCGTATTGAACGACGCCGATTTCCTCGAGGCGCTGCCGCTGCCGCTGCTGCTCGACGGCATCGCCGAAGCCGTCAAGGTGGCCGCCATCAAGGATGCCGACTTCTTCCACCTGATCGAGCGCTCCGCCCGGAAAATCAGCCGGCGCGACCTGCCGACCATCCGCCGCATCCTCCAGCGCTGCGCCTTGCTGCATCTCGCGCACATCGCCACGTCGGGCGATCCCTACGAGCTCGGCACCGCCCGCCCGCTGGATTACGGCCACTGGGCGGCCCACAAGCTGGAGTTGCTGTCGAAGCACCGCTTGTCGCACGGCCACGCCGTCGCCATCGGCATCGCCCTCGACGCCTTCTATGCCGCCCGGATCGGCCTGTTGCCGCAGAAAGAAGCCGACCGCCTCGTCGTCATCCTCCGTGCCTGCGGGTTGCCGACGTTCGCTCCGGAATTGTCCCAAACCGATCGCCGCGGACGGCTCGCCGTTCTGGCCGGCCTCGAAGAATTCCGCGCGCATCTGGGCGGCGAACTCACGGTGACGTTCCCGGCGCCGTTCGGTTCCCGGCGGGAAGTCCATGCCGTGGACCCGGCCCTCATGGCCGAGTGCATCTCCGCGCTGGCCGCCCGGAAGTGAAGGCGCCCTTTCCCATTCCGTACTGCCTGAACGTCCATCCGGCGGCGGATTGGCGCGCAACGAAACGCGCGCTGGACGTCCACGCCCTCGCCGTCAAGAAGCTCGTTGCGCCCGACCGGCCGTTTCCGCTGAGCTTGCATCTCGGCTACCGGACTGCGCTCGAACTCGCGAATCCGCGCCGGCGCGCCGCGTTCCGCGATTGGCTGCGGCGCCACGATTGCTTCGTTGCCGGGATCAACGCCTTCCCCTTCGGTCCGTTCCATGCCGCGACCGTCAAAGCCGACGTCTACCGGCCCGATTGGCGCAGTTCCGAGCGCTTAGCCTACACGCTGCTCGTTGCCCGCCTGCTGGCCGATCTGATTCCCGAAGGCGCCGAGACGACCCTCACCACCGTGCCCGGCGGCTGGCGGCCCGACTGGAAAACCGCGGCCGATCATCGCCTCGCCCTGAAAAACCTGGCCCGCGCCGCCGCCGGTTGCCGCGACGTCTTTGAAACCACCGGCCGGCGCATCCGCATCGCCGTCGAGCCCGAGCCCGGTTGCGCCTGGGACTTGTTCGCTCCGGAAATCGAAGCCGCCGGCCCCGAAATCGGCTGGTGCCTCGACGCCTGCCATGCCGCCGTCGACTTCCGGCCGCTGGCGCGCCTGCCATGGAAACGCATCGTCCGCGTCCAGCTCTCCGCCGCCATCGAATGCGACAACGTGCCCGCCGCGCGGGCCGCGCTGGCGCCGTTCGTCGAGCCGCGCTATTTGCATCAAACCCGCGCGTTTCTAGACGGCGAAATCATCGGGGCCTGGCCCGATCTGGGCCCGGCGTTGAAAGCCCTGCCGAAGTTGCCCGCCCAGGCCGTCGTGCGCGCCCATTGCCACGTGCCGCTGACGTGGGCGGGCTCCGGCCCCCTGCGCTCCACGCGCGGCCAGTTGACGTCCGCGTTTTTCGCGAAAGCGCGGCGCGTCTTCTGCGAAGTGGAAACCTACACGCTGGACGTCCTGCCCCGCGCCCTGCGGCCCCGCGCCCGTGCCCGGACCATCGCCGGCGAACTTGCCTGGGCCGCCGCCCGCTACGGCTTGTCTTCGTCCACGAATCGGAAGATCGTCTCTCCCGGCTTGGCGTAGTTCAGGTCTTCCCGCGCGATTTTTTCGACGAACCGGGGATCTTCCTGGAGTTTCTCCTGCTTGCGCTTGAGCTGCCGCAACTGCTCGGCCTCGCGCTGGATGTCCTGGCGGAGCGATTCCGCCTGTGCCCGCAGCCGCTTCTGCTCCTCGATCTTCGGCAGGTACAGCCGCAGGACGATCCCCACGATGAGCGCGACGATCGCAATCAGGCAGATCCGCTGGATGAATTTCCAGACATTCATGCCGTCATCCTAGCGGTTCCCGCGCCGCCGCGCAATGCCTCCCTGCCGCGGCGCGAATCGAACGCGCGTCCCCGTCCCGCCTTGCGTTCGCCGCCGCGATGCCGTAAGTTCGGCCCAGCATGAGCCGTCCGCCGCGGGAATTCGACTTCTGGTACGCCGTCAACAACACGGAAGTGCTGGAGCTGCCGCGCGGCCGGCTGGAAACCTTCGGCACCACCCTGATCAACTACCTCCTCATCACCGAACCGATGGACGTCGTCGGCCAAGTGCGCATCCGCGAAGGCCGCATCCAGTCGTTCCGGCCGGAAATCCTGACGCCCGGGTCGCTCGCGGAATCGCCGCTGGCGGAAGGCTTCCGCTCCGGCCCCGCCGAAGATTTCGTCCGCTGGCTGCGCGAGCACGAATCGGAACTGGTCCTGCTGAAGTACGGTTTCAAGATCCGCCAGGAAACGCTCACCGAATCCATCGTGCACGACACCGTCGACAACGTGCTGGACCGGGTCCGGGCCGACCTGAAATCGCGCGAGGACCCGCTCTCCGCGCTGGTGCGCGGGGTGGACGAGCCGTGGGAAGTCTGCCTGCTCAAGCTGCTGTTCGAGGTGGTCCGGGCATCCGCGCCGGGCAACGCCCGCGATCTGCGGGCCGATCCGGACGGTTCGCGGCACGCCATCGAACGCGCGTTCCGGCAGGCCGCCCGGGACCGCGCGCGCTTGGCCCCCTTGGCCCAGTTGCTGACCCGTCTCGGCAAGTTCGCGGACTACGAAGACCGTTTCTACGCCCTGGTGCGTTCGTTTTCGGACTGACGCCGATCAGCGCGCCGCGATCCACGGGATGGCCGTGAACGTGCCGAGGCTGCTGCCGAGATTCGCCAGCGCCACCACCAGCAGGATCCGCACGACGGGATTGCGCACGAAATCGCGGAAATTCTCCATCGCCGCGGGCAAGGCTTCGAAATCGCCCACGGAAGGCGGCCGGATCCACGCTTCCACCAAGCCCGCCACCCAGCCGGCGGCGATGGTGGGATTCAGGCTCGTGATCGGCGCGGCGACGAACGCCGCCAGGATCGTCAGCGGATGGGCCCAGGCCAACGCCGCGCCCAGGGCCGCCAACGCGCCGTTGACGCCTACCCAGATGACGATGGAATCCACCCCGCGCTCAGCGCCGCCGTGGACGAAGCCCCAGGCGATCAGGGCCACCACCGCTGCCGGTACCAGCCACGGCCAGATTTTCGACCAGCGCGACGCCGGCGGCAGGCTTTCCAGCTCCGCCAGCGGCGCATCGGCCTGGATGGATTTCAGGATGCCCGGCACGTGGCCGGCGCCCACCACCGCGACGATGCGCGTGCCCGGCGCCGCACGGAGCTTCTGGGCCAGATAGACGTCGCGCTCGTCGATCAACCGCTTCTTGATTTCCGGAAAAGATTTCCCCATCTCGCCCAGCAAGGCCTCGAGCTGGTCCTGCTTCTTGAGCGCCTCGACGTCCGCGGCCGCGATTTCGTCCGACGAAAACATGGCGCCGGCCAGCGTGCCGAAGAGCTTGACCCGCTGCCAGAACCCCAGATGCCGCCAGACCCGCTTGAGGGTGAGGTCGATGCGCCGGTCGATCAGCACCAGCCGGGCGCCCGTTTCCTCGGCGCAGGCCGCGCCGGCCAGCATTTCGGCGCCGGGTTCGACCTCGAGCTGCTTGCCGAGCCGGCGGTAGAAGGCCTGCAGCGCCAGTTGCGCCAGCAGGAAGGTCGCTTTCTTCTGCTTGATCAGCTGGAAGAGATTGGTGTTCCGCCAGGCGGCCTTCTTCACCAGCCCCTGGTAGCGCGGCTCGCACAGTTCGATGGCGATCGCGTCCGGCCGCACGGCGGCGACGGCGGCACGCACGTCCTGCACGCTCTGCGCGGAGACGTGCGCCGTGCCGACGATATAAACGGTTTTGCCCTCCAGCTCCACCTGGGCGGTGCCGGAGGGCAAAGAGGGGGCGGATTCTTCCGTCATGGACGGCTTACTTCGCGCCGCCCTTCTTGATGTAGATGTCCGTGCGGCGGTTCTTCTGCATGTTCGCTTCCGTGTCGTTCGGCGCGACCGGCCGGTCGAAACCGTAGCCCACCGCCGTGATGTTCGCCGCCCGGATGCCGCTCTGCTGCACCAGATAGTCCTTGACGGCATTGGCGCGGCGTTCGCTCAGGCGCTGGTTGTATTCGCGGGTCGAGGTCTTGCGCTTGTCGGCGTGGCCTTCCACGCGGACGGTGGCGTCCGGCGAGCGCTTAAGGACCTTCACGACCGGCTCCAGATCCTTGTAGTACTGCGGCCGGATGAAGGACTTGTCGTAGTCGAACTCGATCAGCAGCGTGAACTTCTGCAGGTCGTCCGCGGGATCCAGCGGATTGGTGCCGTCCTCGATGACCTCGTGGCCGTCGGTGACGCCGCCCTTGTCCGTGTCGGGATCCAAGGGGTGGGTCTTGTAGGTCAGCACTTCCGCGCCGTCCTTGAGGCCGTCCCAGTCGCTGTCGGGATTCAGCGGATCGGTGGTGTAGCCGCGGCGGCCGAAATGCTCGTCGCCGTCCGAGAGGCCGTCGCCGTCGGTGTCCGGATTGTAGGGATCGGTGCCGACCACCGCTTCGTCCTTGTCGTAGAGGCCGTCGCCGTCGCTGTCGATGTCGCCGCCTTCGGCCACCACGTACTGGGGCGGGATGCGCTTCTCGGCGCCGAACCGGTAGGTCACGCCCATTTCGAACAAGGCCGGCGTTTCGCTGTTCTTGCCCTGCACGCCGACCGCGGCGTCGGCCCGCAGCGCCCACGAATCATTGAAGTGGTAGAACACGCCAGCGCCGCCGAACAACCCGAGCTGGGTCTGGCCGTTTTCGACGTCGTCGCCGAAGAACGTCACGGAGGGCCCCGCGAAGAGGAACGGATCGATGCGGCGGTTTTCGAGGGCGCGCAGGTGCAACAGCCCTTCCAGGCTCAGGCGCAGCGCCGTCGTATCGTCCTCCAACGCTTCGACGTTGAGATCTTCCTGGTCCCGCGCGGACAGCACCGGCATGAAGTTCAGGCCGGCTTCGAGATCCCACCAGGCGTTGAAGCTGTAGCCGACTTTGCCCATGAGGCCCACGCCGGATTCCATTTCCCAGTCACCTTCGGTTTCGTACCAGTTCAGGCCCACGGTGCCGAACCACGGCGCGCGCGCGAACAGATCGTCGTCCGCCGCCCGAGCCGACCCCATCCAGCACGACGCGGCCAGCGCCGCCGTCAACGTCCACTTCATCGTTTTCATCATCGCAAGTACTCCCTCTTCAAAGGTTGCGGAGACCATACCGGGCCACCCCCGCCCGCGCAATCAAAAACGCGGGAATTCAGCGCGCCTATTCGGCGCGCCCCAGCCGAAAATCCCGGACCAGCAGCGCGCCGCCGGCGCCGAGCTTTTTCCAGCGCAGGGTCTGGACGCCGGCAGGCAGATCCAGCGCGAACGTCCGGCGTTCCAGCCGGCCTTCCGGAAACGCCAGCGGAGGCAATTCCCCGATCCGAACCCGCTGTTCGCCGCCCATGGCCGCGGCGACGACTTCCCCGGTCAGTTTGACCGGCACATCCCGCAGGTTGCGGACTTCCATGGCGCCTTCGTCTTCCAGCACGCGGTAATCCGAAAAATCCCCCTGCTGCCACGGCTTGAACAGCCGCCAGCCGGCGCCGAAGAACCAGACGGCATCCTGCCCGGCCGCCCGCGCCCGCGCCGCGACGTCGGCGTGCGTGTCGTAGAACACCTCCGTCGCCACCCGGTTGGTTTCCGAATAGAACTCCTCCATCGGGGCGAAACCCGTGTCCCGCAGCCAAACGCCCGCGGCGTTGGTGACCACCGCGCGGTGCGCAAACCACTTCTCCGGCCAGGTCCAGAGGCCCGCCCGCTTCTCGTGGTTGCGCGCGATCCGGATGAACGCCTGCGCCCCGTTGCGCTCGAAGGCCGCTTGGGTGGTCTTGCGCCAGTTGTAGCCCACGTAGTTTTCATAGGGTTCGTCCGGCACGGTGAAGGTCACGAACACGTTGGACGGCGCGTAGCGCGCCATCTCGTTCCACGGCTCGTACCAGCGGTCCACGACGACCGCGTCGCCCGGCGCCAGGTTCGCGTCCAGCCAGGCCCGCAAGGCGCGATAGGCCGTGGTTTTTCCTTCCAGGCGCGTCACCTGCCAAGCCGGCATGGCCAGCAGGACCACGAGCCCCGCGGCACAGCCCGCGTCCAGCGCCAGCCGGCGGGCGGCACCGGCGCCGGCAAAGGCCCGGTCGAGCGAAAACGCCGCGAACGCGAGGAAAGCCGGCAGATTGGCCGCGAAATACGCCAGCTTGGCCTTGTCGCCGCCGCCGACGGCGGCGATGTAGAAATACGAGCCGGCCAGCCCGCCCAGCGCCAGCCAGGCCAACGTGCCGTACAGCGGATCGCCCCGGCCCGGCCGGCCGCGGCTCTTCCAGAACACCCAGCCCGCCGCCGCCAGCGCCGCCGCCAGGATCGCGATCCCGATCGCGTTGGCCCCCCCGGCGAAGAATGGCAGCACCCGCGGCCCCACGAAATCGAATGCCGAGCCGATGTGCGCCTCCGGATTGGCCGCCGCGCGCTTCATTTCGTAGAGCGCCCGCAGCACCCAGCGGATCATCCCCAACCCCAAAGCCGCCGTGACGAGCCCCATGGCCAGTCCATGGCGCTTGCGCCCCGCCGCGTTTTGCCCCGCCAAGCCCGAAAGCGCCAGCACCAGCCACGCCACCCCGGCCACCACCCAGACGGACATGTGGCCCATGCACGCCAGCAGCGTCCACAGCGTCCATTCGGCGTATTCGCGCGCCAGGAGCCGCCCGCCGCCGCGGAGTTTCACCGCGAAATCCGCGCCGCGCCAGGCCATGCCGGCGGAAAACAACATGACCACCACGTAGTAGTAGGCCTCGCGCGAGTGGTAGACGTGGAACGGCAAGATCGCCAGCCACGCGCCCAGCAACAGCCCCGCGCCGAGCCCGCGCCGGCGCGTCGCCCACAGCGCGCCGAACGCCACCGTCAGCCAGCCGAGCAGCGCGAACGGCTGGCGGATGACCGCTTCGCTCGCGTCCTGCCGCGTCAGCCGCGCCCAGACGATCGGGACGGAATCCGCCAGCGGTATCTGGTTGAACCAAGGGGGCGTCTTCCAGAGGTCCACCAGCGACTGGTTCCGCTCCACGTAGTTCAGGAAATTGATCTCGTCGCTGCGGACCGCCGACCGCGACAGATCCGCGAAGCGCAGCCCCGCCGCCAGCGCCAGCACCAGCCCCAATGCCCCGATTTTGATCCAACGGTTGTCCATGCAGCGCCCTTTGTCGAATGGGACTTGAGTTAATGGCATTCTCCGGCCATATTCAAGCCCTATGAAGACCCTGTGCATCACCGGCGCCAACGGTTTCATCGGCTCCCACGTGGCCATCCAGGCGGCCCAAAAGGGCTACCAGCTCCGCCTGCTCCTGCGCAGCGAACCCCAGCCCGCCATCCGCGATCTCGGCGCGCAGATTTTCCGGGGCGACGTCCGCAACGACGCCGACCTGGCCCCCTTCCTCGAAGGCGCCGACGCCCTGCTGCACGTCGCGGGCGTCAACACCCCCTCCTCCGCCCAGCGCGACAACATTTTCACCAGCAACGTCGAGGGCACGAAGCAGATCCTCCGCGCCGCGCAGAAGGCCGGCGTCCAGCGCATCGTCCACACCGGCAGCACCGCCGCCCTCGGTTGCGCCGGACGCGGCAAAATGAACGACGAAGACACCGCATTCAATCTCTGGAACGCCTCCACCGACTACGAACGCTCCAAGTACCTCGGCGAAAAGACCGCCCTCGAGCTTTTCGCGCAAGAGGGCGTGCCCGTCATGATCGCGCAACCGGCCGCCGCCGTCGGGCCCGGCGACGTCAAGCCGACCTACACCGGCAAGCTCATCATCGACTATATCAACCGCTCCCTGCCCGGCTATTTCGACACGCGCCACAACTATGTCGACGTCCGCTCCGTCGCCGCCGGCCATCTGCTCGTGCTCGAAAAAGGCACGCTCGGCCAGCGCTATCTGCTCTGCGGCGACGACAACCTGCTGCTTTCGGAATACTTTGCCTTGATCCGCGAACTGACCGGCGTGCCGCCGCCGAAGCTCAAGCTGCCGCTGCTCGCCGTTTTCCCGCTGGCCTACGCCTGCCAAGCGCTGTTCAAGGTCACCGGCAAGGATCCGTTCATCCGCGTCTCCACCGCCAAGCGCGCCTGGTGCGATCTCTACTACTCCAACCAGAAAGCCAAGACCCAGCTCGGCTACGCCCCGCGGCCGCTGAAGGACGCCCTGCGCGACGAAATCGAATGGTTCCTGAAGAACGGCAAGCTCGACCCCGCGAAGGTCAAGCTGATCGGCTGATCCCATGGCCGTGAAGATCGCCATGATCGGTGCCGGCTGGGTCTGCGAGGCCCGGCATATTCCCGCCCTGCGCCGCCTGCCCCACGCCGAAATCGTCGGCATCGTCGATCCCGACGAAGCCCGCGCGCGCGCCGTCGCCGCCAAGTTCGGCATCCCGAATTTCTCCGCGGCGACGTCCGCCGCCGGCATCCCGTGGCTGGCCGAGGCCACCGCCGTCAGCATCAGCACGCCTCCGCGCTACCACCGCGACTGGATGGCCGACTGCCTCGATCTGGGCAAGGACGTCCTGATCGAAAAGCCCGTTGCTCTATCCCGCGCCGAAGTCGCCGATCTCGACTCCCGCGTTCAAAAAAGCGGCGCCATGGTCGCCGTCATGCACAACAACCTGTTCACGCGCGCGGCGGTCCGCGCGCGGCGGCTCATCGCCGACGGCGCCCTCGGCCGCGCAGACGCGGCTGCTCAACAGCCCGCGGCGCCATTTGCCCAACTGGTACGAGGCGCTGCCCTTCGGGCTGCTCTACGACGAACTCTCCCACTTCCTCTATCTCGGCGACAGCCTCGGAACAAACCTGCGCGTGCGCAACGCGACCGTGTTCCCCTCCTCCAAAGGCCACGCCACGCCCGCCCTCGCCACGCTGGAATTGCAGTCCGAGGCCTTCCCGCTGGCCTTTTCGCTCAATTTCGAGTCGCCCGTGTGCGAATGGCACATGACCATCGTCGGCGAAAAGGGAATCCTCGTCCACGACGTCTTCCGCGACATCCTGCTGCGCCTGCCCGACGACCGCGAACACCGCGCGGCGGACCATTTCCGCACGCTGGCGCTGGCCACGCTCGGCACGTGGGGCGGGTTCGTCGAATCCGGCTGGCGGCATCTGACGGGCCGGCTCGATTTCGGCGTCGGCGAAGTCATGCGGCGGTTCGTCGCCGCCTGCGAAACCCGCCAGTCCCCCGAACGCGTGGCCTGGCCCGATGCGCTGCGCGTCTTCGGCCTCCTGCAGGATTCGATCGACGCGCTCACGGCCGCCGCCGCAAAGAAATAGGCCCGCCTCCGCCAACGGGTGAATCGCCACCTTCCGGACCGGCCGAAAAAATAGAAGCCGGGGGGCGGTGCCCACCGGCGATTCACTGCGGGAAACCTGGATTACCAGAAAACCGGCTCGCTCCACTCGGGGGCCTTGACCGCCAGCGCCGCGATTTCCTTCTCGGACAGCACGCGGCCATAGATCCGCACGTCATCCACGTATCCGCCGTCGGGTCCTTCTCCGTTGGGATGGCCGCCCAGCAGCAGCTTGCCCGCCAGCGTGGTATCGATCGGCCCCCGCAGTTCGCTCATCCCGTCGCTCGGCTCGCCGTCGATATACAGATGGTGCTGCCCGTTGCCCCCGTAGGTGTACACCATGTGGATCCACGTTCCCGGCTGCGGCAGCTTGCGGTTGGCCAGGAAACAGGCGAATCCGGGCGAAAACTGGATGCAATCCCGGTCCAAGCGCCAATCCATGCCCAGCGCGACCAGTTGGTTGGGACGCGCCCAGGACCCATACCCCAGGAATCCCGTGATGCCGTTCGGGTAGTCGCGGTCGATCTTCATCCACAACGCAATGCTGCGCGGCGCGTCCCCGCTCGGCAGCCCCGCATCCGTCGCCGTGATCGTCTGCCCATGGTTGTCGAACCGGACCGCTCCGCCCCGCGCGCCATCGGCCACCCAGGTCGCCCCGTTGACCTTCGCCGTCCGGCCGTGCCCGCTGGCGTCGGTGACGATGGCGCCCTCGTCGGCGTCGAACGCATAATGCAGAAGCAGACCGTCCGAAACCGCGGCCGCATCCTGTCCGCAGGCACTCGCACCGGCGAGCAGCGCGCACACCAGCGCCGTTCCGACGCCTCTCATTGTCCCCCCTCCTTCTTCTCGACCAGGCCCGCGCGCTTGTTCAGGTAGCGCAGCAGCATGACGAATCCGGTCCAGTAGCTCGACAGCAGCGCCGGGCGCTTCCAGGACTGCCGCAGCAGGCGCGCGATCACGTGCGGCTGGAAGTAGAATTCCTTGAGCAACCGGTTCACGCCGGCGTTCATCTCGGCCTGGGACAGGTCGGGGTATTCCATCACCGCCGTCTGTTCGCCCTGCATCGCGTAGTCGGCCCAGTTTTTCATCCGCAGATAGCCCTTCTCCACCGCCAGGGCGTAGAGTTCCGTGCCCACTTGCGGCATCACGGCCGAGGCCTGGATCGTGTCGGTATCGACTTCCTTCACGAACTGCCGCGTGCGCGCCATGCTCTCCTTCGTCTCGCCCGGCAGGCCCACCACCCAGCACGAATGCGTGGTCAGCTTCGCCTTGCGCGCCGTCGCCACGAATTCGCGCGTCTGCTCGACCCGGATGCCCTTGCGGACGTTGTTCAGGATCTGCTGGTCGCCGCTTTCCGGCCCGAGCAGCAGCATGCGGCAGCCGGATTCCTTCATCAGCTTCATCAGGTCGAGATCCGCCCAGTCCACGCGCGAATTGCACGACCAGGTCATGCGGCGCTTTTGCCGCAAAATCAGTTCGCAGATCTGGCGCAGCCGCGCCCGGTCCGTCGTCAGGGTGTCGTCCTCGAAGAAGATTTCCTGGATCGGATAGCGCTCGAAATCCTCGACCATTTCCCGCACGACGCGTTCCGGCGAGCAATAGCGGTAGCGCCGGCCGTGCATGACCTGCGGCCACTGGCAAAACGTGCAGCGGTTCGGACAGCCGCGCCCGCTGATCTGGTCCAGGAACGGATAGAGATAGGTGTTGTTGCGGTATTTCTTCACGTCGAAGAAATGCCACGGCGGCAGCGGAATCTCGTCGAGGTTCTCGATGGGCGCGCGCGCGCGGTTCTCGACGATTTCGCCTGCGGCCGTCCGAAACGTGATTCCGGCCACCGTCTCCAAGCCCGTCCCGCCCGCCAGCGCCGCGGCCAAATCGCGGATCGTGAAGTCGTATTCCCCGCGCGCGATGGAATCCACCGCGCCCTTCGCTTCCAGCAGCGTTTCGCGCGGATACACGCTCACGTGCGGCCCCACCAGCGCCACGTGCGTCTCCGGGCTCGCCGCCTTGCACAACCGCGCGCATTCGACGTCGTTGTAGATCGACGGCGTCGTCGCGTCCAGCACCAGCAGCCCCGGCTTCCATTCGCCGCACCACTTCGCCACGTCCGCCAGCGAGGCTTCTTCGGCGATGAAATCGCGCAGATCGACCTCGAAGCCCGCCTGGATCGCCACGCCGGCCGCATAGGCCAGCCAATCCGGATAGCGCTGCGCGCGGGTGCGGTTCACCACCGGCCAGCGCTGGCTGCGGCAGAAATTCGGCAAAAACGGCGGACTGATCAGGGCGACGCGCATTTTTTCACTCCAACATCACGGTTTTTCGCCGTTTTTTCGCGAAAAACTCCCAGAACCCTACCGCAACTCCCCACAGAATCGAAAAATTGCGCAAAAAAGCCATGCCGATGGCCTGCGCGGCGAATTTGGGGCCTCTTTTGCGCGAAATTTCGCCCAAAAAGCCCCAATTGGCGGCCAAAACGCCCAAAAACAGCGGAAAACAGACGATTCCGAGTCCCGTGAAGGCGATTTCGACGTAAAGCTGCTTGCCGTGGTGGGTGTTCCGGCCGCCGACCAACGCCCGGTTGCCCAGCAACATCGGCACCGCGTCTTTCGCAAAGCGGATCTGCTGTTTGAGGTAGCCCTTCACCGTGTCGGCGAAATCGTGGAACACGCCGTTGTCCGGATCCCACCAGAGCTTGTGGTCGCGCGACACCGCCCAGGAAAATTCCATGTCCTCGCTGCTGGCCGCCCGATAGGCCTCGGGAAATCCGCCCTTGGCGAGAAACAGCTCGCGCTCGCACCAGAGGTTGTTCGACACCAGCGTCTCGACGTAGCCGCGGTGGTGCCGGCGCCGCCAGACGAGTTCCTCGTGGGCGAACTGCTGGATGAAGATTTCCTTCACCGGCCCCGCGTAGCCCCCGCCGCCGCACGGCACGCCCTTCTCCGCGCGCGCCTTGAGCGCCTTTTCGATCCAGTCCGGCGGGGCCACCACGTCGGCATCCGTGAAGAACAATACTTCGCCCGTCGCCGCCCTGGCGCCGACGTTGCGCGCCGCGCCCGCCCCCTTGCGGCCGCCGGTCGAGAGCAACCGCACCGGCGCTTTCACCAGGTCGGGCGTGCCGTCCGTCGAACCGTCGTCCACGACGATGATTTCCACGCGCGGATGGGTCTGCTTTTGCAGGCTGGCGAGGCAGCGCGGCAGGCAATGCGCGCCGTTGTAGACCGGCACGATCGCCGAAACCAGGATGGGTTCGGCGCCGGCCATCAGGACGCTTGGCCGGCCTTGGTGTCCGTGCGCACGAGGTACAGCGGCCGCCGCTTGCCTTCCTCGAAGATGCGGCTCACGTATTGCCCCAGCAGGCCGATGCTCACCAGCTGCACCCCGCCCAGGAACACCATCACGGCGATGGTCGAGGCCCAGCCTTTCTGCATGCTGCCCGGATTCACCATGGCCTGCACCATCACGTAGAACACCCACAGCGCCGCCACGGCGCAGATGCCCACGCCCAGCACGGCGATCCACCGCAATGGCGACGCCGAGAACGACGTGATCGCGTCGAACGCCAGGCGCGCGCTCTTCAAAACCGGATATTTCGTCTCGCCCGCGAACCGCGCCGCCCGGTCGTATTCCACCGACGCCTGCCGGAAGCCCACCCAGCACGTCAGCCCGCGCATGAACCGGTGCAGCTCGCGCATCTCCCGCAGCGCGTCCACCACGCAGCGGTCCACCAGCCGGAAATCGCCCGCATCCATCGGCACGTTCACCTTCGCCAGCCGCCGGAACACGCGGTAGAAGCCCGCCGCGAGGAATTTCTTCGACCAGGTTTCCCCGGCGCGGCTGCGGCGCACGGCGTAGACCACCTCGAAGCCCTCGCGCCATTTGTCGATCATGGGCCCGATCGTTTCGGGCGGATCCTGCAGGTCCGCGTCCATGACCACGACCGCGTCGCCGTCCGACCGATCCAGCCCCGCCGTGATCGCCAGCTGGTGGCCGAAATTGCGCGACAACCGCACCACCCGCACGTGGCGATTGGTTTTCGCCTGCTCCACGGCCCATTCGGCGGAACCGTCCGTCGAGCCGTCGTCCACCAGCAGCAATTCCCAATCCTCTTCCCGCGCCGCGAAAACGCCCGCCACCCGCTCCAGCAGGACCGGGAGGTTGTCCTTCTCGTTCAGGAACGGCACCACGATCGTGATCTTGTTCGGATGGCTCATGTTGCGGCCATCCTACCCGACCCGCCCCCCGCCCGCAACCGGCAAGAATGCCTCTCGACGGCCGCCGGACAAACGGCTAACCTATGCCCATGAAACGAAATCTCGCGCTTGGCCGATGGCTCCCGCTGGTTCTGCTCGTTCACGCCGGCTGCACCACCGCCCGCATGGCGGTGCCGGCCGACCTCGAAGCCCGCTCCGACGCCTATCCCTGCGCCGGCCGCGGCGGCTTCACCCTCACCGAAAAGTTCTCCTTCGGCCCCTACGAGGTCGCCGGCGTGAAGCGGGGCTGGACGCATCGCGTGGCCTGGGGCATCGCGATGTACGAACGCTCGCGCGCCCGCCAGCAATACGAATTCGCGCTGCGCGCGCCTTCCGGCCAGACCTGGCGCGGCCAAGCCGCCACCGGCGTGCGCAAGCAGGATTTGAAAGACGCCGTCGCCGGCGGCGAACTCACCTGGGGGTTGACCCGCGAGGTCAACTTCGTCGCCCGCCTCGGCCGCGAGGGCCAACCCAGCGCCTGGAATCTCGCCCTCGCCGAGGAACGCGGCGGCGTCCTGCTCAACGGCACGCTCACCGACGGCCGGACCGCCTACCGCGTCGAAGGCTCCCGCCAGTTGGCCGGCACGCCTATTCCCCTGATGGAAAACGCCGGCTTCCTGATCTACGACGGCACCCGCCTCGTCGCCGCCGTCGATCTCGTCAACGCTGGATCCGTCCGCTTCGACCAGGCGCTTTCGCCCGCGCAGCGCGAACCCCTCGCCGCCGCCGCCGCGGCCTTGTTGCTCTACCGCGACATCTCTCAGGACTAGCCCGGTCCGCCCGGACAAAATGTCGCAGCCGCTCCCGCGCGTTTTGTCGCAAAGACGATTAACGCCCACCGGAACGGCGTCGGACCGGTTTTGCAATCACCCCTGATAATCGGCGATTTTTGCCTGTTTTCGGGCATTTCCACAACTTGGCACGGTGTCTGCTCCAAGGGTGTTGCCATGACAGACAACGCCAACAATCCCACTCCGGCCCCGACGGGCGAGCGCAAGCTGCTCCGGTGGGTGTTGGTTTTGCAGATCGTGATCTTGGCCTGGCTGGCCAAAAACCATCTTGACGGGGCATTCAACCGCAGAGCCCACAACCCACCTGCGGTCCCAACCCAACCGGACACTCCCCCCTCCTTGGAGCCCTCCGCACAACCGAATGCCCCGTCATCTTTTTCGCTCCTGCCGCGCCTGGCGGTCTTCCAGCGGCCCATGCCCCAGCCGCGCTACCGCCATCCCGCCGACCGCATGCGCGCCGAAATGCAGCGCATGATGGCCGAGGCCGACCAAGCCTTCGCCGGCTTCGACTCGTTTTTCGACCGGGACGACGTCTGGGCGACCCTGCCCGCTTCCCCCGCGATGGACCTGCGCGAGCTGTCCGACGCCTACGAGCTCGCGCTGGCCCTGCCCGACGCCGATCCCGGTTCCCTCGACGTTCGCCTCGACGGGCGCCTGCTCAGCGTCTCCTCGCATCAAGACCGCCGGACGCCCAACGCGTCCTCCTCGCAGAGCTTCAGCTCGCGCGTGCTGTTGCCGGGCCCCGTCGCCGCGGACGCTTCTTTCCAGATCACCAACGTCAACGACCGCATCTGCATCCGCATTCCCAAGCCGGCGGCCAACGCCACCGCGTCCGCCAAACCCTAGGTACCCGAACCCTCCAGGAGAATTCCCATGAGCGACACCGGCATCACCGCCATCAACGAAAAAGTCAGGGAAGAAAGCGCCTTCGTCGCCGCCCTGCGCGCCGAAATGGAAAAGGTCATCGTCGGCCAGCGCTATCTGGTCGACCGCCTGATGATCGGCCTGCTGGCCAACGGCCACCTGCTGCTCGAAGGCGTGCCCGGCCTGGCCAAGACGCTCGCCGTCAAGACGCTCGCGGCCGCCATCCACACCTATTTCCACCGCATCCAGTTCACCCCCGATCTGCTGCCCGCCGATCTCGTCGGCACGCAGGTCTACAATCCCAAGACCGGCGATTTCGGCACCCGCAAGGGCCCCATCTTCGCCAACGTGATTCTCGCCGACGAAATCAACCGCGCGCCCGCCAAGGTGCAGTCCGCCCTGCTCGAAGCCATGCAGGAGCGCCAGGTCACCATCGGCCAGGAAACGTTCAACCTCCCGGATCCCTTCCTCGTCCTCGCCACGCAGAACCCCATCGAGCAGGAAGGCACCTATCCCCTTCCCGAAGCGCAGGTCGACCGCTTCATGCTCAAGCTCGTCGTGAAATACCCCACCCTCGAGGAAGAACGCCGCATCCTCGACGCCAACGCCCGCACCGAAGTCGTCCGCAACGTCCGCGCCGTCGTCGAACCCGACGCCATCCGCCGCGCGCGCGCCGTCGTCGACGAAATCTACGTCGACGACAAGATCAAGGACTACGTCCTCTCCATCGTCTTCGCCACGCGCGATCCGGCCGCCTACAAGCTCGACGCGCTCAAGGACAACGTCCGCTACGGCGCCTCGCCGCGCGCGACCCTCTACCTGACTCTCGCCGCCCGCGCCCACGCGTTCCTCCAGGGCCGCGGCTACGTCACCCCGCAGGACGTCAAATCCATCGCCCCCGACGTCCTCCGCCACCGCGTCATCCCCTCCTTCGAGGCCGAAGCCGAGGACATGACCGCCGAGAAGATCGTCGCCACCCTGTTGAACGAACTCCCCGTCCCATGACCACGTTCGCGCTGATTTTGGTTTTGTTCCTGCTCAAGCTGACCATCTGACCCCTGAACCCTGACATCTGACCTCCGGCGGCCCCCATGATTCCGCGCGAGACATTGAAAAAAATCCGGCGGATCGAAATCCGCACCCGGCGCTCGGTCAACGACGTCTTCGCGGGGCGCTACCATTCGGTCTTCAAGGGACAGGGCATGGAGTTCCAGGAAGTCCGCGAATACGTCCCCGGCGACGACATCCGCTC
>DAOTNL010000021.1:0-20633 GCA_035450765.1 Kiritimatiellia bacterium | reverse complement strand
CCACGTTCAGCCACTGCAGCAGCGCCGAGCCCTGGAAGAGCACGCCGAAACGCCGCAGGATCTTTTCCAGCTTGGCGCCGTCCGCCTCGCTGACGCAGTCGTCGCCCACCCACACCCGGCCGGCTTCCGGCGTCAGCAGCCGGATCATGTGCCGGAGGCTCACGCTCTTGCCCGCGCCCGAGAGCCCCACGATCACGAAGGTCTCGCCCTGCTCGATCTCGTAGCTGGCGTCGTCCAGCACCGTCTTGCGCCCGAAGCGCTTGGTCACGTGTTCGAAGCGGATCATTTGTAGAACAGCCTCGTCACGAAGTAGCCCAGCGTCAGGATCAGCAGGAACGACACGATCACGGTGCGGCGCGTCGCGCGGCCCACGCCGACCGCGCCTTCGCGGGTGGTGAAGCCCTGGTAGCACGCCACGCAGGTCACGATCAGCCCGAAAACGAACGCCTTGAGCAGCCCCACCCACAGGTCCTTGTTGTGGGTGTAGCGGAAGGCGATGTCGTAGTAGGCCTCGTAGGACACCCCCAGCATCGTCGCGCCCACCACCGAGCCGCCGAACAGCCCGATCAGATCCATGTAGGCCGTCAGCATCGGCGTCATCACCGCCAGCGCCACCAGGCGCGGCATCATCAGGTAGCGCCGCGGATCGATGCCCATCACGTCCAGCGCGGCGATCTCCTCCGACACCGTCATCGTCCCCAGCTGCGCCGCGATGGCCGAGCCCACGCTCGCCGCGATCACCAGCCCCGTCATGAACGGCCCCATCTCGCGCAGCATGGCGTTGCACACCAGCGTGCCGATCTGGCCTTCCTGGCTGAAGATCCGCAGCGCCAGCCCGAGCTGCAGCGCCAGGATCATGCCCGTGAACAGCCCCACCACCGACACCACGCCCAGGCTCTTGATCCCCACGATGTAGCACTGCTGCATCACGTCCGCCCGGTTCTTCCGGGAAAACGCGTACGGCACCTGCAAAATCGCCCCGCCCAGCAGCAGCAGCGCGCGGCCGCTGCCCTGGCAGGCCAGGATCACGCGCCGCCCGAGCGCGACGAGCGCGTTCGGCGGCGGCTCGAAATACTGTTGTTCGCGCGTGATCATTCGTTGTCGGCGCCCGTTCCGGCCGGCGGCGCCAGCCGCACCCGGCCCAGCCACAGGAAGCGCACCTGACGATTTGTAGCCGTTCGGTCGTAGGCGATCAATCCTTTCAGCACCGACCAGCGGCGGGCCGCGTCGCCCCCCGCCCGCTCGTGCCGCCACAGCGGGAAAAGCGTCGTCGCCCGCGCGCCGTCCGCGCGCCGCGCGGCGCGCCAGAGCCCCCACAGCGCGTCGACGTCGCGGTTGTCGCCGTTGGCGCGCACGTCCAGCAGCGTCCACAGCGGCGCCCAGCTGCGCTCCACCGCCGGCGGGCGCCCCGCCGGCCACAGGTCCAGCAGCCGCGTGCGCGAGGTCTGCGCCTCCGCGTCCCACTGGCGGGAGTACAGCGGCCACAGCTTCGTCCGGCGCGCCACCACCGGCAAACCGTTCGTGGGCGCCGCGGCCACCGCGGGCGCCGGTTTCGCTCCGAACGGAAACGCCTGGCCGCCGGCCTCCGGCGGCAGGGCCGTTTCCGTCGCGCACGTCCACAGCGGCGTCAGCATCCAGCGCGTCCGTTTCCGGTGCGCGAATTCATCGACCTCGCGGCTGGCGAGCGGCCACAGCCAGAACCGCCGCTCCAGCGGCCCGTCCTTGCGGAATCCGTAGAGCGGCCAGACGTACAGCTTTTCCCGCACGCCCGTCTCGCGCTGGAAAAACGGCCACGGGCAATACGTCCGGTTCAGCTGCTCGCCGCGGACGAACTGGAAGAACGGCGGCAGGACCATCCAGCCTTTCTGGCTGGTCAGATCGATGCGCCCCGCCAGCGGGAACAGCACCCATGCCGTGCCTTGCGCCTTGGGATGCACGTAGCGCGCGTGGTTCCACAGCGGCCACAGGACGGCCGTTTTTTCGTACTGCCGGACGCTCTGGGTCCGGACGAAGAGCGGAAAGACCCGGAACCGCTCCAGATGGCCGTCCGGCGACGTGGACCGCGAATAGATCGGCCAGAGCACGTTGACGGTGCGCACGTCGCTGACCTGCGTCTCGGCCCACAGCGGCCACAGCGCGAACCGGATGCGGTCCTTGAACAGGAAATTCCGGATTTCGCCGCCCAGCGGGAACAGCGCCGCATAGCCCGCGCCGTCCGCCGCGCGCCCGTGGAACCACAGCGGCAGCAGCCAGAAGCGGTAGCGCGAGGCCGGATCCTCGCGGTCGTCGTCGAGAAACCACGCCAGCGCCACGCGCCAGGATTGTTCTTTCCCGAACGTCTTGCCCGACGCGATCGGCCAGCAGAAATCCCACGAATCGCGGTCCGCTTCCGGATCGACGGCCCGCGCCCACAGCGGCCGCGGAAACGCCATCAGTTGCTTCCCGTCGGGACTGGCCGCGTCTTCCCAGAACGGCCCCGCCGCGCGGAAGCGGTCGTTGCCGTCCGCATCGACCATCCACGATGCCAGCGGGCCCCAGTCGGCTTCCGCGATCCACGGCGCCGGCACTTCGTCCGCCCGGGCACCGCAAATGGCCGCAAACAGAATCAGCGCGCTTTTCCACAGTGTGGAAAAAAGTTTTCCACGGTGTGGAAAACTTTTCCGCCCCCCAACTTGGTTATTGAATATTGGATATTGGATATTGGACATTCGCCTCTGTCCCCTCACGTCAGCAACCGTCCCCGGCCGGGCGTCCCCACGAATTCCCCGTTCCGCACCATGATCTCGCCGCGCACGGTCACGACTTCCGGCGCACCGACCACCTCGAAGCCTTCGTACGGGTTGTAGTCGATATCCAGGCTCTGGGTCTTCTGCGAGATCGTCCGCTTCGCGTTCGGATCCCACACCACGAGGTCCGCGTCGAAGCCCGGCGCGACCGTGCCCTTGCGGCCCCACAGGCCGAAGATCTTCGCGGGATTCTCCGCCGCCACTTCCACGAAGCGCTCGAGCGAAATCTTCCCGCCGACCACGCCCGCCGTGTAGGCCAGCGCCACGCGCTCCTCCACGCCCGCGAGGCCGTTGGGGATTTTCGTGAAATCGCCTCGGCCCAGCGTCTTCTGGCCGTTGAAATCGAACGGGCAATGGTCCGTGCCCAGCGTGTCGATGCGGCCGTCCGCCAGCCCCGCCCACAGCGCGGCCTGGTCGGATTTCTCGCGCAGCGGCGGCGAGAGGATCCACTTCGCACCCTCGAAGTCCGGCCGCGCGGCGTACGACTTGTCGAGCGTCAGGTACTGGATCATCGTTTCGACGTACAGGTGCTTCAGCTTGTCGCGGAACCGGTCGGCCATCGTCAGCGCTTCCGCGCAGCTCAGGTGCACGACGTAGGCCTTGGCGCCCGCCGCCGCCGCGAAGGTCAGGAACTTGCAGACGCCTTCCGCTTCCACCATCGGCGGGCGGCTCGGCTCGTGCCACTCGGGGCCCGTCTTGCCTTCCGCCAGCAGCTTCTGCTGCAGGGCCGGAATCAGCTCCGCGTTCTCGCAATGCGCCATCACGACCAGGTCGTGCGCCGCCGCGAAACGCAGCACGCGGAACAGATCCTCGTCGCCGATCGCCAGCGCCGGCTTGTAGGCCAGATAGATCTTCAAGGACTTCAGTCCGCGCGCCACCAGCCGCTCCAACTGCTTCTGCAGCCCGGCGTCGAACTTCCGCACCATCAGGTGCAAGCCCACGTCGCACGAGGCCTTGCCCGCAATCTGCGCTTCCCACGCCGCCCAGGCCTCGTCGAAATCCTTTTCCCGCCCCGCCCCCGCGAAATCCATCAGGCACGTCGTGCCGCCCAGCAGCGCCGCCCGCGTGCAGTTGGCGTAGTCCGACTTCGCCGTCACGTTCACCAGCGGCAGATAGGCATGCACGTGCGGATCGATGAACCCCGGGAACACCAGCTTGCCGGCCGCCTCGACCACCGTCGCCCCCGGCGGCGGCGCGATTCCCCGCTCGACCTTGGAGATTTTCTCCCCCTCGCACCAGACGTCCGCGACGCAGCGGCCGCGTCCCGTCACCACTTCGCCGCCGCGGATCAACAGGCCCATGGACGCCGCCCCGCTATTTCTTCAGGACCTTGACGATCCGGTTTTTCGCATCGACCTTCACCACGGTCGCCTTGAATTTCTTCGCCTCCGCGTCGTCCATCTCCGCGTAGGCGATGACGATGATTGTATCGCCCTTGTAGGCCAGGCGCGCCGCCGGCCCGTTGAGCATCATTTGCCCCGTGCCGCGCTTGCCGAGGATCGCGTAGGTGATCAGCCGTTCGCCGTTCTGGAGATTCAGGACGTGGACCTGCTCGCCCGGCAGGATGTCCGCCGCTTCCAACAGGTTGGGATCGATGGCGATGCTCCCCTCGTAGTCGAGTTCGAGCCCCGTCACCGTCGCGCGGTGGATTTTGGATTTCAGCATCGTCCGTTGCATGATGGTCTTCTCCACTGGAAAACCATACTTTATCCCAATCGGCCCCGCCACTTCAAGAACCGAGAATCCCGCCTTCGGGATTGAAACCCGCGCCGGCCTCCCGCTTAATCCCCCCATGGCCCGCGATCCCGCAGCTCCGGACTTCGATCTCGTCGTTTTGCGCGACGAAGCGGCCGGACGCTGGCTGCGGTTCCGGCTCCCCGTCGCGACCGTCGTCGCCGACCGGGTTGAGGACGTGCTGCCCGGCCTGCGCGAGGTCGAGCGGGCCGTCGCGGAGCGCGGACTGCACGCCGCCGGCTGGGTGGCCTACGAAGCCGCACCCGCGTTCGATGCCGCCCTCGCCGTCCGGCCGCCCGGCGCGCTGCCGCTGCTCGGATTCGGCCTGTTCGCGGATCCCGAACCGATCGATCTGCCGCCGGCGGGCGCGCCGGCGCCCGGCGATTGGCGGCCCGACGTCGATGCGGCCGCCTACGCCCGCGCCTTCGCCGAAATCAAGCGCCGCATCCGCGCCGGCGACACCTATCAGGTCAATTACTCTTACCGCCTCCGGTGCGCCACGTTCGCGGCCGATCCTTGGCAGGCGTTCCTCGCGCTGGTCCATGCCCAGCGCGCGCCCTTCGGCGCCTACGTCGCCGCCGGACCCTGGCGCCTCTGCAGCGCCTCGCCGGAACTGTTCTTCCGCCTCGACGGTGCGCGCCTCGAATCGCGCCCTATGAAGGGCACCGCGGCGCGCGGGCGCTCCGCGGCCGAAGACCGCGCGCGGCGCGCCGGCCTTCTCGCCTCCGAAAAAGAGCGCGCCGAGAACCTCATGATCCTCGACATGGCGCGCAACGATCTCGGCCGCGTCGCCCGGCCCGGCACCGTCGAAGTCCTGCGCCTGTGCGCGCCGGAAAAATATCCCACCGTCTGGCAGCTCACGTCCGCCGTCGCCGCCGAGACCGACGCGTCCGTCGCCGAAATATTCGCCGCGCTGTTCCCGCCCGCGTCCATCGTCGGCGCGCCCAAGGCGCGCACGATGGAAATCATCGCCGGCCTCGAAGCCTCTCCGCGCCAGGCCTACACCGGCGCCATCGGCTTCCTCGCCCCCGGCCGCCGCGCGCAGTTCAACGTCGCCATTCGCACGCTCTTGGCCGACGTCCGTTCCGGCCGCGCCGAATACGGCGTGGGCGGCGGCATCGTCTGGGATTCCGACCTGGAGGCCGAACAGGCCGAGTGCCGCGCCAAGGCGCGCATCCTCGCCGCACCGCCGCGCCCGCCGTTCGACCTGCTCGAAACCATGCTGTGGACACCCACCGACGGCATCCGCCTGCTCGAACTGCATCTGGCGCGGCTGCGCGACTCGGCGGAGTACTTCGATTACCCGTGCGACCTCGCCCGCATCCGCACGGCGCTCGAAACGCTTGCCCGCGCGTTTCCCGCCGCCCCGCAACGCCTCCGACTCCTCCTCGCCAAGGACGGCACGCCGACCCTCCAGTCCGCGCCCCTCGCCCCTCTTGCCTCCGACCCCTTCTTCCGCGTCGCGCTCGCCCGCCGCCCCGTGGACCGCAGCGACGTGTTTCTCCACCACAAGACCACGCACCGCCGCGTCTACGAAGAAGCCAAGGCGGATTTCCCCGGCCACGACGACGTGATCCTCTGGAACGAAGCCGGCGAGGTCACCGAGTCCACGATCGCCAACCTCGCCGTCGAACTCGACGGCGCGCTGTGCACCCCGCCCGTGGAGTGCGGCCTGCTGCCGGGCGTCGCCCGCGCCGAACTCCTCGCCCGCGGAGTCCTGCGCGAACGGCGCATTTCCCTGGACGACCTCCGCGCGGCGCCCCGCCTCTTCCTGCTCAATTCCGTGCGCGGCCTCTTCCCCGCCAGCCTCGATCCGTCCGCGCCCACGGCCGGAAAAGAAAGTTGACGGCCCTCCCGCCGCGGATCTTTCATGATTCCGCCCACAATAAATCCGCCCGCCCATCCGTTATCCGGCTTGAAAGGCAACGTGGAAACGAACTCCCCCAGGGAAGAAGATGCGCAGCTCCTGGCAGCTTATCGCCGCGGCGACGCCGAAGCCCTCGGCCGCCTGGTCGAGAAGTACAAGCGGCCGCTCTTCGCCTTCCTGTCCCGGTTCGCCGCGAATCCCGGCGAGGCCGACGAGTGGTTCCAGGAAACCTGGGTCCGCGCCATCGAACACATGAGCGTCTTCCGCCAAAAGAATCTGCTCGGCTGGTTGTTCCGCATCGCGCACAACCTGATCATCGACCAGGCCCGGCGCAAGAAGCCCGACTGCTCCCTCGACGCCCCCGTCGCCGACGGCGCGTTTCTCGCCGACCTGATTCCCGCCGCCGCGCTCTCCCCCGCCGACGAAGCCGCCGGGCGCGATCTCGGCCGGCACATCGCTGCCGCCGCCGCCAGCTTGCCCGTCGAACAACGCGAAGTCTTCTGGCTGCGCCTCGACGCCGGCCTGCCGTTCAAGGAAATCGCCCGCATCCAGCGCACCTCCGTCAACACCGCCCTCGGCCGCATGCAATACGCCCTCGCCAAACTGCGCGCCGATCTCGCCCCCGCCTACCGCGAACTCCAGGAGTCCCGGCCATGAACCCGAAACAACTCGAACAGCTCCTCCTCCGCGAACAATCCGGCGAACTTACCCCCGCCCAGCGCCGCGCGCTGGACGCCGAACTCGCCGCGAACCCCGCGGCCCGCCGTTTCCGCGACCAGCTCCGCGCCCTCGCCGGCGCCGTGCCTCCGCCCACCGCGGACCCCGCCCCGGACGCCGCCGCGCGCATCGCCGCCCGCCTGCAAGCCAAGTCCAAACCCATTTTCATCTTCCAACCCGCCTGGAAGCCCGCGCTGGCCGCGGCTGCCGCCCTCGCCCTTTTCGTCGGCGTCCGCTCGTTCCAACGCCCCGCGACCGTCCCCGCCCCGGCCGAAACCGCCGCCGTCGCGACCGCCGCGGAGGAAGTAGACTGGACCGACCCCTTCGATGCCGAATTTACCGAACTCGAAAGCCTCCTCGCCGCCATGAGCACCGACGCCGCGTTCGAAATCACGGAACTTTAAAGTAAAACCAAACAACCCGGAGAACCCCATGAAAAAGACCCTGATGCTGATGACCGTGGCCGCCCTCGCGGCCGGCATCGCCGGCGCCCAGAGCGCCGGCAACGACAACGCCGGAAATCCGCCCGGCAAGGCCTGGGGCCGCGAAGGCGGCCGCGGCGGCTGGAACCAGACGGACAAGCGCGGCGACCGCCCCGCCGGCCCCATGGATGCCGAAACCATGCAGAAGATGCGGGCCACGCACGAGGAAATCCGCGACCTCGCCGGCGCCGCGCGCGTCGAAACCGACGAGGCCAAGAAGGCCGAGATCGTCGGCCGCCTCCGCGCCAAGCTCGGCGAAGTCGCCGACCTCATGCAGGCCAAGCAGGAGCAGCGCCTGGCCCAGGCCGAGGAACGTCTCGCCGGCCTTAAGGAGCGCATCGAATACGCCAAGGCCCACCGCGAAGAAATGCTCGACGAACAGGTCCGGCGCATTCTCTCCGGCGAGCGCCCGGCGCGGCCGGAAGCGTTCGACCGCTTCCCGCACGCCAAAGGCGGCATGGGGCGCGGTCCGGGCTTCGGCCCCGGCGGCGAAATGCCGCCCCCGCCCGAAGAAATGCCCGACGACCTGCCGCCGCCGCCCATGGAATAATCCCCGAAGCGCAGAAGGCCCCGCCGAACCCGGCGGGGCCTTTTCGTTTGCGCGGCGCGCGCGTCAGGGCCGCGCGGCTTCGAGCGCTTCCAGTCGCCGCTTCAGATCCGCGTTCTCCGCGCGCAGTTCAGCGACCGCGGCGGCCAGTTCCTGCGCCGCCCGCACCAGGTACGGCTGCACGTCGTAGGTGTCCACCATCAGCAGCCCCTCGCCATCTTCCTTCACCGCGGCGGGGAACACCTCGCGGTATTCCTGGGCGATGAAGTTGTTGTAGTCGCGGTCCTCGATGGACGGATGCTTCGCCCGGTGTTCCGCGGTATAGCGGAACGCCACCGGCCGCAGCTTCGCCAGCACGTCCAGCGCGCCTTCGATCGTGCGCACGTCGGTCTTGATGCGCGCGTCGGAATTCGCCAGCCAGCTGCCCGCGACCGTTTTCGACGCGTCGCCTTCGACTTCCAGCGGATTCGTCGTCGGCGTCCGGCCGACGCCGACGAGGCCCGAATCGCGCGTCACGACCAGATGCGGGCCGTTGGTGGCGGCACCGTTCTTGCCGATGACTTGGAGTTGGTTGGAGCCTCCATCGTATTTCAGAAACATCCCGTACGTCTCGGTATCGCCTTCGGTCAGGTAGATCTGCGAACTCCTGTTGTCGCCGCTGTTCAGCGGCGAAACCGTCAGCGAACCGAGATTGGTTGTGCCGACGACGCGCAGGCCGTTGGCGGCGCGCACGCTGAACTGGTTCGCCGCCGTGGAAGCAAAGGGCGCGTTGGTGCTGCTGTCCGCCCAGACGAAGGTCCCGTCGTTCGTTGCGAGCGCCTGGCGGCCGGCGGCAAAACTGCAGTCCCCCGACACCCGGTTGGACAGCCCGCCCGGAATCATGCCGTAATCGCCAATCACCCGGTTGCTTACGCCGCCCGCCACCGCGCCGGCGAATATGCAATAATTGTTCATGCCGCCGCCGATGGCGCTGTAGATGCCCCAGATGGCGTTGCTCAACCCGCCGGCGATGACGTCGTGATAGCCGTTGATGGCGTTTTTCTGCCCGCCGCCGATGGCGCTGTAGACCGACCCCATCACGGTGACATTGTCCACGCCGCCGCCCACGAAACACGTATCCTGCGCCACGTTCCCGTAGCCGCCCGCGACCGTGGCGTAGCTGCCCGTCGCCTGGTTGCGGCTCCCGCCGCCCACCGTCGCCCAGCCGGAACCGCCGCCGGCGTAGTTGTTGGCGCCACCGCCCACCGTGCTGGATTCCGTCGCCGCTTGATTCTCAATGCCGCCGCCGATCGTCGCGACGATGGCCGAAGCGACGTTGCCGCTGCCGCCGCCGACGGTCGCGTTGATGGACGTGGCCCGGTTGTTGTCGCCGCCCGCCACCGTCGAACCGCCCCCGGCCACGAAATTGTTCTGGCCGCCGCCGATCGTGCCCCGCGACGCGGTGTTGGTCGCCACGTTGCCGCTGCCGCCACCGATCGCGACGTCCGCGGCCAGAACCCGGTTGCGGGAGCCGCCGCCCACGACGCTCCGGGCACCCGCCACCTCGTTGCTGGCGCCGCCGCCGATGGCGCCGTAGGAAGAGCTGACGACGTTGCTCGCGCCGCCGGCCACCGTCCCGCCGCCGGACGCAAAGTTCTTCCATCCGCCGCCGACGGCGCCGTAGATTCCGTCCACGGTGTTGTCCCAACCGCCGGCCACTGCGCCGTATTGCCCCTGGCAGAAGTTGTCCAGCCCGCCGCCGATGAAGCTGTACGGCGCGAACAGCACGTTGCTGACGCCGCCGGCGATCACGTTGTACGAAGCGGAGACGTCGTTGCCGAAACCGCCGCCGATCACGTCGTGCGAGGCGCTGCCGCGGATGAGGTTGTTTTCGCCCCCGGCGATCGTCGCGTACGAGGTCCCCGCCTCGATCCGGTTGTCCTCCCCGCCGCCGACGAAGCCACGGGGGCCTGCGCCGTATTGCCGTAGCCGCCCGCCACCGTGGCGTAGGAACCCGTCGCCCGGTTGAAATTGCCGCCGCCCACCGTGGCCCAGCCGCTGCCGCCGCCCGCGAAGTTGTTGGCGCCGCCGCCCACCGTGCTCAGCTGTTCCGTGACCTCGTTCTCCAGACCGCCGCCGATGACGCCGTTGAGTCCGCTGGCCCGGTTTTGCGCGCCGCCGCCGATGAACGCCTGGGGATAGCCGCAAACGTTTCCGCCGCCGCCGCCGATGAACGCGCCAATGGCCCCGTTGCTCGCCACGTTGTCGCTGCCGCCGCCGATCGCCGCCTGCGCACCCCGCGCCTCGTTGCGCCGGCCGCCGGCCACCGCGGATTCCACGCCGGATGCGACGTTGCTGGCGCCGCCGCCGATCGCCGCGTTGGTCGCCGTCGCCGCGTTGTACCGGCCGCCGGACACGACCGCCCCCCCGGCGCCGACCTCGATCCGATTCCACAATCCGCCCGCCAAAGTCGCCAAGCTGGCGTTGGTGCGGATCACGTTGTAGGCCCCGCCGCCCAGCACGCTGCTTTGCGCGCCGGATTCGATGGCGTTCCCCAGGCCGCCGCCCAGCACGACGTTGTGGCCGTTGTTGCCGACCACGTTGAGGCTGCCGCCGCCGATCACTCCGCCCGGCCCCGTGCCGATCACGTTGGAATAGCCTAGGCACAGCGTGTGGGCCAGGCCGGCCGCCGGACTGGTCGCCCGCAACGCCGGCACGCCGTTGACCCGGATTTCGAAAGGGTTCCCGTCCGTCGTGCCGATGAACCGGCCGCTGCCGGTTCCCGCGTTGCCGTCCGTGCGCCAGAACGCGTTGGTGGCGACGTCGGCGGCCGCGATGCTGCCATCGAGAATCTTGCCCGAATCCACGGCATCGGCAGCCAATTTGTCCGCCGTCACCGCGCCGTCCGCGATTTTCTTTTCCGTCACCGCTCCCGTGCCGAGCTTGTTGGTCGTGACCGCGCCCGTGTCCAGTTTGGCTTCCGTCACCGAGCCCGTGCCGAGCTTGGTCGCGGTCACCGCGCCGGTTCCGAGCTTGGCTTCGGTCACCGCGCCCGCGTCGAGATTGTCCGTCGTCACGGCGCCCAACCCGATTTTGCCGCTGGTCACCGCGCCGTCGAGCAGCTTGTCCTTCGTCACGGCGTCGTTGGCCAGCTGGAGTTCGCCGATGGCGCCGTTGGTCACGCCGGCGGCCAAGCGGGCATAGGCGACCGCGCCCAGCCGTTCGCGGGGGGCCAGCGGCGTGCCGTTGATGTCCGTCTCCAGATAGAGTTCCGCGTTCGTCAGGACCGCGGCCCACTCCGCCGGCGTCAGATCCAGCTCGGCCGCATAGAGGCCATCCGCCACGGCCACGACGCTGGTGGCGCCCGCCAAGGCGGCACCGCCTTCATCTGCCGCGAACAGGCGGTAGGCGATCGTCGCCGCGCCGTTGTAGAGGTTCGTGCCGTCCAGCAGCCGGCCCTGTTGCTGGATGGCCGTCGGAAACGCTCCCGCCGCCGTCGCCCACATCGCCAACCCCAGCGCCAGCCAACCGATCCGCTTCTTCATGGTCCCGCCTCCTGCTTGTTTGAAATTCATTGTTTCTCGACGCCGTAGTGCCGCGCGGAAACCTCGTCCGGATCCAGCCACGTGCCTTCCGCCGCATGCCAGACGCCCACGCCGGGATCGACCACCACGACGACGTCCAGCTCGTCGGTCGGCGGCGCATAGGGACCGTCGCGACCGAGCACGCGATAGCCGGCACCGTCTCCGCGGCCCTTCCAGGTCACGCGCGCGCCCGGCCCTTCCCGCTGGATCGCGGTGATGGCGAACAAGCTCCCGGCATCGTTCGGGTCCGTGCCCGCTTGCAGTTCGTGGTCGTCGCCGGCACCGTCGCCGTCGCTGTCCGACGCGTTCAGGTCCGTCGGCGCCACCACGCCCCAGGCCGCGGCGAATTCGCGGCCGTCCAGTTCGGCGCCGTCTTCCAGGCCGTCGCCGTCGTTGTCGGCGTCCCATTCGTCCGGCAGGCCGTTGCCGTCGTGGTCCAAATCGGGACGCAGCGCGAACGTGCCGAGAAAGCCGGCGTAATGCCGCAAGCCGCCCGCGGTCGCCGTCTGGATGCCGCCCGGCTGGGCCGTCGCCGTCACCAATTGGTAATCCCCGCCGGCGGTTCCGCCTCCCGCACCGTCGAGCACCGATGCCTCCAGTTGCTCGGTTTGCGCCCCGGCCGATATCGCCCCGCCGACCAGCGCCGCCTGAATCCAACCCAACCCGTTTCGGATTCGCATGGAATGCTTCTCCTTGTCCCGCCCGCAATCTCCTGCGGAACAACAGGAGAATAGGCCTCCTCCGAAAGGCCGGTCAAGCATCCTCCGCGCCGCCGAAAATTTTTCTGTTTTTTCCTTATGTTTGCCGATTTGCTTCCCCATACTTCCCGCCCATGAACCATCTCATCTTCGTTTCGTTCGTGTGGGCCTTTTCGTTCGGCCTCATCGGCAAATTCCTGCCCGGGCTGCCCTCGGCCTGGGTGGGCTGGGTGCGCCTGGCGCTTTCGGCGCTGGTGTTCCTGCCGTTCGTGCGCCGCGTGCCGTGGAAGACCGGCCTGGGCCTCTTCGCCGCCGGCGCGGCCCAGTTCGGCCTGATGTATTGGGCCTATCTCGCCAGCTTCCGCTATCTCAAATCCCATGAAGTCGCGCTCTTCACCGTGATGACGCCGATCCTGGTCGCGCTGCTGAGCGATCTGGGCTCGCGCCGCTTCCGCCCCTTCAATTTCGTGGCCGCTTCGCTGGCCGTCGGCGGCGCCGCGGTCATCAAGTGGGCCGAACTGGAATCCGCCGCCCCGCTCGTCGGGTTCCTGCTCGTGCAGGTTTCCAACCTCTGCTTCGCCGCCGGCCAGCTCGCCTACCGCGCGCTCATGGCCCGCCTCGACAGGCCCCTGCCCGACCACCGCGTCTTTTTCTGGATGCACGCCGGCGGGTTCGCCGTCCTGACCCCCATGGCCTTGCCGCTCGCCCTCGCGGACGCGCCGCCCGCGCCGTCCCCCTTGCAGTGGGCCGTGCTCGCCTATCTCGGCGTCGTGGCCTCGGGCCTCTGCTTCTTCCTGTGGAACCGCGGCGCGCGGCTCGTTTCCGCCGGCCAGCTCGCCGTGATGAACAACCTCAAGATTCCCCTCGGCGTCGCCGTCTCCCTGTTCGTGTTCCGCGAACCGGCCAACTTGTGGACGCTGCTGGTCGGCGCGCTGCTGATCGGCGCGGCGCTGCTCCCCGTCCGCAAAACCTAGCGCGCGGGCCCGCGCGCCGGACAAACGAAAACGCGCGGGCCGAAGCCCGCGCGTCGCGCATCGGTGGACCCGCGGATTACTTCGCCGCCTTCTTGGCGATGGTGGCCTTGCTCTTGGCGATCTGGGCGAGGGAGGCGAAGCCTTCCGCGTCGTGGATCGCGATTTCCGAGAGCATCTTGCGGTTCAGTTCGATGCCGGCCTTGCTCAGGCCTTCGATGAACCGGCTGTAGGAAATCTCGTTGAGCTTGCAGGCCGCGGCGAGGCGGGTGATCCACAGGCCGCGGTAGTCGCGCTTTTTGTCCTTGCGGTGGGTATAGCTGAGGACCATCGAGCGATCGACGGCTTCCGTGGCGATGCGGAACAGCTTGCTGCGGCTTCCGTAAAAGCCCTTGGCTTGGTTCAGACGGCGTTTGCGGCGCTTGCGGCTCGCGACGGCATTGGTGACTCTCGGCATGATCTTCTCCTGACTTGATCGGCGGGGTTAAACGCCCAGTTCCAGCGACAGGGACTTGGCCATCTTGCCGCCGGCCTGGATGGTCTGGCGCAGGCGCCGCTTCTGCTTGCGGGTCTTGCTGGCGGCCAAATGCCGCCGGCCCGGCTTCTTGTGCAGCAGCTTGCCGGTCGCCGATTTCTTGAAGCGCTTGGCCACCGCCTTGCGCGTTTTCTTTTTTACTTTCGTAGCCATGGTTCCGTTGTCCTTGCCGCCCCGGCGCCGCGCACCCGGGCTTGATTCCCACTGATTCCAAAACAGGCGGCGACTTGTACGGGATTTGCCGCGGCCCGTCCAGCCAAATCCGCCGGAATTCCGCCGCGCCTCAGGCCGGCGGCGGGGTTTTGGCCGTCTGGCGCGCCTTGGGATTGGGCATCAACACCATCAGGATGTTGCGGCCCATCAGCTTGGGCGCCTGTTCCACGATGCCGATTTCGCGGACGTCCGCCAGCACGCGGTTCATCAGATCGAAGCCGAGTTCCTTGTGGGCGTTTTCGCGACCCCGGAAAAACAGCGCCACCTTCACCCGATGGCCTTCGCCGAGGAACTCCATCATGTGGCGCAGCTTGACGGCGTAGTCGTGGTCGCCGACGCTGGGATGCAGCTGGATTTCCTTGACGCGCGTGGCCGAGGCGTTCCGGCGGTTCTGCTTTTCCTTCTTGCTCTTCTCGTACTGGAACTTGCCGTAATCCATGATCCGGCAGACCGGCGGCCGCGCCGTCGGCGAGATCTCCACCAGGTCCAGCCCCGCCGCGCGGGCCCGGTCCTGCGCGTCGCGGGTGTCCACGACGCCGAGTTGTTCGCCGCCCGGCCCGATGAGGAAGACTTCGGGAACGCGGATGCGCTGGTTGATGCGCGTGGGAAAACCGCCGCGCGGATCTCGGGGATTTGTCGGTAAGGCCATTCTTTCCTTTGGATTCGGGAGCTCGGCGCCGCTCCGCCTGGCGTTTTCAGTCCAGCGCCACCCGCCGTTCGGCGTCCATCTTCGCGATGAACGCGTCCAGCGGCATGGCGCCCAGGTCCCCGGCCACCCGGCCGCGGACCGAAACCGTTCCGTTCTCGATCTCCCGACCGCCCAGCACGAGCATGTAGGGGACCTTCTGCATCTGCGCGTCGCGGATCTTCGCGCCCATCTTCTCGGCGCGTTCGTCCACGACCACCCGGAAATCCTGCGCGCGCAGCTTTGCGGCGACTTCTTTCGCCGCCGCCGTCTGCTTGTCCGTCACGGGGATCAGCACGGCCTGCACGGGCGCGAGCCACAGCGGGAAGGCGCCGGCGTAGTGTTCGATCAAAATGCCGAAGAACCGCTCCAGGCTGCCCAGCAGCGCGCGGTGCACCATGAAAGGCCGGTGCTCCTTGCCGTCCGCGCCGACGTAGACCATGTCGAAGCGCTCGGGCAGGTTGAAATCGAACTGCACGGTGCTCATCTGCCACTCGCGGCCGATGGCGTCGCGCGTCTTGAGGTCGATCTTGGGGCCGTAGAACGCGCCGCCGCCTTCGTCCATTTCGTAGGCGATGCCTTCGGCCTTCAGGGCGGCCTCCAGCGAGCGCTGGGCGATTTCCCAGCGGGCAGGATCGCCCACGGCCTTTTCGGGCCGGGTGGCGAGATAGGCGGTGATGTCCTCGAAGCCGAACGCCTTCCACATGGCGATGGCGAAGCGGACGCATTCGCGCACTTCGCTTTCGACCTGCTCCTCGGCGCAATAGATGTGCGCGTCGTCCTGGGTGAAGCCGCGCACGCGCATCAGGCCGTGCAGCACGCCGGCGCGCTCGTAGCGGTAGACCGTGCCCAGCTCCGCCCAGCGCAGCGGCAGCTCGCGGTACGAGCGCTTGTGCGTCTTGTAGATTTGGATGTGGAACGGGCAGTTCATCGGCTTGATGTAGTAGCGCTGCTCGTCGATCTCCATCGGCGCGTACATGTTTTCGCCGTAGAAGCCGAGGTGGCCCGAGGTTTCCCACAGGCCGGCGCGGCCGATATGCGGGGTGTAGAGCATCTCGTAGCCGGCGCGGTAGTGCTCGCGGCGCCAGAATTCCTCGATCGTCGCGCGGATGCGCGCCCCCTTCGGGTGCCAGTGCACCAGCCCGGGGCCCACGCTTTCCTGGATGCTGAACAGGTCCAGATCGCGCCCCAGCGTGCGGTGGTCGCGCAGCTTGGCCTCTTCCAGCATCTTCAGGTGCGCGTCGAGGTCGGCCTGCGACAGAAACGCGGTGCCGTAGAGGCGCTGCATCATCGGATTCTTCTCGTCGCCGCGGAAATACGCGCCGGCCACGGAGGTCAGCTTGAAGGCCTTGATCTCTCCCGTGCTCGCGACGTGCGGCCCGCGGCACAGGTCGGTGAAGTCGCCGCTGTGGTACAGGCTGATGGTCTCGCCCTCGGGAATGTCCGCCAGGCGCTCCAGCTTGTACTTCTGGCCGCGCTTGGACATCATGTCCCAGACTTCCGCGCGGGTCTTTTCCTCGCGCACGAAGGGGACGTTTTCGGCGACGATCTTGGCCATTTCGGCCTCGATCGCGGGAAAATCTTCGGCCGTCAGGCGGTGCTTCAGGTCGAAATCGTAGTAAAAACCGTCGGCGGTGTCCGGACCGATGTCGAAGAGGGCATCGGGCCACAGGCGGCGCACCGCGGCCGCCATCACGTGCGCCGCGCTGTGGCGCATCGTCTCCAAACCGTTGTGATCAGACTTCATGGAACTGGGCAGAATCCTTCCTAAAAGGGCGAAAACTACCCTCTCGCTCCCGCAAAGTCAATGCCCGCAACCCTTCTTGCTTTCCGATGGCGCAGGGCGCCGCTTCCTCCCCCTGGCGGCGAAAATGGGTATTGTTTTATAAAACAATACCCTGTCGTCGGCGGCCTTGTCCCTCGCCGCAACGGGCGGGTTCCCATGGCGAACGCACAATTTTTCATCCCGGGCTTGACGTTTCCCGAAAACGGTGTTTCTATATGCAGAAACATCGCCCGTAGAAGATTTCATGAACCCAGGAAAACCCATGTTGCTCGAAACGTTCCCGCCCCGCGCGGAGTTCCGCACCTTGCTGGAGTCCGCCTCCGTCGTCCCCGTCGGCGCGCGCATCCTCGCCGACACCGAAACGCCCGTCTCCGTGCTCGCCCGCTTCGCCCCGCACCACCCCCACCTCTTCCTGCTGGAAAGCGCCGAGGGCGGCGAGCGCTGGGGCCGCTATTCGTTCATGGGCGTCTCCGCCCGCGCCACGGTCGCCGTCTACCGCCACGACGTCGTCGTCCGCCAGGGCATCGAGGAAAAGCGCATCCCCCACCGGGGCGCGCCCCTCGCCGTCCTGCGCGACCTGATGAAGCCCTACAAGCTGGCGCACCTGCCCGGCCTGCCCCGCTTTTGCGGCGGCCTCGTCGGCTATTTCGCCTATGAAATGATCCATTTCTTCGAGCCGCGCGTCCCCAATAAGCTGCCGCCCGAGCGCCCCTTGGCCGAGTTCGTCATCCCCGACACGCTGCTCATCTTCGACAACGTCAACCACACGCTCACCGCCGTCGCGCTCGCGTTCAAGGCGGACGGCGAAGCCGACGCGCTCTTCGACGCCGCCACCGCCCGCGTGCAGGAACTCCTCGCCACCTTGGCCCAGCCCGTTCCCGCCGGCTCTCCCACCGGCAAGACCCCCATCCGCCTCCCGCAGGCCGTCCGCCCGCCCGAGCACTTCAAGGACATGGTCGCGAAGGTCAAGAACCACGTCTACGAGGGCGATATCATCCAATGCGTCCTCTCGCAGTCGTTCGTGGGCCCCGCGCCGGACGACCTCGTCAGCCTCTACCGCGCCCAACGGCACGTGAATCCGTCGCCTTATCTCTTCTTCCTCAAGGCGCAGGGCTGCACCCTCATCGGATCTTCCCCCGAAACGATGATCCGCCTCGACCACCGCACCGCCACGCTCCGGCCCATCGCCGGCACGCGCCCCCGCGGCGCCACCGAGCAGGAGGACCGCAAGCTGGCCGACAGCCTCCTCCAGGACGAAAAAGAACGCGCGGAACACCTCATGCTCGTCGATCTCGGCCGCAACGAACTCGGCCGCGTCGCCCTCCCCGGCACCGTCCAGGTCACCGACCTCATGATCGTCGAGCGCTATTCGCACGTCATGCACCTCGTCTCCAACGTCGTCGCCGACCTCGAGCCCGGCCACGACGCCTTCGACTTGTTCGCCTCCTCGTTCCCGGCCGGCACGCTCTCCGGCGCGCCCAAGATCCGCGCCATGGAAATCATCGCCGACCTCGAAGACGAGCCCCGCGGCCCCTACGGCGGGGCCGTCGGCTACGTTTCCTTCGACGGCAACATGGACTTCTGCATCTGCATCCGCACCGCCGTCGCCGAACACGGCCGCCTGACCATCCGCGCCGGCGCCGGCATCGTCGCCGATTCCGATCCCGATTCCGAACTGCGCGAAACCCAGAACAAGGCCGCCGCCATGGCCCGCGCCCTCGAACTGCTCCAAGCCGCCCAGAAAGCCGAAACCTCCGCCCGTTCCTAACCATCAACCATCCACCCCCAACCACCAACCATCTTATGATCCTGATGATCGACAACTACGATTCCTTCACCTACAACCTCGTGCAGTACCTGCGCGAGATGGCCGCCGACGTGCAGGTCTACCGCAACGACGCGATCACCGTCGCCGAGATCGAGAAGCTCGCGCCGGCCGCCATCGTGATCTCCCCCGGCCCCGGCCGCCCCGAGGACGCCGGCGTCTCGTGCGACGCCATCCGCGCCTTCGCGGGCAAAATCCCGCTGCTCGGCGTCTGCCTCGGCCACCAGGCCATGGGCCTCGTCTTCGGCGGCCAGGTCGTCCACGCCAAGAAACTCATGCACGGCAAGGTCTCCGAGGTGTCCTGCGACGGCCAAGGCATCTTCAAAGGCCTCGACAGCCGCCCCTTCAAAGCCATGCGCTACCATTCCCTCGCCCTCGCGCCGGAATCCCTCCCCGACTGCCTCGAAGTTTCCGCCACCGCCGTCGACGACGGCGAAATCATGGGCATCCGCCACAAGCAGTTCGCCGTCGAAGGCATCCAGTTCCATCCCGAATCCATCATGACCCCCGTCGGCAAGCGGATTTTGCGGAATTTCCTGCGATATTCCGAGAATTCAGGAGTCAGAAGCCAGGATTCAGAAGGTTGATCCGGCTGTTCACTTGAACCTTGGATATTGATCATTGGATATTGGATATTCGGCTCCATCTCTTGAAAGGCCCGCCATGAACGTCACCGCCCTGCTGAAGAAACTCATCGCCCGCAAGGACCTCACCGAAGACGAGGCTTTCGAAGCCATCCACGGAATGCTCTCCGGCGAATTCACCGAAGGCCAGATCGGGGCCTTCCTCGGCACGCTGTCCGCCAAGGGCGAGACCATCGACGAGATCGCCGGCGCCGCCCGCGCCATGCGCGCCGCCGCGACCCGCCTGCAGTCGCTCGCGCCCGACACCCTCGACACCGTCGGCACCGGCGGCGACGGCGGCATGACCTTCAACGTCTCCACCACCGTCGCGTTCGTCGCGGCCGGCGCGGGCGCCGTCGTCGCCAAGCACGGCAACCGCGCCAGTTCCGGCAAGAGCGGCAGCGCGGACTGCCTCGAATGCCTCGGCTTCAACCTGTCTGCCGCGCCCGAACTCATGGAGCAGGCGCTCAACGAAATCGGCATCGCCTTCATGTTCGCCCCGTCGTTCCACAAGGCCATGCGCTTCGCCGGACCCGTTCGCAAGCAGATGGGCGTGCGCACGCTGTTCAACCTCCTCGGTCCCCTGACCAATCCCGCCGGCGCCCCTTGCCAGCTCCTCGGCGTCTTCGCCCCGGAACTCACGGAAACCTTCGCCGAAGTGCTCAAGAAACTCGGTTCCCGCCGCGTGCTGGTCGTCCACGGCCACGACGGCATGGACGAAATCACGCTCACGACCACTTCGCGCTGCTCGGAACTCAAGGACGGCCGCATCAAGACCTACGACATCGATCCGGCCGTCTATTTCGAGAACTACTGCACGAACGAAGACCTCGAGGGCGGCGCCCCCGCCGACAACGCCGCCATCACCCGCGGCATCCTCGAGGGCAAAATCACCGGCCCCAAGCGCGACATCGTGCTGCTCAATTCCGCCGCTTCCCTCCTGTCCGCCAACCGCTGCGCGGACCTGGCCGAGGGCATCCGGATGTCCGCCGCCGCCATCGACTCCGGCGCCGCGCTCGACAAACTGGAGAAACTGGTGGCATTCTCGAAGACTTGAGAAACAGCCCGTATCCAGAATTCAGGAGTCAGGATTCAGAATGGAATCGTTCGCACGAATGCAAGAATATGGATGGTCCGACCGCTTTTCCAAGTCTACCATTCTGAATCCTGAATTCTGACTCCTGAATACTTATCCATCATGTCCTTTTTAGACCAAATCCTTTCCGCCAAGCGCGACGAGATCGCCGCCGCGCGCCACCTCAAGCCGCAAGCCGAACTGGAACGCCTCGCCGCCAAGCGCGAGGACTTCCGCGGCTTCGCCGAATCCCTCGCCCGCCCCGGCGTGCGCGTCATCGCCGAAATCAAGCGTGCGTCGCCCTCGCTCGGCGACATCCGCCCCGACCTGCATCCCGGCGATCTCGCCCTGGCCTACCAGACCGGCGGGGCCGCCGCGATTTCCGTGCTGACCGAACCGGAATTCTTCAAGGGCTCCGCCAAGGACCTCAAGCGCGCCCGCGAAGTCGTCGAGCTGCCCGTCCTGCGCAAGGACTTCATCCTCGACCCCTACCAGGTCTACGAAACCGCCGCGATGGGCGCCGACG